>NZ_JBSFDD010000009.1:0-298297 GCF_053593715.1 Streptomyces sp. NPDC002125 | reverse complement strand
GCGGGGCGCCCCCCCCCCCCCGGGGGGGGGGGGGGGGGGGGCCCCCCGCCCCCCCCCCCCCCCCCCACCACCGCCCTTGCCCTATCCCGCCTCCACCTCCGAGGCCGCGGCACAGCCGCGGTCCGGACCGACAACGGCGCCCTGCGGGGCACCTCGGGCCCCGCAGGTGCGCGCCTCGCTTCCCTTCGTGCTCCTAGTCCCCGTCCTGGTCCCGCTCGGGCCGTCACGGGCCCGTCGACCCTCTGCTGCGCCGTTCAGGCCGCTCCGCGGCGGCACCACCCCGAGTACCGGCTGCGGTGTACACCCTGCGGCCCCGAGGAGCGCCATGGGTACACGGCCGCTCCGCGGCGGCCCCAGCCGTCCGTTCGCCGCCTCAGGGACCGCCAGCGCGCCCAGGAGCACCTTCGAGCCCCTCTCGTGCCCACACCGCCGCCCCGGCACGTAAGGGCACCGGTAGGTGAGCCGGCCGAGCCCCCAGGCGAGACCGCGAACCACCGGGCCCGACACCAACCCACCATCAGCACCACCCCGCACCCTCGCCGCGCAGCGGCCCGACCCCGCCCGCCGGTCGCCTCCGCCGCGGAGCGGCCCGGCAACCAGCGCGCAGCGCACCACCGCATCCCCGCCGAGCCCGTCAGGGCACACGGCGCCCCGCGCCGACCCCCGCCAGGCCCGGAGGGCCGCCCTCTCCTCTCTTCCCCACTCCTTCCTGCCTTTACTTCCGCCACTAACGGCACCTGCGCCGTGGAGCTGCTGCGCCTCTGACCTGGGCGTACGGCTACAGAGCGAACAGGTTTCCTCCACCAGATCAAGGTGTCCGGTCTGGTTGGTACTTCTCGGGCCGTTCGTGTTCGTCGGGATGGTAGGAGAACCGATGCCGAGGCCAGTGTCGAGAGAGGTCACGCTGCTCCCTGAAGGGGTGCCGCCAGCGACCCCACGGCGGCGTGCGGCGGTGCTGCGGAAGGCGTCGGCCGGAGGAGCTCCGCGGGGTGATGGAACGGCGCGGGGCGATGGGTGGCAGCGCACGGTCGCTGACGAGCTGATGCTCGCGGGCGCCACACGGTTCGGCGTCATGACTGTGCGCCAGGCCGCGCGCCGGTACTGGCATGGGGTGGAGGAGACGGCTCGTCAGAGAGTCCGCTGGCTCCGCGAGGCGGGCTATCTGCGCATGTCCTCGGATGTCCGCTGGGCGGGGGCGTGCGTGTGGACGACGGCGCGCGGCGCCCGGGCCGGCAGCACTGAACTCCGCCCTCCGGAGTGGCCAGGGGAGCGGTTGCTTCACCGCCTGGCCGTGACGGACGCCGCGTTCACGTTCGAGCTCGGCGGCGCCCGGGTGCTCTCCGAGCGCGAGGTCCGACGTGCTGAGGCGACGACATCCGGTCGGGCGGAGCAGGTCGCTGCTGCTCTTACGGGGCAGCCCGGTTCCACGCTCGACGGCAGGGGGCGCGAGCGGTTCCTGTGTACTCCGGTCGGTGCGGGCGGCCGGGTCCACTACTCGGATCTTGTGGTTGCCGCGCCGCTGGGGCTGGTGGCGATCGAGGTGGAGATCACGGCGAAGAGCCCTGCGGAGATACGCCAGGTCCTGCGGTCGTACCGGGACGCGCGAGAGGTCTTTCCCCAGGTCGTCTATTTCGCCACGGAGCCGGTGATGGCGCTCCTGCACGGTCATGCACACCCGCGCACGGGTGCCTGGTCGGACGGTGTCGCGCAGCAAGTCGGGCTGCTGCCTCCGGGGCCGCCGCAGTACCGGCCCGATAGCCCGTTCCTCGTTCGGCACTTCCAGCCGAAGGACCCCGGCGTCGCCTATCAGCTCGACCTGCGGCAGGTGCCGGACACCCGGCGGGTGGATTTCACGCGGTGGAAGCAGTTGCGCGAGCGGTGGTCAGCAGAGGCGTCCGGCGTCGGATTCCTGGCCTGGTGGCAGCAGCAGGCGTAGCCGGAGAGAGGGCGCGCGGTGTGGATCAAGAGAACAAGGAGAGCGGGGATGGCGTGGATCACATGACGGAGATGAGGCGGGCTGAGGACGAGTCCGTAGCCGCGTGGCTGGGTGCGGTCTGGGGGATGACGCTGCTTGCGGTGTGCGCGCCAGCCATCCCGATTGCCGTCGCGGGACGGCTCGCGGTACGGGCGGGCAACCAGGCATGGCGAGTCCTGTCGGCCGCCGCTGCCGTCTGCGCCGGCGTGCTGTTCGTTGTGGCGTGGGTACTGGAGGGAACCGCTTCCGGCGCGGTCGACTGGCACGTCGCGGCAGTGGTCGGACTGTGGCAGGACATCGCGGTCGCGGTGGGGTGGAACCTGCCGCACGACATGTCCGTGACGGCTGCGCTGGGCTGGATGGTGCCGCTGTCAGTCCCGGTGGGACTGGCTTCGGCGGCCGTGTGGATCGCGGTGGCGGACTTCCAGGCAGGGATCGAGCCGCAGTTCGAACTCGACGAGGTCCCCGCGGTGGCGGAGCTCAGCAAGGCCGAGCGGCGTGCTGCGGGCAAGACCGCCGCCCGGATGCAGACCGGCGCGTACACGGACGCCACGACGGTGCGCCGTGACTTCCTCGGCCGGCAGGTGGAGATACCGGGAACGGTCGGCTTCGGTACCGGTCTGGCCGGTCTGCCGGTCGTCGCCGAGCACGACGGGTTCCTGCGCCCGACGTTCGTCCAGGGCGTGCCCGGCTCGGGTAAGACAGCCGTGACCAACTCAGTCGGCGCGCAGCTCATCGGGCTCGGGTCAGGTTGGGTGGTGGTCGACTTCAAGGGCGGCCGGGACGTGGCCGCGCACTACGCGGAGGTGGCGCAGGTCCACGGGCGCCGCTTCCTCCACTTCGACCTGGCCGACCCGAACGGCTCGCCGTACACGCCGGTCGCTCCTGGTGCTCCGTCGTCGCCGGCGTTCTACGACCCGCTGGTACGAGGCAACGCCACGTCGAAGTCGGACATGCTCCTGAACTCGGTGGGGCGCGACGGGGACGCTGCGGTCTACTTCCGCAGCGCGTACGAGTACACGCAGCTGGCGTACCAGGTCGCCGACTGGTCGGGCTACAACGTGGGCAAGGGCGGCTTCGAGTGCCTCGTCGACCTGCTCGACATCGAGTTCCTGCAGAAGGTCGCGGACGGGATCGACATTGACGCGGTCGCCTCTCGGGTACCGCCGGCTCAGCACGTCGCGGCCCGTCGGGCGGTGCACGAGGTGCGCGAGCGGGTTGCCACGATGGTGGCGAACTGGCGGCGTGATGAGCTCACGCGGTCCGCGGTCGCGGATACGCAGCGCCTGATCTCGACGTACAGCAACGGTCCGGCGGCCGGGCAGTGGCTGCGCCCTGGGCCGATGGAGCAGACGATCGACCTGCGCCGAGCGGCGCACGAGGGCGACATCGTCGTCTTCTCCCTGAACGTCTCCACCTACGGCTCGCTCGCCAGGACCCTGGGAACCCTGGTGCTGCTGGACATGCAGAACACCACGGACATGCTGCGGCGCGACATCGCTTCGGGCGTGGCCCCGCAGTGGCCGCTGTACATGCAGGTCGAGGAGTTCGGTTCGGCGACCGGCGATGCGGTGCTCGGCCTGTGCAACAAGGCCCGTGACGCGATGGTCCGGCCGATCCTGTCGACGCAGTCGTGGGCGGACCTGGTGGCCGTGGACGGCACCGGGGTGTGGGCGAAGCGGGTGCTGGAGACGTGCGGGAACTTCCTGTGCCTGCGGGTCAACGGGGCCGAGGACGCCCAGGTGCTGTCCGGTCTCACGAGCCAGGTCACGAAGATCTACGCCCGGATGCAGCACCAGCTCGACCGTCACGGCCGCCGTCGCACGAAGCGCGGCGGGCTGATCCAGCGGGATCCCCGCAGGGAGCCGCGGGTGCCCGCTTCCGTCTTCCAGGACCTGCCCGACCACCACATGGTGTGGATCACGAAGCACCCGACGCTGGCGACCGTGCACACGGTCGAGGAGGGCCCGAACCGGTGGTGGGAAGCAGTGCACACCGTGCTGGTCGACGTCGCCGCGCTGCCGTCGGTCCGGCCGCCGGTTGTGGAGTGGAGGTCTGACGGGAGCTGGGGGCGGCCCGGGCAGGAGCCGGTGGCGCTGGTGAAGCCTCCGGCTGCGGTTCCCGTCGCGCCGGAGAGCGGCGTCCCCGGGCAGCAGGCGTCCACGGCCGGGGGGTGGAGCGCGGCTCCGGCTGCTCCCGTTCCAGCGCCCGGCCGTACGGCCGTTGAGGTGCCAGGGCAGCAGGCCCGGCAGGCGGGCCCCGTCAGCAGCGCATCGGACCACTCGGACGGTGATGCCGACGGTGGTTGGAGCTCCGTCATGTCGCAGTTCGACTGAGCCTCCCGCCGGCGCACTTCAGCGGGGTTGGCCGGTCGGCCCCTGAAACTGCTCGTCGCAGTCACCGCGCCCGCGCCGGGGGCCTTCGTCCCGACACCGACCCTGTCCGCTTTCTGTACTTGGAGATGACGTGACCCATCCGCAGCCCCCGTACGAGGGGACGACTCCTGCCCATCAGCACCCGCCGGTGCAGGATC
The DNA here is from genome assembly GCF_053593715.1 of Streptomyces sp. NPDC002125. Classification (NCBI taxonomy): domain Bacteria; kingdom Bacillati; phylum Actinomycetota; class Actinomycetes; order Kitasatosporales; family Streptomycetaceae; genus Streptomyces; species Streptomyces sp. NPDC002125. The sequence goes on along the minus strand of NZ_JBSFDD010000009.1, from coordinate 293,789 downwards.
CTTGGGCGCCGCAACCCCAGGGCCCGGCCATGCCGTCCGGGGGGCCGCCCCCGGCTGGTCCCGGACCATGGGGTGACCACACTGCCCCGGGACAGGCACCCTGGTCCGGCCAGCCGGCACCGGCACCGGCACCGGCAGCACCAGCCGGGTACAACCCGGTACGCGCAGCTGAAGAGCTGTTCGCCCAGGGGGCCCCACCGCAGGGGCAACCCCCTCAGTACATGCCGGCCCCGGCGCAGAGCCCGGCCGCGCACCCCCAGGCGGCGCCGACTCAGACGGCCAAGGAGAAGAAGAAGCAGGAGAAGGAGGCGAAGCGGAAGGCCAAGGCCGCGGCAAAGGCCAAGCCGGGCAAGTCGAAGGACGCCTCCACGCCCGCGGCCGCCGGGGAGCGGTTCGATGTCCCACGGCCTGGCGGACGGCTGAGCGGCGGCCGGGCAACCCACATGGCCGCCAGGATGACGGCCATGGTGACGGTCTCACTCCTGGCGCTGGGCACGGTCGGCGTAATGGCGTACACCGCCGGACACCCCGCTCCGGTGGAGACCGGCATCACCGACGAGCAGGTCTCCCAGTACCGGCTGACCCCGTTCCCAGTAGAACGAGCGATCGCCTTCGCGGACCGCTACGCCCGCCTGTGCGCGAACCAGAACCCCGAGCAGGCCGAGCAGCGGCGTCAGGCCATCGCGCGTCTGTCCTCCTCCGGGGTGGACACCACGTGCGGGTGGGACGGCAAGGGCAGCCAGGTCGTGGCGTACTCGGTGTGGTCCGGCTACATGGAGCCGATCGCCGAGTACCCGCAGCACGGCTACTACATCGGCATCCAGGTTCAGCTGACCACGGGGGCGCTGCGGACCTTGTCCGTGCCGGTGTGGGTGGACGACCTGAAGTCAGGCAACGGCATGCGGGTCGTCGGCGACGTGGGCACGCTGCCGCAGCCGGACCAGGCCACCCCGCCGACGGTGAAGGACCCGCTGCAGGTCGACTCCGAACTCTCGGGAGATCTTCAGGGCAAGCTGTTCGCGGACTTCTTCACCTCCTGGGGCTCCTCGAACGGCACGACGCTGACGCGCTACGTCGCGCCGCGAGCGAGCAGCGCCGCCACGGCGGGCCTTCGCGGTGCGCTGGATTCCCCGAAGGTGTCCGACGTCAAGGTGCTGCTCCCCAAGGGGGTGGGGGCAACGGACGGCCACAAGTGGAAGGTCGACGATGTCACCTGGGCGCGGGTGAGCGTGCAGTGGAAGACCGGGAGCGCCCATGTCACCGAGCGGTACCGGGTGCAGATTGTGCTGACCGACCAGGGCTGGTTCGTGAAGGACATCCGTGCCGGCGTCCCGGACGAGGCGGGCGGCAAGGCTCCCGCCTCCTGACGTCCGCGGCGGCCCCGGCCTCCGGTGAGCCCCGCCCCTTGCCCGCCGGTATCGGCACTCAAGGGGCGGGGCTTTCTCATGGCCGCCGGCGCCGGAAATCCGCGTCCAGAGGGGGTGTCCGCTTTGGGATCTACAACGTGAGCGTCGGAAATCCGCAGCTCACGCAAGGTGAACGCTCATGTCTCAAGCCCTCTCGACCGTCGCGGCCCTCAGCCCGGCGTCTCTGCACACGCTCGCCGCTCCCTCCGTGGACGGTGTGCTGACCAACCTCGGCACCGAGGTGAAGGTGATCGGCCTGGCGCTGGCCGGTCTGATGATCGTGGTCCTCGGCATCAAGGTCATCGTCTCGATGAAGGGTGGCCAGAGCCTGCGCGAGGCGATACAGAACCTCGGCGTCCTCGGCCTCGGCGTCGCGATCATCGTCAGCGGCGCGGTGATCCTCACCATCATCCAGGGCCTCGCGACCAACACGCTCAAGTAGCGGCTGCCCCCAGCAAGGCGCAGCCGACTGGGGGCAGCTCCACACCAAGGAGCTTCATGGACTGGCACGACGGCGACGGGATCGTCGCCCACGACTACACGCGGATGAGAGACCGCCCGAAGCGGATGTTCCGGCTGGGTGGTCCGCTGCCGCAGTGGATGCCAGGCATCAACATGCAGGCCTGCGGCGTGGCCTTGCTGGTGGCCCTGTGCTGGGGGCTTCTGCTCGGGCTGATCAGCCTCGTGATCCCGCCGATGCGCGACGTGTGGTGGGTGACCGCCACGTTGTTCGCGCCTCCTCCCATCCTCGTCGGATGGATGTGGTCCCGCCCCATCCCCGGCAGCCAACTACGGCCCGGCTCGGAGCTGGTGGTCCGGCTCGACTACGCCTTCCGGCAACCGCGCCGGGTCCAGGGCCTGGGGCGGTCCGAGGAACCGCAGCGCCTGCACTGGCAGGTCATTCTCTGGTCCCCACCCGGCGGACCTTCCACCCGCAGTACCCGAAAGGAGGTCTCCTGATGGGGGCGCTCATCATCGGATTCGTGGCGATCGTGGCCGTGCTGGCCCTCGCGTGGTTCCTCGTGCCGTCGAAGAAGGACGACCTCGCCGACGAAGCGAAGAAGGACAAGAAGCCCACCAGCGGCACCGGCACACAGGCGCGTGAGGACGCCCAGCGGCTGCCGTACCGGTACGCCGACGACACGATGTTCATCCACGGGGACTCCGTGTGGACCGCGATCCGGCTGACGACCCACCCGGAGGAGCTGGCGTCACCGGAGGAGCTCACGGCGATGGCCACAGAGCCCGGCCGGGTCTTCGCCGCACTCGGCCGGTCCGGCCGGCCGGTGGAATGGCACCTGAAGATCGTGGAGAAGCCGGTCGACGCGGCCGCCGAGACCGCGAAGATCGTCGACGCGGCGTGGCTGCCGACGGCCAACTTCCGTGCGTACGTGGAGCGCATCGCGGAGTACCAGCAGCGGCTGGGTGCCTCTGAGCGTGAGGTCGCGCTGTTCATCAAGCTCGGGTCGCTGACTCACGGCCCGGCGGTGGACCTGGGGGAGACGGCTGCTGAGGCACCGCGCGCCCGCGGTGAGGCCCGGCCGGGGCTGACCGCGCGGGCGGGAGAGTTCGTCACCGGCGTGGCGGAGGAGGACCTGGCCCCGTCCACGATCGAGCGGTGGCAGGCGGTCGCGGCCTCCGTCCACCAGGCGTTCGGCAGGCTCGGCGAGCCGCTTTCGCGCGCCGATCTCGTCTACCACATCCGCAAGCCGCTCTACGGGCACCTGCCGGTCCCCAAGGAACCGCTGATCCACTCCAGGGCCTGGGGCCGCAGCCAGTTCGACCTGGTCGTCGACTTCCGCGGTGACAACTCGAGGCCGACGCACATCGAGATCGAGCAGGTCGACGAGGAGACCGGGCAGCAGCTCACCTCGTACACGACCACGCTCGTCGTCGCGTCGTGGCCGGAGAACGTGCGCTTCCAGCAGTACCAGGCGTGGGCGCGGCGGGTAGGGGAGCTGGACTTCCCGGTGGACGTCTCCTGGCGCGGCACGCTGCTGCCCGCCGAGCGGTTCACCAAGGAGATCAGCAAGATCCACAACAACCTGAAGGACGAGTACGAGGACATGGTCGCCGGTGGCCGGACACCGGACCAGCAGCTGACCGACCAGGTTGCCGTGTCCAAGGACGCGGTCGACATCGCCGTGGACAACCCGCGTCCCGGGTTCGAGGGCCGGATGCGCTTCACGGTCTCCGCGCCGACGGTGGAGGAACTGAACCGGCGGGCCAGCGAGCTGAAGAAGCACCTGGAGCGGCAGGCCGGGGTGGAGGTGCTGCGTGCCAAGCGGCTGCAGTGGCGCCTGATGCAGGAAGCCCTGCCGGGCGACGACCCGAAGCTGCCGATCGCCCCGTACCAGCGCATCCAGTCCCTGGAGACGTTCGGGATCGGCCTGCCCACGGCCGGGGTCAACATCGGCGACCGCACGAGCCGGGACCGCAGCGGTCACGTCCTCGGCTGGAAGGGCCCGTTCATCGGCTGGTCCGGCCGGTTCCCGGTCCATTACGGCCTGCACGTCGGCCCGGCCCGCAACATGGGCGCCGGCGTCGCCTGCGCCGGTGCGTCCGGCGGCGGCAAGTCGTCGCTGGGCCTGCTCAAGTTCTTCCAGGAGTCCGAGTCGGGCACCGAGTGCGTGGCGATCGACCCCAAGGTCGACTTCGCGCAGATGTGCTACTACCTCGCCTTCGGGGCGCAGGTGAACGACCCCGACTTCGAGCGGGAGGCGGCCGAAGGCACCATCGGCACGGCCTACTCGAAGTTCCAGCCGGTCAATGCGGAGTTCTGGGCCGAGACCCGGGTCATCGACCTGCTCAAGTCCCACGACGGTGTGTTGGACCCGTGGTCGATCACCCCGGATGTCCACGCCGGCCGGCTGGTGGCGGAGACGATGTTCGCCGGGTTCATCGGCCAGCAGATGTGGCAGCGGATCCAGGTGCCGGTCACCGTCGCTATGGAAGCGGTGCTCGACCGGTACGACCAGCGGCTGCAGGCCGCCATGTCACAGGGCGCCAGTGCCGCGCATGCCTCGGACACCACACCGCGGCCGACCGCGTGGGAGGTCGTGCAGAACATCGAGGAGCAGCTCGCGGCCGCGCAGGAGGACGCCGCGAGCCGGGCCGACAAGCTCGCCGAGCTCGAGCTGGCCGTCACCGTGCTGCGGTCGCTGCGGAAGATGCCGTACGCCAGGTTGGCGTTCGCCAAGGAACCCCGGCCGTTCGAGACGGTCCGCCGGCGCCGGACGGTGATCACGCTGCGCGGTCTGGAACTCCCGCAGGACGACAACCCGGACAACTGGCAGGCACCGGACCGGCTCGCGTCAACGATCCTGCAGATGGTCATGCGGATGGCGAGCCAGATGCTGGACGTCAAGCTGGAGCAGCACCCCGTGACGGGGAAGATGGCCACCCGCCCCAAGGCCCTGTTCGTCGACGAGAGCTACGTGGTGACCGCGACCCCGGCGGGCCGGTCGCTGCTGCAGCGCGCCCTGAAGCAGGGCCGTTCGTACGCGATGGTCGTCTACCTGATCACCCAGCAGGTGACCGACCTCATCCGGATCGAGGACGCGGAGTCCCGCGAGGGTGGCACGAACCAGATCCACTCCGCCTTCATGTTCCTGCAGAAGTCGGTGGAGGAGGCCCGCCGGGTCGCGCCGATGCTCAAGCGGGACCCGGACGACCCGCGGGTCATCGCCTCGCTGATGGAGCCGCACCTGGAGACCGGCGTGTGCATGTACCGCGACGCCGACAACCGGGTGGGCACGACCGAGATCGACTTGGTCTTCGCGGAGCTGCTGCGGGCCACCGACACCAACCCGAAGACCAGGCCCGCCCGGCAGGCGGTCGATCCGCCCGCCGACGTGGCGGGCTGGTCGTTCCAGAGCGAGATGAACGACCTGGAGGTGGCGGCCTGATGAGCGTCGCACTCACCGCTCGGCTGATACCGCCGAAGCCCCGCCGTGGTTCCGCACGGGCGGGCATGACACCCCTCGTCGTCCCCGCGGGCAGTCTCCCCGCGCCCTGCCGCCGCGGTTTGCTGGCTCGCGGTGTCCGCCGGACAGGCGCGGCGGCACGGGCGGGCGTCTTCACCGTGCTGACCGTGCTGGCCGTCGTCCTCGGTACCCCCATGTCCACGGCGCAGGCGGCCCCGTTCGGGCTGGACTGCATCGGCGTACCGGGCAAGGGCAACTGGGGGCCCGAGTTCTACGCCTCGGCGTCCACCGTGCTGCTGCCGTCGGCTCAGCCGGAGTACGGGCCCGAGCCGACGGCCGACATGAGCAAGAAGACCGTCGCCCGGAACTACACCCTCTACGAGCTGACCAACGGCCGGGGGCTGCTGTGGTCGACGTACAAGAAGAACGTCGACGGTGACGACTCCTGCTCGATCATGGACGTCGCCGGCAACTGGATGGCCCAGACCGTCTTCGAGTTCAGCAAGTCGTTGGGCAGCTTCAGCCTGGCTATCCAGGACCTGGCCATGAACACGGCCCCGTTCCAGGACCTGTACCAGGGCAAGGACGGCACCGCCAACAGCCTGGTGGCGAAGCTGTACGCGACGGTCTGGGCCCCACTGGGCACCGTCATGATCATTCTCTGTGGCGCGTGGGTGGTGGTGCACAGCCGGACCAAGAGCCGCTCCAAGGTGTGGCAGGGCCTGGGCGGCATGGTCGCCTCCCTGTTCATCAGCGCGCTGCTGCTTCAGGGGTCCTGGTACACGACCGTCACGTCTGAGGCCGACAAGGCCATTAACGGGTCCTCCTCGGCGATGACCGAGGTCATGCTCCCGGAGAACGCCGGCACGAAGACGGCCGACCCCTGCTGGCTCGCCGAGGGCGTCCCGAACCGGGCCAAGCGCACCAGCTCCTGCACCATGTACAAGGCGATGATGTTCACGCCGTGGGCCGCAGGACAGTTCGGGCAGAACGCCAACACCGTCATCGACAGCGGCTGGAAGGGCGACGCGAGCGGCGGGTGGGACACCGACGACTGCTCTCTCGGTTACCGGTGCACCGACATCCGCACGGCCCAGGTGATGGCGCAGACGTACACGCGCGCCGACAACCTCGACTCCCTGGGCAAGAAGAGCGACTACTTCGAGAAGGTCGCCAAGCAGATGGCCAAGGACGAGCGGAAGAGCCGGTTCAACGACTGGCGGGGAGCCAACCCGTCCTCCCGGATGCAGGTCGCGCTCGCCTCCGGTGTCTCCAACGTGATCCTCGCCCCGTCGATCGACATCGTCGCCCTGTTCAAGCTGTTCTGGGAGGGGTTCATCCTCATCCTGATCATCGTGCTGCCGATCGTCGGTGCGGTGGCAGCGTTCCCGCCGGCGACGTTCGCGGCACGGGAATGGGCGAACGCCTTCACCATCTCCTTCGTCCTCAAGGCCATCGCCTGGATCGCACTCACCCTGCTGATGGCGATCTACAGCCTGATCCTGGGCAGCAACGCCTCCCTGGGCGTCCAAGTGCTGATGATCATCTTGACGGCGGCCGGACTGTGGCACTTCGCGATCAAGATGGGGAAGGGCGCCAAGCGGAGCGCCGACCAGGCCTTCGAGGCGAAGGCCGCGTACGACGACGTCACCAGCCGTGCGGGGGGCTTCGCGAAGACCCGGGCGCGGTCCGCGGCCCGGCGGGTCATCGGCGACCGCCGGCCCAGTCCGCGAGGGACACTACGGCCGCAGGGACCGAAGGGACCGAGCGAGTCAACATCTGGACGCGGCGGTTCGGGTCCGTCCCGGCCCGGCACCTCCGGTGGCAGGCGCCCCTCTCCGAGCACCACGGACTCCCCGACGGGTACAAGGCGTCCGGAGCCTGTGTCCGGGCGCCGCCCGGACACAGCGAGCGGTGGCAGGTCCCGGGCGGACACACGCGGCGCCGACCCGGATGCCACGGCGAAGACCAGCAAGCGGGCGGAAGGAAGCGACAGCAGGGCAGGGGCGGGAGACGACGTCTCCCGCCCGGCCGCAGGGCGAGGCCGGACGCCCGCGCCGACGTCCAGGCCTGATGGGAGCGGAGGTCCCGGCGGGGAGGCAGCGACTGCGGCTCCGCCGACCCGGGCGCCGTCCCCTCGGGCGCGTGCGAGCCGTCCGGGGCCGGAGCCGGTGTCCATCTCAGGGCCGGACCGCTCCGATCCCGTCCCTCGTCGGCGTTCACCGCGGCCTGCTCCGGCCCCGGCCCCGGAGTCGGGTGAACTTCCCCGTCGGCCGACGAGCCCCAGGCCGCCGGTCGATGAGACGCCGCCGAGGCCTCCTGCCCCGCGTGAGGACTGAGCGGGGCACGTAGGCAGACAGGAAAGGGGCTCGGCCACGGGATCATCCCGTGGCCGAGCCCTTTCTCCTTGTCCCGGCTCCGATGGTTCAGCGGATCGCCATGGCTGTCGCTGCGACGCCGCGCTGCCGCCGGTCTCCGCGCCGGAGGGCAGCCGCTCGTTGTCCTGTGGTCGCCAGCCGGCGCCGCCTCACCGTGAGGTGCTGGAGGTGACCTGTCGCTTCCGCGGCGGCCAGCAGGGTTACCCGGCGGTCGACGTACTGGTGAGCAGCCTTGTCCCACAGGCCGGCGAGGTCGATGGACAGGGACTCGTCAGCAAGGCCGGCGTGCGGCGCCGTGACCAGGGTGACGACGTCGGCCGTGTCGATGCTCAGCACCCGGGCCAGATCCTGGTCCTCGGCGACGAACCGGCCCAGTGCCTCGACGAGTTCGTCTGCGGAGCCGTTGAGCGCGTAGGCCTGCACCCTGGCTCCGGGCTCATCCTCGACACGGGTGAGGGTGACACGACCGGGCGGCAGCCGGTGCACCACTGCCACCACGCCTCCGTGGCCGACGAACGCCTGACGCTCCTTGGGACCGGACTGCGTCGCCGAGAGCCACAGGCGCCCATCGCCGTCGCGCACCTGCTCCGGGGTCCCGACGTCCGCGGACCGGAGGCGGTGCAGCCGTGCCCGTACAGCCGCAGGGACGCCGGAACGGATCACGACGACCAGGAGGGTCAGCGCGGCTGCGGTCGACAGTGAGGATGCGGGAAACACCGCGGCGGTCAGCGCGGTGACGCTGATCGCCGCGTGGCACAGCAGCACGGTCACAGCGCGGGAGCCGCGATGCCGGGTCGGCAGCCAGGCGCCGGCCGGTACCGCGAGGGTGAGAGCCCACATCGGTACGACCTCCCATGAGGCGATCGCCTCGGGGACGCCAGCGGCCTCGCCGACCCGGCTGATGACAGCGGGGATCCACATCATCGTCACGCAGGTCGACATCATGGCCGTCGCGACGGTGCGGTTCGCCCTGAGCCACAGGAGGAAACCGCCCAGGGCGCCCACCGCGCAGACGACGAGTCCTGCTGTGGGGCTCGCTGCTGCCAGCTGCAGCGCGACGAGAGCGGCACCGAGCGCGCCGACGGTGGCGAGTAGACGACGCGAACGCGGTGAGATGCGTGCGGTCTGCGGGATGGTCATGCCGGGGCCGTCCTTCTGCTGCGGGGGTGAAGCCGCCTGGGACGCTAAGGACGGAAGCGGACAGGGTCCCCGAAGACGTGTCTTCGGGGACCCTGTGGCCGATCGGTTCAGGACGTCGTGAGGACCTCGGCGTCCAGCAGCTCGTCCGCCCACGGTCCGATCTTCTTCCACTGCTGGTCGGCAGTGAGGATCCATCCGGTGGCGGTGTCACCGTTCTCGACCTTGGCCACGGCCTGGCCGTCGGGGAAGACCCACAGCTCGGTCTCGTCGTCGCTGCCTGTCGCCGCCGGGAGCGCCTTGGGCAGCTCCTCCAGCTTCAGCTGGGACCCCGCGGTGGTGAACCGCCACATCTTCCGCTCGCTCTTGGCCGCGGAGCCGCTGTCGACCAGACCGGACATGCCGTCCGGGGTCGAGGCGCCGTTGCCGCCGGCGCTGACGCTCAAGGGGAGGGCCGGCTTGCCGTTGCTTCCCTTGACGTAGCTGAAGGTGACCTTCTCGCTGCCGGTGCCTGAGGCCGGGTTCGTCCAGCCGGTGTCCACCGTGCCGTTGACGGTGCGGGCGCTGGCCGGACCGCTGGCGACGGGGACGCCTGCGGCGTCGACGAGCCAGCAGCTCCACGGGGTGAAGCCCTCCTGGCCGGGGTTGCGGGAGAACGCCGTCTGGCACTCCTGGCTCTTCCAGTACGCCTGCACTTCGGCGGGGACCTCGTGCTTGCGCGCGGTGTGGTTGCCGGCCTGCCAGTCCTTGATGTCGACGGACCACAGTGATGTGATCTTGTACTGGTCAGCAGTCGAGCTCGACCAGGTCTCGCCGGCGGGGCTGTCAGCCTCGGTGGTCTGGAACCACAGCTGCGGGGACTTCGGCGCCCCGGTGAACTGAGCCCCGGACACCGCCCCGGTCACGCCGGCGGCGGTCAGCTGCTCGCGGGTCAGGGTCACGACGGCCTTGTCGGTGCCGGCCGCGGCAAGGTCGGCAACCTTGAGCTCTCCCTCGGGGCCGCTGGCGCTCATGCCGCTCTCACCCAGCAGGGCGTACTGGAAGGAGCTGTCGAAGACGCGGCTGCGGCTGCCGGTCCCGGCAAGCTGGCCCTGGGCGGCCGGCTCGGGAACGGTGACCTGCTTGCGGATCTGCAGCGTCTCTCGGTCCAGCGCGGCGACGGCGACGCCCTGGTGGGCGACGAGGTCCTTCCCGGGACGTATCTCAAGGCCCAGGCCCGGCGTCTGTGAGGGTTTCGCGCTGCTGTCCTTGCCAGGTGTGCTCTTACCGTCGTCCCCCGAGCTGGAGCAACCGGCCGCGAGCAGGACGGCGGCCGCGGCCGCCACGGCGCGGGTGGGGAAGCGGTTCATGTACCTCTCCTCGAGCTGGTCCGCCGGCACTTCGGGCGACGGAGTGGTGATCACAAAGTCGCGGCCATTTGACCACTGACTGTCCACCCGGGCGAAACCGGCTGTGCCGGTGACCGGTGGATTTCCGCAACAACCGGCGAGAGGGCACTGGCCAGCCGGGCCCACGGGCCAGTCGCCGCGGCGGGGTCATCCGGACAGGATCAGAGCCTGCACCTCCGGGATCGCGAACGCGGTGCTTGCCGCGGTCGAGAGGGCCAGGACGGGAACGAGGACGGTCTTCTCGAAGCTGCCTCCGGCGCGTATCCGCATCGCCGCTGGCGGGGCGAACTCCCACCACCTCTTCCCTCGATGCACCAGCGGCCAGGCCAGCGGGCACCCCTGCTTGGTGATCATGTCGCCGAGGCAGTGGGTGAGAGACCCGACCGCGACCGCCAGGCCCAGTACCGGATAGCCCCGCCCGGGCGGCAGCCACCAGACGGCACCTGCCGCCGCTGCCGCAGTCACCAAGGTCGTGACCATCCACCCCTGTCGTCTTGCCCAGCGGCCCATCAGGCCCCGGATCGCCAACCCGAGCATCAGGAACAGCACGGTCACCGCCGCCGGCTTGCCGAGCAGTCCGCACGCAGTACTGACCAGGCCGCCGACGGTCGCGGCGAACACAGCGGTGTGCGTCAGGGTGCGGTGCCCGCCCGTCCGCGGAGCTTCCCGGGCCGTACGGGTCAGGTTGTAGACCGCCGTCGCGGCCCGGTCGACCCCGTGCGACAACGCCGTGGAGACCGGCCCGAACGTCCTGGCGACGGTCGACGACGGGTGGTCGATATCTGGCAGCAGGGCCGCCCCCGCCGAGACTGCCGCGCCCACCGCGACCTCAGCTCCGGGAAGGGTGACTCCGCACATCTGCAGGCCTGCGGCACCGGCCATCCACACGGCCACCCCCGACAGGGCGTGGGTAGGTCCCATCACCATCGTCAGGCCGCCTGTCCGAAGAGGTCCGATACCAGGCTGGCGAGGAACTCGAGGGTGGGCGGCACCCACCGGTAGGTGACATCGGCGATGCCCCCCACGAACGCTGTGACGAGGTCGCGGATGCCGCCCGCTCCGTCATCGCGTACGTATCTGAGGACGCCGCATACGAGGCCGATGGTCAGCATGGCGGTCAGCAGCCACCGTGCAACACGTATCACTGGAGGATCCCTTCGAAGGTCCGTTGACGCGTCATCACCCGACCTGGTCGTCGAGCTGACTGATCAGGTCCTTCATCGACTCCCCGAAGTCCGTGACCGTCTCGGTAGTGCGGTCCAGCCAGCCCGGATCAGTGACGTCGCTGCCTTGGCCTGTCCACCGCCAGAAGCCGATGACGGCACCTGCGGCTACGAGAGCAACCAGGACGCGCTTCAGGACTCCGACCGGACCACGAGATGGTGATGACATGGTCGGATCGTGCCTTCGAAAGCGGACACCCCTGGGAGCGGCAGGTTGAGGCACCGGAGGGCTTCGTCCGTCGGCGCTGCCCTCGCGCGCACGCGCGCGCGTCCTGTGGTTGCTGTTACTACATCAGGTAGGACGTCAACCACGATGGTGAGCAACTTCAGGTATCAGGGGGCATGGTTCAACGGAAGGCCCCCTAGGGCCTGGAGTGGTGCGCGAAGCGCAGAACCATGACCGGTGGATGGTCCAGCGCATCCAGGGCGCTGGCGCGGGGTGGCCGGGGGCGGCGTTAGCCCCCGGCAGTTGATGAGCCCGCGTAGCGGACGAATCTTTGTCAGGTTGCGGCTACGTGTGGTTGAGCTTCGTCTGGGTTGAGAGTTCGTCTGGTTAAGGCTTCGTATGGTTAGGCGCCAAATTCTGGCATCTGCGGAGGTCAGAATCTGGTCCTTCGGAGTGTCAGTTGTTGGTCCTCCGGAGGACCAGATTCTGACCTCTCGGAGGGTCAGAAAATGACACTCGGGGCCAGGCGCTCAAGCCGGAGGGTCAAAAAATGACCCCTGGGGCTGAGCAGTGCTGATGCCAAGCACACTGGGGTGAGGAACGCGAAGGCCCCCCATCGTCAATGACGACGGGGGGCCCTGATTGCAGTGTGCTGTTCAGTCCTCGTCAGCGGCGTTGTAGGCCTCGTAGAGCTCTGCGAGCGACGCAGGACCCGTGTAGCCGGCTTCCGGTTCTTCGTGAACCACGTACACCGTCTGCGTGCGCAGTGGGTTCCTCGGGTTGCGCCCGGTGCGCCAGTCAGCGGCACCGATGCCGCGCAGCTGCTTCAGGTACTTCCGGAGAGTGGTCTTGGACTTGATGCCGGAGATGTACAGGAGCTTGGCCTGCCCGGGCCAGACCCGCATGTCTCCGAAGTTGTCCTTGCGCTCCTGGTTCACATGGACGTAGAGAGCCCAGTAGAGAGTCTTCGCGCCGGGAAGGATGTCGGCGAAGAGGACCCAGTCGGGCAGCTGGCTGAACGGGTAGCGCCTCCGTCGGCCGCGTTCGAAGCTGGCATCCCCTGCGAGATCCTTCGGGAGGCCATCCTCCGCGACGTCCTTTGCGAAGTTACCTCCTGCAGAATCTTGCGTGTCCTTCGGCGGGCCTGCTTCCTTACCCATCGAGCTTCACCCCCGTAGGAGGGGTGCGGTTGAGGACGTACCGGTTCGGCAGCCGGTTGCCGTTGTCATCGTGGCGCGGTTCGACTGAGATGGCTCCTGCTTCGCGCAGGGTGCCGATGTTCTTCTGCAGGGTTCGGGTGGAGACCCCAGTGAGGGCTGCGAGCTGAGTCAGAGGGATATTCACCTCGTCGTCCTTTGCCAGCAGCGACATGTGTCCGTAGAGCCATGCTTCGATGCGGCACTTCTGAAGCACCCACTCGGGGATGATGGCGAGCCTGACTCCTGAGCGGTCAGTCGTCCTGCCCAGTTCGACCACCATTTCTTCCGTTTGGTCTTGTTCTGTCACTGCTCGACGTGCTCCTGTCCTTTCGAGAGTGACCCGCTTCATGGGGTAGAGCCCCGCATCCCGCGTTACTCTCGAAGTCGTAACGAGAAACGAACGGTCCCCTGCCGGCCAGCATCGGGGGCCGTTCGTGTTTTTTGATCACCTTACACCCCTGAACGATGCTGCACGTGGTGAACAACGATGCAGGAGACGAAGCGTGTCGCCTCGTCTGGCGTAAAGGGAGCAAACTGCGCTGCAGATCCGGGTGATGAACCGGCGCGGCGTCAAGAAGACACGGCCGTGACTCACCGGTCAGAGATGTATGTGCGGGCTGCTGGACGGGGATAGGGTGACCCGCAGCGGCGGTAGATGAGCCGTCCGCTACTTCGACAACCCCACGGAACCAGAAGAGCCCCGCGGCTCAGCTGCAAGTCAAGGCCTGGAAACCTATGCAGCGAGCACCATGCGGGGCGTCCTGGGAGACCTAACTCGAGGATCGGTCTCGTGAGCACCAATGTACCCGCATGCCTGCGGGAGGACGCAACAACAGATAGGCCCACCGGGCGGCGAGTCTCTCGCCGGCTTCCGGTGGGCCTTCGTGCGTCTGGCGTCAGTGCTCTCCGTGGTTCTCACCCAATGGAGGCGGGTTTCAGGGACTCAGCGATCAGTGCTCCCCCTGCTCTGTCCGTCGCTGATCTCTCGGAGGTCCTCATGACCTAGTTCCTGCTGCGGACTGGTGAGGCGTGACCCGTGTGGCGCGGGTCCTCGTACTGCTCCAGTCCAGGCCGTTCGCTCGATGTGGCGTCGAGTTGGCAGCCGCTTCGTTACTCGGGCCCCGGTACGGGCCCGTTGGTCCCCCGCACATTCGTGCGGTTTCAACCGGTTCGCGCCGGACCCGCCAGGAGCGGGCCCTTTTGCGCTCGCTTTTGGCATCACGAGCACGGAGACATGATGCCGTACACCCGCGCGCGCTGCCAGCCCTCCTCAGCGGCGCGCCGTCAAGTAGCTGAACCGAGCACATCCCAAAGCACCCTGCGGTTGCCATTCACCCTGATCACGTCGAAGTCCGACCAGTGGGTGAGCGGAACGGCGTCCCGGCGCGTGCGCACGCGCCGGGACTGGATGAAGGCGGTCCGCTGGATGGTCGCTGCCGGTGTGCGGAAGGGGGCGAACGCGACGACCGTCCGGGTAGCCGAGGACATCGCGGCCCGGATGCACCGCAGCAAGGACGGCACCGTGGCGTACTGCCAAGCCGCCATGCAGAGGCGCCTGGGACTGTCGGAGCGGTGCGTCGCCGTCCACGTCGCGATCCTGCGTGAACTTGGCCTCCTGGCGTGGGTCGAGAGGGGCAGCTCGCTTCGCAACTCTCTGCGGAGCAGGCGCGGAGATGCCTTCGGGCCGCACATGGGATTTCGACGGTCGGCGACGATCTACGCCCCAGTAGCTCCTCGCGCGTGGGATGACGCGATGGGGCACCGGATCGATGGCGAGGGCTACTGGGCGCGGCAGTGCGGGGTCACCGAAGAGGGCCGCACCCAGGCCGTCGCGCAGGTTCAGAATGATCAGCAGAGGCGACGGCTGAAGCCTGTGGATAACTCTGATTCGTGCACCCCTTCTGTGTGGGTACCTAAGCCCCGTACTACCTCTACTTCTACTGGGAGCTCTCAAGACACTGCGCGTACGCGCGCGCAGCGGTCCGGAAGCCAGCGGTCGAAGGCCGGCCATCGGGCCAAGGGGGCGACAGCGTTCACGCCGCAACAGGCGGCGTACTTCATCCTGGAGACGCAGTTCGTCAAACTCCACACGTGGTGGACACAGGGCTCGTGTGTCCGGCAACTCGCGTACGCTCTGCGCCCGCTGTACTCGGCCGGCTGGTCCGCGCAGGACTGCGCGAGGGAGCTTGCCCGCTGGACGGTCCCGCTTCGGCCCCATCGTGTCGCCGCCTACGTGGCGTCAGAGATCCGGCGCCGTGCCAACACCGGTCTGCTCTACCTGCCTGAGGGGTCGGTAAAGCCTTATCGGCAGGTGCCCGTGCGGGAGACGACGGAGCCCGAACGGCTCGGGGCGATGGCCGCGAAGTGGCAGGCCGAGTACGGGCCTGCCTGGGACGCCTCGGCTGAGATCCGTCGGATGTGCCGCGAGAGGCTGCGGGCGCAGCAGACTCCCGGTCGCCGGCAAGGGCGACGGCCCACGGCGCTTGCCGAGGCCCGGCCGGAGAGGGTGCTGCTGACGTCGGCCGAGATCGAGGAGCTGCATGCCCACTTCGCTCCGATCAGATCTTGTGAGGATCTGTGGGCAGAGGCGGAGGAGCGGGCTGCCGCTCGAGTTCAGAGCGGTAGCTGGGAGTCCGCCCCGGTGATCGTCGACCCGCGGTGAGGTGGGGAGACGGGAAGGTCCGTTGCAGTGCTCGCAGCGGAATGCCGCAGGCAGGTTGTCGGAGCGTGGCCGCCGCAAGCTGTTCGGCAGCGGTGGTGATGTTCAGAGAGTCCGGCGCGGGCGGCCCCTTGGCTGGCAGGCTGAGGCCCAGCTCTTACGCACAGAAGGACGATCGATGCCCCACGAGGAAGCCCAGCTCCTGGACCAGGCACTGGGGGAGTACTCCCGTGACTCGGTGCTGACGATGCTGCGTGCGGCGTTGGACTCGCCGGGATGCGCCCGACTACATGATCATCTGCTGTTCGCTTGGAGTCGCGCCCTGGCCAGCCCCGCTGCGGAAGGGCAGCAGGCGGGCGCCGGAGACCTCCCCGGCGTTCTGCATGCCGCCCTGCGAGCGGACCCTACGCGCGGCATCACCACCGGCCGGATGCCCAACGACCCGGCGGATGCGGTGCGGTTCACCCTCGGGGAGAGGTCCTACCTGATTCACCCTGGTGAACTCGACCATCCACTCATGGTTCTGCGAGCACTCCGTGACACCGCCGATGCCGCGGATGAGCACCTGGTCGCGGTGCGCGGATTCGGCATCCGGGACGTCCTGGAACTCGCGCTGCGACACACCGACCACACCGTCAGGCACCTCTCGCCGACGTGGCCTCCAGCCACCGCCGTGGAACCGGCACCCGAACAGATCACGTGCGAGGTCACATCCGCCGAGGTGACCGCTGCGCGCGAGATCGGGACCGACCATGTGACCGGAGCCAACTTCTCGGGGGAACCGGACCGGACAGCGGCCGCGCTCGCCTACCTGACCCGCGACATCACCGAGCTGCCTCTCACATACGCACCCGGTCTTCCTCTGCTCGGCCCGACTCTGCTTGTGAGGAGCATCGACGGCCGCACAGAACCTGTGCCTGCATCGACTGCCCTGGAGGCCGCGGCCGCGGCAGCAGGTGATCTGTTGCAGGGACACCCGATACCGGACGATGCCCAGTCGAACCTTCGCCTTCGCACCGTCACACGCGTCGCACGACTCCTCGGTCTCCGGGAGGCACCCACCCAGCCCGACGAGGTGTGCCGGATCAGCTCGCCGTCGCACCGACTGGAGATCGCCGTCGTCGCCACCCTCACCGACGATCTGGCCGCCCTCGTGGAGAAGGCACGCGCCGAGCTCTTGAGGACCCCATCCGGGACCGGCCGGCTTGTCGTCTACGCAGGGCCACGATTCCTCGGTCGGGAGGTGGTCACCGACACGGTCTACGTCCACGTGGAGGAGCTCACCGAGATCTTCGCCGCGGCCGACGGCGACCTGGCCATGGTCGTGTTGTGGGTCCTGGAGCTCACCCAGCACCCCGGGGCGGACGCAGTCGCCTACTACGACGTGCTGGACGCCTGGAGCGCTTGGCACGCCCAGGCGACCCTCCTGCCTCCCGGCCCACCGCAAGAGGGTGTGGCCCTGGTGGATCCGTACGGCCGGGACGTGTCGTGGGAGCGCGCTGCGCTGTGGGCATCGACGGACACCCTGCTGGACTCGGCCGGGCTGCCACCGGCGGTCGACTGGGACCGCTGCCGTCTCACGGCGGCGCAGCAGGGTGAGGGGCGATGGGCCGACCTGGCACAGAACCTTCCGGAGCGAAGGGTGCGAGTCAGCGTGAGCAGTCACCCGCCGCTGGTCATCGTCACCACCATCAGTCCCGAGCCAGGTGCGCTGCTTGACGAGGCCGCGTTCACCGGCTTCGCCGACGGAATCCGCGGCACCCTCGCCGGCCATCTCGACCTCACGCGCCACTTCACCTTGCCGGGACGCCAACCCGTCATCCTGCACCTCAGCGAGACCGTCGCCCCTCACGATCCGCCTGCAGGCCGCCCCACGGACGTCCCCGCCGACGCGCTGGCCGTGAAAGTGGGTGTGGACGAACAGGCCGCCCGGATCGACCTGGTGCTCGACCCTGCTCTTCTGGCGCGGTTCACCGAGGACGGTCACCACATCCTCGGCCGGATCCTGCACCAGACCATCAGCCGGATCCGCACCTCCCACGGCGCCGGCAGTGGTCTGGCAGCCGACGCGTTCAGTACCGCCTGGGACGCAGCCGTCCCGGTGATCACCTGGTACGGCAATGACCCGTTCGCTCCACCTGCCGCGCCGGCCCACTGCCTGCCGAGCACACCGCATGTTCGAGCTCGGGCACTGCGCCTGGCCGCTGAAGCCGTGCGGGACGCAGGTGTACCGGCAGGCACGTTCACCGGGGCCGAAGCGTTGCGTCGGGGAGGCCCGGCCGAGCAGCTGTTGCATGCCCTGGAGGGCGCACTCGACGGACATCTCCGTGCCTACCGTCCGGCCTTGGTCCCGACCCTGACCCGACACCTCAACGCTGCTCTCTCCGCACGGAGCCGCGGCCAGCAGGAGGCCATTCCCGGAATCATCCGCGCTGAGGGGAGCACCTGGGAAGAAGAGGCCCGCCGCCGGGAGACCGATGGCGCCGCAGTCACCGCCGCCCTCCAGGCCCTCCTTCAACAGGCCCTCGCCACACCGCCCGCAGGCGATCAGGCTGCCGACCTCATCGCCGTCGCTGATCTCGTCGCCTTCACCGAGCTTCTCCTGCGCACCGCGCTGGTGGCCGTCCCAGCAAGCCGGAAACTGCACTCCGCGAAGCTCACCGTCGACACCACAGGCGTCTTCACCTTCGAGATCCCCACCACCGCTGCCACGAGGAACCCGGCTGAGGCCACCGAGGCTGGACATCTCGGCTTCGACACGCTCGCCTTCCGCCAGGCTCAGGAACAGGCGTGGCTCGCCCGCGCCCGGTCCTCCGACCTGCAACCCATCACCGCTCAGGAGCTGTTCGCGGCCCGGCGCGCCCTTCGCACTCCAACCGAGTTCACCAGTCTCAATCCGCCGGCCGGCAGCACCCTCGCCCGCGCCGACCGGGAGCTGACCGCGCAGTGGGGCTGCGGGCTCGACGCCCTGGCCGCCGTCCTCGCCACCGCCTCTGACTGGCCCGTCGAGGCTGACGGCATTGCCGCGACCAGCAGGGAGGACATCACCCGCGAGGCCGCCGCCTGGTCCCAGCTGCCAGAAGGCCAAATCCTGGCCGCCGTCGACCAGCTCCTCCTCCACAGCGGCAACGCCACCGCGACGCACGCACATGCCTACGCCGAGGTCGAACGCCGGATCCGGCCCACGACCCACCCTCTGATCGCTCATGCCGACGGCATCCTGATCGCGCCCTGGCTCGTCCACACCGCCCAGCAGCTCTACGCCGCTTCCCTCAGCGACAGCCGACTGCCCCGGCCCGACACACCGCCGAAGGTAGCCGACCTCCTGGACCGCTACCGCCAGCAGCAGAACAACCAGCTCGAGACGGACCTGGCCGATGCGGCAGGCCGTGCCGGCCTGCCGCATCGGCCCCGCTTCGACGTCGGACCGGCAGCGCGCGCCGGCATCCCCGGACTGCCGGGTGAGATCGACCTGCTGGTCGCCGATTCGGCCCGGGGACGGCTTTGGGTGGTCGAGGCGAAGAACCCTCACAGGGCGATCAGCAGCCACAGCGTCGCCCAGCATCTCGACCGGTTCGTCCGCTACCGCAAGAAGCTCCTGGCGAAGGCCCAGGTCCTCTCCGCCCATGCGGAGGCGGCAGCGCGGGCATGCGGAGTGGACACTCCACGGGACTGGAAGGTCGTCCCGATCTTCGTCACCCGCAACATCGACCCGGCCGCCTTTACCTCCGACCCGGGTGTCGCGTTCACCAGCATCGGCCACCTCGCCGCGGTACTGGGCAGCGCCACGGAGCCGGATATCGGGTGGAACCCCGGCCCCAGCAGGTGAGAACCGGGGGGCGAGGAACAACGCTGCCGGATCGTGCGGCAGCGTTGTTCCTCGACCCCCGAACTCCGGGTGGCTCGGGGTCTCAGCCGGTGCTGCCGGACTCGGCGGCACGAGCTTCCTGGGCCCGCGGCTGGCGGGGGCGAGCGAACGGGATTGCGGACCAGCCCTGCTCCAGGACAGCGTTGTACTCCAGGAACTCGTACTGGGGGAACAGCTGGCGCAGGTACACGGCGTCGGCGTCGTAGGCCGTGCAGAGGAGATCGGCCAGGCTGGTCCCGGTGATGGTGACCGCGTCCTCCAGGTCGGCGATGGAGGTGACCATCACGGGGATGTCGGTGTCGGGCAGGGCCACGCGGTGGGCTGGGGTGTTGATCTGGTGGAACTGCTCCATGGTCACCACCATCCCGAGCATCCGGCGGTCGGTGGGGATTCCGGCGAGCTCTTGGTGCTCGCCGGAGCGCAGGAGGCGGACCGACCTGTTGATCTGCTCGAACGGCTTCGTGAACTGCTTGGCGAGGAGCGTGGTGAAGTCGGGCCCGCCGAGCCGCAGCTGCTCGCTTGGCCGGAACGACTTCACCTCCACCAACAGGACCAGGTCGGGGAAAACAACGAAGAAGTCGATCGTCTTCTTGCTTACCTTCTTGGAGATCTTGACCCGGATCTCGGGGTGGACCTCGGCGTCGGGCAGCAGGTCGAGGTGGCGGCCGACGTAGTGCTCGAAGAGGTTGCCGAGGTCGTTGGTGAACGCCTTGCCCCAGGCCGAGTTGTTGTCGCCCCCGGTGTAGTAGAGGCCGAGCGGGGTGGCCTTGCCCAGCACGGCGGCCGGCACTGGGATGAGGTAGCCGCCCGGGACGCCGCCGACCAGCGGGCGGGAGCGGAGCGGGTTGTGGGTGTAGCGGCGCAAGAGCGGGTCGCTGTCGGCCGGGAAGGCCGCACGGAGCTTGGTCTTGGTGGTGACGAAGTGCCGGTTCAGGACCGCCTTGATCTGGGCGGGGGAGCGGAGTCCGTCAAACTGGTCGTAGTCCTCGGCGGGGTACCAGTCCAGAGCGAACCGGCCGCGGCGGCGCGGATTCGGGTGGGCGGTGGCGCAGGCCCAGACGAGGTGGGCGATGCCGAGGTAGTCCGCCAAGGAGCAGCCGAGCACGTCGCGGTCCCAGCCCGGGAGGATGACCTCCAGCGGGTTGTCCGCGTCGTCCGGGTAGGGGGTCTGCTCCAGCATGGCGATGGACCGGCTCAGCTGCGAGTACTCGTCCTCCTGCCACGGGCCCTGCTGGTGGATGGTCCGCTGCAGGTACCCCTCCCAGCGCTTCATGCCTTCCGGGGCTTGGGTGACCGGGTCGTCCAGGGCCAGGTACAGGTCGAGGATCTGCTGGAGGTCGCGGTCGGTGGCGGCGGGTCGGCCGTCCCGGCCGCGGGCCAGGGAGACCCAGGCCGCGTCGAGCAGGGCTCCCGGCGTGTACAGGCCGAGGCCCTTGGAGCCCAGGTTGCGGGCGGACGGAAGGCTGGCACTGGTGGCCGCGATCAACTGCGTCAGCGAGTTCGGGTCGTGGCGCAGGACCCGTTCGAAGTACTGGGTCTCCGGAACGGGGTCAGGGGAGAGGGTTCGCCGCATGGCCGACGATTCTGCACCCCGCCGCACTCGTCGCGCACCGGGTTTCCGTTCGTCGGCACGCCCGCCCAATCCGGGCTGCTACGGGCAAGCCCTCACCCAGCAGGCCCGCACGGTGTTCGGCCTGTGAGCGTCAGCAGCCCGACCAGGCCACCAGCACCTCGTCTGCGGCATTGCGATCACGGAGCGTACAGGCGCACGATCCGGCAGCGATGTTCCTCAATCCCCGAACCGCCAACGCGCCCGGCGTGGGGTCCTCCCGGAGCCCCGAAACCTCTCGTGTCCGCCCGCCGCGCGGCGGGCCCGCGATCCGGCGAGCCCTCAGGGAGTTGCGGCGCCAGGCGCCTGGGCGAACGTCGAGAACAGGGCCCCAGCGGTCAGCTTGTGGTGGGCCAACTGCTCGGCGACAGCGTGCGGGTTGCCCCAGCGGTGCTGGCCGTGCGTGAGTGCCTCTGCCCAGCTGCGCACCGCGGTGGTCAACGCTTCCCACCGCTCCAGGGTGACGACCCGCATCCCTTCGACGGTGATCGCCTGGAAGTGCGGCGTGCGACTGGGGTGGACGATCACGGGGAGCTGCTGGGTGACCTCGGGGTACGCCTGCTTGTCCCAGCGGACGCTGCCACCAAGCTGGTCCAGGTCGTGCTTGTCGATCGTCTCGGCGACACAGCCCGTCTTCAGCTCGATCACCGCGTGCCGGCCGCCGCCGAGTACCCACAGGTTGTCCGGCCCGGTGTCGTACATCTTCTCCGGGCGGGAGCTGGCGAACCCCAGATGGCGCCCCAGGGCTTCCCATGCGCGCTCGGCATCGTCAGAACGCTCCGGGTCTCCCCACACCACTTCCTCAAGCAGCGCCTGCACGCCCAGGAGCAGTGCGGTGCCGTCGGCGTACGTCTCGGACAGGAACGCTGCCGCTGCCTCTGCCTGAACAGCCGCGGGGCGGAGCTGGGCGGGGGTGACTCCGCCAGCGGGGCGGAGGACGAACGGGTTGTCGTCCAGGGCCTTGGAGAGCAGCTTCTGCGCGGCCGCGGGTTCGACGTGGTGGAGGTACGCGGCACGCTGTTCGATCAGCCAGCCTCGCACCGCGCGGTCGCTGACCATGCCGATGGCCTTCTGCAGCCGGTCGCTCGCGTCGGTGTAGCGGCCGGTCGCCGCGAGGTTGAACGCCTCGCGTACGCCGATGGCTTCGTCCCGGACGGTTCCGGTGGGGGCGTAGTGGACGGCAGCGAGTGCTTCACGGCTCAGTGCCCGCCACTGCGGGTCCCGGCTCAGGCACAGGCCGATCGCTTCCCGGATTCCGTCCAGCCCCTTGCCGGTGAGCTGCTCGGCGAGGCTGCTGCTCAGGTCGATCTGGGCGCGGGTCGCCGGTGAGAACAGGGCCCGCTGCTTCGGGTCGTGCAGAGCGACGGCGAGTTGGCTGCCCAGGAGCAGTACAGCGCAGTGGTCCTCGCTGTCGCGTACGCCTCGTCCCATGCCCTGCTCGATGCGCTGGATCTGCCGGGCCAGCAGGGTCGGGCTGCCCGACAGGAGCGCGGCCTCCCGGCGTTCGGTCGGGTCCATCGGGCGCGGTACGCCGTCGAGGATCAGCAGTTCGCAGGCCTCCCGTGGGAGGTCGACGCCGTCGTACTTGTTCACCATGACGACGAGTCCGACCCGCCCGTCCTTGAGAGCGCGCACGGTGCTCGGCAGCTCTCCGGCGTGCACGACCACGTCCGCGTACGACCGCCACGGCGCAGCCGCCCGGGTGCTGGGGACCAGGACCACCACGTTGACCGGCTGCGCTTCGGCCGTGCCGTCGCCGTCCCGGTCACCGTCGGCGAACTGCCGGGCCAGCTGGCGGACGGCTTCCTCGTCGAGCTGAGGGTTGAGAGCGATGGGCGCGAGGATCATGCGGTCGCCGAGGTCCGCCGCGCTGCCCGGCGTCACCGGCTGCTGCACGTCCTTCGGTCCGGCGTCGAGGTCGGTGACGAGCACGCTGTCGTCCGCGAGCGTGGCCGTGAGGTAGACGCGCCGACGCGCTCCCGCGAACGCGGGGATCATCGCGATCGGCGGACACGGGGGACTGACCTGGATCTCCTGGCTGGTCACGGTCGCCGAGCACAGGTGCAGCATGTTCGCGATCAGCGGCCAGGTGAACTTGAAGCCCTCCTCCCCGGCGTGCGGGTGGAGGATGTCCATGATCCGTTGCTGCTGGCTGATCCACGACCAGAACGGCACGGGCACCGAGGCGGTGTGGTCGTGCGCCCGGATGTCCGCCCAGCCCTTGGGTGACTGCGCCTGGAGCTCGGAGGCGAACAGAGCACTCAGCGCCTCGTACGCGGCATGGCCGGCGGGCACGGTGAGCCGGAACTGCGCCTCCGTCGTGGTGAGGGCGGCGTGCGCGTCGTCCACGATGACGATGCCGACGTCCAGCTTCTCCCGGCTGTCCCCGACCACGCCGAACACGGACTGCCCGTTGACCAGCTTCTGGAAGGTGGTCACCAAGATGGACTGCCCGGCCCGGAAGGCCAGGTCGTCGACGCGGTCGGTGACGGCCAGCCCCATCGACTCGGCCTCTGCCCGGACCTGCGCGGCGAGATAGCGGTCCGGCGCGAGGTAGACCGCGGCTCCCACTCCCTCGTTGAGGGTGCTGCGCGCGATCAGCAGCCCGACCGCCGTCTTCCCGCCGCCGGTGTTCTGCTTGATCACCACATCGCGGCGTTCGCGTCGCCCGAACCACTTCTCCAGTACCTCGCCCTGCTCATGCCGCAGGTAAGGCCACGGCCGGCGAGGCAGTGCGGCGTAGATGTCCCGGGGCCGCAGCAGCGGTTCGCTGCGTCCGGTTCCTACGCGGCTCAGGTCCAGTGGCATGGTCCGTTCCCCCTCCACGCGGCGCAGCCTAGGAAGTGGCTGCTGCCACCGGACATCTTCTACCGCGCCGCCGGCCGGTCGTGGCGTTTTCGAGGAGGCGGAACCGGACTGGCGAGGGCCGCCCTTGGGAAGCTGCTGTCCGCTGGCGCTCTCCGCCCGAAGGGGCGCGGGACCAGGCGGCAGCCGGCGTATCAGTCCTCGGAGGCGTTGCTCGTGTTGGCGAGCGCTTGTACGGCGAGCTGGTGCCAGGAGACGGGCACGAAAGCAACGACCTCGTACCGGTCCACCTTGATCACGATGTGATGGCCGTGTTCTGCCACGTCCGTGAGGATGCGCGTCAGCTCGGTCCGCGCGTTGTCCGAGCTGAAGAGCTGGACCTCTGGCGCGGTGCCCAGAGCGTTGCGCGCTTGTCCGTACCAGCCGGTCGAAACGATCACCGCGGCGGGCCTGTTGTGGCGGGAGACGAGTTGAGGTCTGGGGCCGGTGAGGGTGTCGTTGCAGGACAGCGCCAGAACGTCTCCCCACTCTCCGCGTAGGCGGCCGACGGCGAGCTCCCGCTCGTAGGTGGGCATCGTCGGCGGCTCCATTGTCATGGCGCGCATCGTCGCAGCGTATCGCGTCACCCTGCAAATCTCACGACAGCGTTAGAAACTAACGACGTCGTGTTGCGACGTCGTTAGTTTCTGCGCTACGTTCCATGACGGCAGAGATCAACTGCCGGGCCGCAGAGCCACGTTGTTTCAGAACTGCACAGAGCGCATACGAACGGCCCGCTCATCGGCGGGCCGCTGAACTGAACGGATTCAGTCCCGCGCATGCCACCACGGATGTGCGGGAGCTGCGCCCGCTCAGGGCACACAAAGGGCCCTCCGCACCCAGCGATTCCAGCGCTGGACGAAGGGCCCTCCACCCCCGGGAGCAGACCCCGGGGACCGTCCGCACACCTCAGTCAGCGAGGAGCACGGAACATGCAGCACTCTACGGCCACCGAAGGCGACCGGTACGCCGCCTTCGAACACCCGGCCCACCCCGACGACGAGAAGCCCAGGCTTCTCACCCCTGACCAGCGCCGACGTGCCGCCGAGATCCGCCGGGCCGAGGCCGACCGCCGGATGGACCGAGCCGGTCTCGGCCTGGGCCTCAGGGGAGTCTGATGGCCGCCGATCCGATCACGACGCTGAGCCGTCGCACCCTCAAGGCCGTCCGCACGGTCCCGCGTTCCGACGCGGGACGCGCGGCCTGCGCCAGCAGGGTCGACTTGTTCGAGCGGCTCGGCGGGAGCGGCACTCCGAAGTCCGCCGACAAGACGGCGGCCGCCAAGGTCTGCGCAACCTGCGTCCTCGGCGAGACCTGCGCCTTCCGCGTGAAAGGCGGTGGCCGCCGGTGACGTACGCCGAGCAGAAGCAGCGCGCTGACGAGGCGCGCCAGGCCTCCGAAGCAGCGGAACGGCAGACCGCCCGCCTCATCGGAAGGGGCGCGTGATGGCGCCGCTGAACTTCAGCTTCTCCGACCTCGGCCGACACGGATCCTCCGGCGGCAGCACCTTCCGCGGCCGGGCACCGAGGAACGCAAGGGCAGCCTCCGACGCGGCAGCCCGCTGGGAAGCCTCCGAGCGCGGCCGGGAGACCGGGCGCCGCGAGCCGGACCCCGGCCGCCGCGGGCTCCGTGGATGGAGGCGCGGCTGATGGATTGGGACCGGTACTTCAACCCGGGCCCCCGACGGTCCTCCGCCAACATCACCCCCACCCGAACCGCTGCCGTCCGCAGCGAAGCCTCCAAGGCCGCCAGCCGCATCGGCATCCTGCGCAAGCTCGACGAGCCCAGCAGGCGAGGCAAGCGCACCTGAACACCCGACAAGGGGCGGGGCCATCAAGGCCCCGCCCCAAGGAGATGAACACCGATGACCACCCATGGCGGCGAACACACTCCAGACCGCCTGCTCGACCTCGCTCGCCGAGCACACTCCCTCGCGCTCGACTCCATCACGAACGGCGACTTCCCGGAGGCGACGGCGTGGGCCTCGGTCGGCCGGCTGCGCATGGAGATGTACCGCGCCGCCCTCGCCACCAACTGCCCCGACTGTGAAGGGCGCGGAGTGGTCGCCGTGCCGTGTACGAACTCCCACTGCACCGAAGACCACGGCGACCTCGACAACCACCGCCAGCACTGGGGCCCCTGCCCGAACCGGGTGACCCACCCCTGGATCCCCGACCCGGCGGCGGACACCGCTCCGGCCCCATGAGCACATCCCACGCACACCAGTAAAGGAGCACGCCGGTGTCCGGCATCAACCTGACCAGCCTCGCCACGTCCCCCGTGGTTCTCGTGGCGGTCGTCATCCTCGGACTCGGTGCGGTCATCGGCATCTCCAAAGTCCTCACCCGCGACAAGACCAGCACCCCTGGCCCTCTCGACGAAAGCGAGGACCAGCGCAGAAAACGCGAAGAGCGAGAAAGGACCCTTCGCGTTCACCGGGCGAGGCGAGTAGCCGATATCGGCACCTATATCTTCGCCAGCATCGCCACCTTCGCCGCGCTCCTCGGAATGTGGCCGATCGCCCAGAACAGCGTGAAACTCGCCGGAGTTCCGACCGACTGGGTCAACCTCGGCGCACTCATCGCCGTCGGAATGGTCGAGGGCACCATCATCATCTCCGGGATCCGGGCCCGGGCGAACATCCTGGCCGGCGAACCCTCCGGAGCCGACGGGATCGCCATGTGGGTCGCGGTCACCGTCTCCGCGATCCTCGCCTCGATCGAAGTGGCCGTCGCCGACCACAACGGCCTGAGCGCGGGCGAAGTCTTCGTGGCAGTGCTGGCACGTCTGACAGCACCCGTCATCGCGGGCTTCCTCTGGGAACGAGGCCTCGCCCCGGAACGGCGTGCGACCGGCGTCGAGAAGGTTCACTCGCTCATCACCCTGCGGCGGCTCCTCGTACGCCTCGGACTGGCCGCTCCGCACACCGCCGACCTCGGCGCCCTGGACCGCGACTTCCGCCTCGCCAAGGTCGCCCGTCACATCGCCAACGCCAAGCGCCGGCGGCACGGCAGCGTCACCGGGAGCCGGACCAACCGTCGCAACCCGCGCCGACGCCGTGGCCCTTCCACCCGCTGGTCCGAGTGGCGTGCCCGCACCACCCTCATCACTGCCGTCCGGTACGGGGCGATCCAGCCGCCGGACGGAATGAGCCTCGGGGATCACGTCGGACTGCACGCGCTCACGGAGGCGCTCATCGAGGGCGAAGCCGCGGTGCCTCTCCACCTCGCGACCGCACGCCCCCGATCGGGCACCCCGACGGGCCTCCACCCCGACGACGATTCCCTGCCCCCGACTCGGAACCCCGACCCTGCACCCCGACCGGGAACCCCGATCATCGGGGGCGACGCCCGAACCCGATCATCGGGCCGACCCGATCCCACCCCGATGATCGGGCCGACGCCCGAACCCGACCCTGCCCCGACGATCGGGGCGACGCTGCCGCCCGACTTCGCTGCATCGGCCCCGACGCCCGAACCCGACTCCGATCTCACCCCGATGATCGGGCCGACGCCGGACCTCGACGCTGCCCCGACGATCGGGCCGACGCTGCCGCCCGGCTTCGCTGGGTCGGCCCCGACGCCCGAACCCGACCACGCCCGCCCCGACCCGAACGCCACCCCCGACGAGGTACCGATCGGGCACCCCGATCAGACCCCGATCGGCGGTCTCACCAGCGGAAACGAAACCGATCGGGTAGAGGAGCCGTCGCCCCCGACGCAGCCCGCTGGCAACCCCGATCCGCTGGAACCGCGTCGGCCGACCAGCTCGGTCCGCCACCCGATCAACGCCGCAAGTGACGGCACCCGATCGGCTCGCATCGACGTGCCGGTCACCCCCGACGCCACGTCGGGCAACCCGGCCAGTACCCCGACTGCACCCGCGTCGGCCCCGACGGAAGACGCCGAGCAGGCTTCCCGATCGGGTCCGACCCCCGACGCCGTCAAAGGCAAGTCGGGGGGCCGACGCACCCGCGAGGAGTTGATCGCGGCGGTGGAGGCGCTCGACCCCGACCAGCCCACCCTCAGCCCGAACTACGTAGCCAACGCCGTCAACTGCTCCTGGAAGCGGGCCAAGGAACTGCTCCAGGAGACCGGCCGGCTCCCCGACCCTGAACCGGCCGAAGGGGAGTAGCCCGCGCCCGGCTTGCCGAACGTATATACGATTCGCGGATGAGGTGAGCCGCCCCGGCCGCCACCTCATCCAGCGCCCCGCGTCGCTTCCCACAGCACGCCCTGGCGCTCGCCCGTGCCCCGGGCACCCCGCTACCCGCCGCCGCCAGCAGGCCCAGTTGTGCCAACAGGCATCCCGGGCCCGCTCCCTCCTTACCGCTTGGAGGCACGCGCCCATGTCCATCCGTATCCCACTGCCTCGAGCGCCTCGCCGTTCGGAACCCACCCCCTCCCGTCCCTCCCCGCTCAGCGCTCTTCCCCAGCAGCGCCACCTGACGGTCGTTCCCGACCTCAGCGTCTGGGACCCCAACGAAGAGCGCATACGCCAGCGGCTGATCGCCTGCGGGGTGCGCCTGTGAGCAGCAAGAACGCGCCGGAGGACGAGCGGGGGATCGACTGGCGCTCCGTCGGCGACGGAGTGATGCGCGCCTACGACGAGACGCGCGACGAGCTGGCCGACGTCTACACCGAAGCTCGCACCGCCACCGAAATCGCCGTCCGGCAGAGAGCCACCGCATGGGGCTGGAAGACCCACATCCCGCTGAACCTCCAGTGGATGCGGCTACCACTCAACGTCCCCGCCCTGCTCATCGCCGGCGTCACCACCGCGATGGCCGACGACCCCTGGTACCTCCTCGGCCGAGCCCTTCCCGCCCTGGTCATCGGCCTGATCCTCGCGAAGACCCCCCTGGGCGGGCTCGTCCGGCTCGCATGGAGGACACCAGGTCTCGGCTACCTGCTACGCGTAGCCGTCACCAGCACCCTCTGGTTCCTCCTCATCGCCCTCGTCATCGGCTACCACCGTCCCGCCCTTCATTACCTATTCGGAGTCTGACCAGCATGAACACCACCGGAGCAGCACTCGGCGGGACCGGCACCGTCATCATCGGCATCGCCCTGCTGGCCTACCAGGTGGGCCGGTGGAAGGGCGGCGACCCCACCCCCAAGGTGCACTACTTCCTCGGCCTGACCATCGGCGTCCTGCTGTTCCTCGGCGGCGGAATCCTCGGCGCCATGGGCGGAGCCGCAGCTGCCCTCGGTGACGGGGTCGGAGCGTACGTCCTGGCGGGAGCAGCCGAGATCGACGTCACCGGCCAGAAGCCGGCCGCCACCGGCGCTGAGAAGGTCGGCCTCGGCGGTGTGGTCACGGGGCTCGTCCTCGTCTGCTTCTACGCCGGACTGATCAAGTCAGGCCGTGCAGACGTCACCGGCTCCCTCGTCCGAGGTGCACTCACCGGCGTGTTCCTCGGGCTCGGAGGCGGTCTGATCGGCAGCGCCATCGGTCTGATCACCACCAGCGGCAACACGGTCGGAGACCTCCTCCTCAACTCGGCCTGAGCCGTCCAAGGACCTGTCTGCGGCCTGGAATCGGCCTGTCTCGCACCTGCACCCGGCCAGGTGCGAGACAGGCCTCAGAACAGGCTCTGACCTGCTGAAACGGGTCAGACAGGCCGCAGGCACACCCCCACCTGAACCACCGAGAACGGCAGAAACCCACGATGACCCGCCCCGCTGACGAAAACGAGATCGTCGACGCCGAACTCCTCGAAGACAACGACCCCGGCCCGGGCGCCTCCCAGGACGACGAGGACCCGGACACCACTCCGTACGTCCGCATGCTGCTGCACCTGGCTCGGCGGCTGGCCGCCCGCGAGGCCAAGGTGCTCGCCACGGGCGCCCGTCACACGACCGGTGAGTTCAGGCGCTGGCGAACCGCCGAGGACCTCACCGACGCGCATGTCGCCCGTGACCTCCTCAACACCCAGTACCGCCTGTGGCAGACGGCCCAGCGCAAGAAGACCGGCCTCGCCAGGGCCCAGATCAGCCGCCTGGAAGCGCACAACAAGCGCCAGATGCAGCTGATGCTGCAAGGCCGCGGCCCTGGGCCCACTCCGGCCACCGCGAACGCAATCGAGAAGTGGGCCAAGTTCCAGGCGAAAGTCGAGATGGTGGAGTTCGAGCCCGCCATGCCGACGCCTGTAGCCGTCACCGTGGGACGCGGGCAGATACGCCGACGGCGCGCCCGCCGCTTCCACGCCACGGCTGTGGGCCTCACCGTGGTGGACGGTCTCGGGCTCACGCTGTTCACCGGCCCGGTCGTGGTCACGGATCTCGTCCTGGCGGCGGCCACCGCCACCGTCCTGTGGGTACAGGGACGAGTGCGCACGACGCTGGCCCCCGCGCTTCCGCACCTGACATTTCCCTACGCCGAACTGCCCGAGGAAATCGAACCCGCGGAAGAACCTGTTGCAGGGGACGACGGGAAGCCGTTCCCGATCCGGCAGGCCGAGAATGCGGAACAGGTCGAGGAATGCCTTTTCCGTGCTCTTTCCGTCGATGCCGATATCGCACAGGTCACGGATGCCTCACGCCTCGCCTACGGCTGGCAGGCCATCGCCGTTCTCAACTCCGGTACTCCGGCGGACATTGTCCGCCTGCTGCCGAAACTCGATGTCGCGTTGCGCGTCGGGCAGGGCCGCACCATGGCCCAGGGGGGATACAACCCCAACGACAGCGCAGAGGTGATGGTCCGGGTCCTCACCGAAGACCCGTTCGCCAACCCGCCGGCCTTCCCGCTGCGGAACCCGTTGTCGTGCTCGATCCTCAAGCCCGTCTCCATCGGCATCAGCATCGACGGCGAACCCACGGACGTCATCCTCGCCGGCCAGCACATCCTCATCGTGGCCAAGTCCGGCGGCGGCAAGTCAGCGATGGTCCGCACCCTCGCCGAATACGCCACCGCCTGCTCCGACGCCGTGGTCTGGGACCTCGACCCGACCGGCCGCGGACTCGGACCTCTACGGGGCCTGGCCGGCCGGACCGCCTACACCGAGGAGGAGATCGAGGCCGCGCTGGCCGACCTGGTCCGCTACGCCGAGAACCGCATCGCCGCCCTCGACGAAGGCGAGGACAACTGGGTCGTCACCGACGAAGAGCCCGCCCTGATCGCGTTTCTCGACGAGTACTCCAAGTTGTCGAAGAAGGCCAAGGAGCACGCCCTCGCCCTCATCAGGATCGGCCGGAAGGCCAGGATCACCCTGGTGATCTGCACCCAGGACGCGACCAGCGACATCATGGGTGACGCCGTCGCCGACTCCTTCGGGATCCGCGTGATGCTGCCCTGCCGCATGGACGACGTGCCGATCGTCGTCGGAGACAGGAGCGCGATCTCCGCAGGCTGGCTGCCGCACCTCCTGGTGCCCAGCCCGGGGGAGTGGGACATCGCCGACGCGGGACGCTTCTACTGCCTGACCCCCAGGCACCGGGCGCCGATCCTCCGCTACTGCCCCCACCTCGACGCCGGCACGGCACTCCTGCGGGCCAAGGAGCGCCTCAACGTCGGGCTGCCCTCTCTGGACGCCGTCACCACAGGCGACGCGACCCGCAGGCCCGTCCCCCGCATCGCCCAGCTCCTGCTGGACGCCTTCGAAAGCGAGGGATGGCCTGCCCAGATGACCGTCGACGAACTCCACGGCCACCTGCGGGCCGCCGACGTCGCCACGTGGGGACGCTGGGATGACCGGACCGACCGGCTGGCCATGGTGGGTCGCACCCTGCAGGCCGAGCTGAAGAAGGCAGCGCTCACGATCCCGACCGTGCGAATCACCGACCGCCCGAGCAAGCCCACCGCATACCGATTCCAGGACATCCAGGAGGAGATCAAGAGATCCAGCCAGTGACCACCACGCAAGCACCGGGATCGGCAGGATGCCGGTATGACAACCCACAACCCCACCATCCACCTGCGCCAGTCCGCGGACGCTCTCGAGCGTCTGGTCCGCGAGTTGAACCGCGGAACGGCCGGATGGCAGCACACCCGCCTCGCGGCGACCAGCGCACATGAGCTCGGGCGGATCGCCGCTGCTCTGCCTGCCGTCACCGAGCTTCTCGGCGCGGCCCTGCACACCCACGCAGGGCCGCGCGCGGACACCGCCACGGGAGCTCTTTCACAGGCGACCACCACCGCTCGGGAACTCACCGGGCACCTGCAACGCGCACGAACGCACGCGCAAGCACTGCGCTGACCCGTCCACTTGGGGGACCACTTGGAATCGATGCACGACGCCGGGCAAGCCGCCATCGCTCTGACAGCCCTTGTCGGCTTAGCACTGCTGAGGCTGGCCGGCTGGCGACAACGGCGGATCGCCGCACTGCGCCATGAGATCGAACGCCGATCCGAGATGGTCCGTTCCTACGACAAGGACAGCGAGGCCTACCGGCTGTACCGCGACGAGACCGACGATATGGCAACCGAGATCCGGCGCCTGAAAACCGGCACCGGCCCCCTCACCGTCACCATCGCCGTGATCGCCACACTGTGCGGCCTCGGCGCGGCGGGGTACGGCGCCGTGACCGCATCGCCCCTGGCCCTCCTTCTCGGCGGAGTGTCAGTGATCACCGGGTTCCTCCTGCTCCTCAGCTGACCGGACCGCGCAGACCGCCCGCGACGGCGATCCCGCGCTTCCGACGGTGTATCCCGCGTCAAGGGCGCCCTCTTGCAGAGGGCGCCCTTTCGTCGTTCTGGCGCCGCTCCCCGTAGCCAGCAGTGCGGTAGCCTCCCGGAGCGGCGTGCACGTACGCCGGAGCTCCCAGGAGACGCGGCCCACGCCCGGTCTCCGAAGGCGGAGCAAGGTTCGAGGAATCGCGTGCTCCTGGTCGAAGCCGTCCTGCACAGAACTCCAGTGCGGCGTATGCGTGGGAAGCGCCGCGGCATGGAGTTGAGCATGACGAAGGACCGCACCCGCAAACTGAAAGTACGCGCGGTGATGGCGGCATCGGGGCGTACGTACGGCGAGGCCGCGGCCGCGCTGGCGCAGTGGACCGTGCCCGACGCCGGCCGGCGGCCCCCCACCGGTGTTCCGATGGCACCCGACCCGCTGGGGCAGGCGGACAGCGGGGAGCTGTTCACGGCTCCGCTGATGGTGGTGGCCATGTTGCCGCGTGGCCAGGGCGGCCTCGATGCGGCGCAACTGATCGCCGACGCCTGCGACTACCTGATCTCCCACGACGGCTGGTACCGAGCCAGGGCCGAGGTGTACGGCCCGCGGCCGACGCGTGAAACGGGCATGCCTCCGCTGACCGGCCACAAGCCGGCGATGCTCCTGGTGCGGGTCTCCGCCCGCCGACGCTGGAGCGCCCAGACCCTGCACGCCTTCCTCCGAGACGCCAGCACCGCGATCCTGACCGCCCTCGTGAACGAGCACCCACGGATCACCGAGCGGCACGTCTCCGTCCATGCCCTGCCCCCAGAGACGGGTCAGCAGATTGTGGCCGTACAGCAGGGGAAGCCCGACGCGCTGACCACTGAAGCCCATCCCAGCCTGACCGACCTTCATCCTCTCGACAGTGAAGTGGACGAGGTCGAGGAGTACCCATTCCGGGTCGTCGACAGCCAGGACGTCGGCTGGTTCGCGGTCGGACCCGCCCGGTACACCAACACCCTCCTGCAGAGCGACGGAGGAGAACCGAAGAGCCTTGCCGCCCTGGATGCCGAACGGGGACCGCTGCGCACCGTCGTGCCCGTCCCGCAGGAGGACGTCGAGCGACTGCGCGACGGGCTCGCCGCAGCAGGTCCCAGGGCAGCGGCTTCTCTGCTGGTTGCGCTCTACCGCCTCGCCCGACGGCACGCTGACCAGGAGTACGAACGGTCCGAGCGGCGCCAGAGCAGCCGTCTGTACGCCGGAGGCGATGACACCTGGGAGACCCAGGCCATGCGCAGCCTCATCTGGGGCCTGGGCGTGGACCTGGCGGACAAGGGCCGGCGCCTGGACAAGCAGGCGATGCGGGAGGTGATGACCATCGTCGACCAGTGGGTCACGCCGGAGGCCGACGTGTACGTCGAAGTCGCCGGCAGTGTCGCCCGCGCCTTCCAGGCCGCGGCCGAGCGCGCCGGAGGCTGGGAGGCACTGGCCGACCGTCATTTCCAGTCCGGCGACCGGTTCGCGCACTCCGCGAACGCGGTAGAAGCTGCCTACGCATGGCTGATGGGCGAGCCCGGGCCCTCTACCGGGCCCGGGCCGGGAGATGCTCAGCGACTGTAGCGACTC
Organism: Streptomyces sp. NPDC002125; assembly: GCF_053593715.1. Lineage (NCBI taxonomy): Bacteria > Bacillati > Actinomycetota > Actinomycetes > Kitasatosporales > Streptomycetaceae > Streptomyces > Streptomyces sp. NPDC002125. The sequence goes on along the minus strand of NZ_JBSFDD010000009.1, from coordinate 259,767 downwards.
ACGGCCCCGGGATGGTGCGGGACTTGGGCGCCCACGTCCCGCACGAAGGCAGCGGCGTTCTAGCCGCGGCCGCGCAGCGCGACGACGGAGACGGCCGCCCAGGCCAGCGTGGCCACACCGACGGCCACCGAGCGGGCATCCTGCGGGGTGCCGGCCGAGACCATCGCTATCGACCAGACACCCCAGCAGCACCAGAGCAGACGCGCGGGCCATGACCGCAGGACAGCGCTCGTGAGAAAGGCCCCGGCGCCCAAGCCCACCCACCAGTCGACGAGGTCACCGGCGGCCATTGGCAGCCCCGCGCTGTTCGACCGCAGGTACGCGACCACAGGCTGGTGAATCGTCTCGGCGAGCCCACTGCGCCGGGCGTACTCCCACGCCCAACAGGCCGCCCCGTAGACGAGGCCCACCTTGATCACGAAGAGGAAGATCCGGGTCGGTGACAGGTCGATGGGCACGTGCGGTTCCAGCCCCCACCGGCTCACCCGCTCCTCCTGGTCAAGCGGCTCGGTGACATGCGTAGCCATACGGGTCCCTCTCTACGTCCGGAGCAAGGTGCTGCGGCAGACGGCACGTCGGCATCCGACCGGGTGCCGTCAACGCGTGTCCGCGGCAGTGCACTCTGGCCTGAAGACCGGACACCGCCCAGGACAGGCACGGCTCGGGAGCTCCAACGTCGGCGTACGGTCGGTGGCTCCCCGGACCTCTACCGTTCGCTCATGACCACAGCGATCACCCGGTATGCCGCTCGCGATCAACCAGAGGTCGTCCGACACGCAGCCTGGCTGCTGTGCCGCTGGCTGACCGAACACCCCGACGGCGCGGCGCTGGCCGGGATCCAGGCCGACCCGTACTTCCGTAAACGCGTTGATCACGCAACGGGCGAGGAAGTCACAGCAGATGTCATCGAAACCGCAGCCCGGGTTCTCGTCGAGGAGCGCCGAGTCGTCACGGAGGGCGATGTCTACCGGCTGCAGCCCGCGCTCCGCACCCCGCTGGATGTGACCACCTTGGAGTGGAAGGGGGCTGTCGTCCCCGGATTCAAGCGGAAGCGGTACACGATGAGGCTGTCGCTGTGCCCCTCGGGCTGGCCGCTGCCTCCGGAGCGGGCCGGCTACCCCGGTCACGAGATCTGCGGGTCGGTCTTCGACCGTGTCCGTGACCCGAGTGGATTCTGTGACGCCCTGCCGATCTGGCGCATCACCCGGAGCAACGGACGGATGACCGGCACGCAGTACTGGTGCGACGAGGAGCTACCAGTCGACCTCCGGGCCGCCGCTGCGACACTGGAGCACCAGCCTGGGACGGCAACCCGCTCCGTATAGCCCTAGCCCGGCGTCGGGGCGCCGGGCCCCAGTCCTCCGCGACACGGCTCAGGGCGCGGTCGCCCGCCCGCTACCCTTCGGTGCCCCACGAGACGCGCACGAGGTACGGGCGCTGCTCCGGAAGCACCTCGAAGGTCCACTCCAGCCCCGCCGAGTCGGTGACGCGGGACTCGCCTTCCTGGGTGGGCAGCGAGATACCCGCCCGCGCCATGTAGTCCCGCATCTGCTCGATCACCTCGGCGGCGTTGTCCTCGGTCATCTCGAACCCGAGCTCCAGGCGGGCGAAGAGCCGCGCGGTCATCACGCCCATGCCGAAGGGCAGCTCGGTCTGCAAGGCCAGGAACCACTTCTTCCTCTCGCGATGGCGAGGAGACGCCACACGGCTGGGGACGCCAGCCTTGACCTGGGCGTAGGTCCGATCCACGTGACGGGCCTTGTAACCGGTGACGACGGAGGCGTCCCTGCTGAGGGTGACCGAGAACTTGTCCCGCTGGGTACGGAGCCGCCACCAGCCGGTCTCGGGATGCCGCTGCGCCGGGCGAGCGCCGGTGGTGAGTAGATCTTCGAGTAGCGAGCGTATCTGCGCCTCTGCCGCCCGGCGATCTCCTCCGTGCGCGTCGATGAAGTGGTTCAGGGCCGCGTTGGAGATGGAGACCTCGTACGCCTCGTCGGACTCAAGCGGACGATCGCTGGTCTCCCGCCAGAGAGTCGCCTGCTGCAGCACGGGCTCCTTCTTCGGCTGAGCAGCTTCAGGGCGGCCGAATCCGTCGCAGGTCCGGCACCAGCCGTCGGCCGTCACGGTCTTCACGGCACAGCGTGAACCGTCCTTGTTGTATCGGGTGCACTGCCTGGTGGGCGGCTGGGGGATCGCGGCCATCGTGAGGTCCCTCGGGGCGTAGTGAGGAGGAGCAGGCGGAGAAGCTCCTGACCTGCGTGTTGACGCCCTGGACTGTGTGGCGGGACCCGCCCGATCGCCGCATGCGCGCGAATCCCGCTCCCCTCATGCCCTACTGGTCGCTTCTTTCGCCAGGCCGCCGATGGACAGCTCGTCTCCCGACCTGAAGCCTCGGCGCCCCTGCGGCCGCTGGTCCTCAGCAGGAGGATGTGGTGCTCCGTCCCAGAGCCCGGCGAATCGTCAAGTGGTGTCGCGTACGCAAGCGTTGGAGCTCCCACACCGACAGCAACGTGACGGACACCGGCGGGCCGACCACGAACAGCGCGTGCACTGCCGGAGGGGCAGCCACAGGCGGGCCGTCCAAGGCCTGGACGACGAACAGCGACCAGACCAGCACGGGTGACAGCAAGGGCGGCAGGACCTCGGAGACGTCACCGACGCGGAAGGTGTAGTGCACGCTCAGCACCACGGCTGCAGCACCGAAAGGAACGCCGAACAGTACGCCCGCCGTGGAGACGAGCGCGCCGACGATCGGCAGACCGCCAAGCGCCTGGGTCACCTGCACCGCGCCGCCCAGAAGCAGGAACCACAGTCCCACTGCCGATCCGAGCAGCGCAGCGAACCCCGCGGCCGGCCCGGCAAGACGCCGGCAGTAGACGGCGCGCACGGAAGACCGCGCGGACAGCACGAAGCAGGCCAGAGCGATGGGGCCCGCGACGAGCAGAACGCCAGCGCTGAGGAACAACTCGAGCACCTGGTCCGCCGCGACATCGGCCGCCGACTCCTGGAGGGGGTAGGACCGGATCAGCCACAGTGTGGCCGCTCCGCCGACAGCGGTCCGCGCGACCTGCGCGGCCGTGATGGCCGGGTCCGATATCCGGTCCTGGCGGCTCGGGCGGAACAGCCGGTAGGCCGTCCGGAACGGAAGAGTGAGCAGCCGGAGGCACCCAGCGGTCCGGGTGCCCCCGGTGTACCGGGTGCGTGCAGCGATGCTCATCGTGTGATTCCTCGTGGAAGCGGTTGGTCGGGTCTGGACGTGCTCGTGCGCCTTGGGCAACTGGCAGCGAATGGCTGCTCGAGAGAGAAGTGCTGAACTTATGAGCTGATGCGACGAATAGCGACGGTTAGCGAGGATTGCCCGGTGAGGTGGCATCGGGAGGCCTCAAGAGCTGGGGAGATCGGCGTAACAGCCGGACAGCGTGCAGGTGAGAACGCCGCTTCTGATCGAGGGTGCCTGCTGCCCCCTCTCGGTCCACCGAGGGGGCAGCAGCAGCGAGGGCTGTTCAGGGGCAGAGCGCTTCGCCGGTCGTAGGCAGGGCGGGCAGTGCGGCGACAGCCGGTCACATCCAGAACGGGATGAGCCGCTGGTGCTCATGGGCCTGAAGGAACCGGGTGATGACCGCGGCGGGATCTCGCCCGGGCACTTCGGCATCCGGCAGCCCGAGCGCGGTGACCACCACGGTGCGCAGTGACGGGTCCAGGAGCGGCGCGTCCCAGAGAAGGCAGGTCACCGTCCGGGTGGAGGCGTGGACGTCTTCTTCGATGTCGGCGATCTGCGGGTCGATGGACCCAGGAATGGCGTACCGCTGCCCCAGACAGACGCGGTCTGCGTCCTCGATCAGCCGCGCGACGGTCTCACGTGCTTCCCCCAGCTGCTCGTCCAGCGCGACCAGCCTCGTCCACATGTCGGGGCTGTCCGCTGGGACGCCGAAGAGGTCGGTCGCGCTCTGGCGGCCAGCCCTCCACAGGAAGAGCGCATCGTCCGGCAGGGGGTACAGATACGTGTGCTTCATGATCGTCTTTCTTGGTCGGAGTGTCTGGTCTCGTCGGCGGTCGCGGACGCCCAGAGCCTCCTGTGCGCGCGGGCCTGCCGACGGGCACAGGAGCGGCCGCCGGGGGCTGCGGCGGCCGGCACGTGAGGCCCCGCCCGGTGCAGCAGAGGGCCGGAACGGGAAGGAGACGCGGAGCCCGCTCTCACTGAGAGCGGGCTCCGCTGGATGTACGACCGATCGGGTCAGCTGGTGAACTGAGCGACCAGGATGGCGAACGCCTCCTCGTTCATCACCTCGATCTTGTGCTTCTCGGCCTTGGCGAGCTTGCCTCCAGCCCGCTCCCCGACGACCAGCAGGTGGGTCTTGGAGGTCACGTCGCGGCCGGGCTTGCCGCCCGCGTCCTTGATCAGCTGGTTCATCGCGGCGCGGTCGTAGGCAGCGAGCGGCCCCGTCATCGTGCCGGTGACGACGACCGTCTTGCCTGCGAGCGGGCCGCTCACGGGGGCGGACTGAAGATCGGCCGCCAGCTTCACGCCTGCCGTGGCGAGCTTCCTGACCACCGCAGCGACCCGGGGAAGCTGCCGGGCGATCAGCTCGGCCTTCTTGACCCCGATGCCGTCCACCTCCATGAGCACCTGGGTGTCGGCCGTGACGAATGCGTCCATCGACCGGAAGTGAGCGGCGAGCCGCTCGGAGAGTTCCACTCCGGTACCCGCGATGCCCAGCGCTGCCAGCACCTTCTCCAGCGGGCGGTCCTTCGCTGCCGTGATCTGCTCCAGCAGGTTCGACGCCTCACCGCTGCCCCGGGTCGCCTCGGTGAGCTGATCCAGGGCGAGGTGGAACAGGTCGCCGACATCGCGCACCAGACCAGCCTCGACGAGGTTGCCGATCACCGCCGGGCCGAGACCGTCGATGTCGAACTGCTCGCGTCCTGCGGCGTACAGCAGGGCGGCGGGGAGTCCGCAGGAGCCGCCATTGTTCGCCGTCTCATCGCAGGTCCAGCGGCCCTTGTCGGTGTTGATCTTCCCACCGCACACCGGGCAGGACGCGGGGAAGGTGATCGTCTCCTCGGTCCCGGTGCGCAGGTGGGTCACTGGCCCGACCACCTGCGGGATGATGTCGTTGGCCTTCCGGACGTAGACCGCATCTCCCTTCATAAGCCCAATACGGGTGATTTCCGAGGGGTTGTGCAGGGTTGCGGAGGTGACCATGCTGCCGTCGATCTCGACCTCCTCCAGCACGGCCCGGGGAGCGAGGATGCCGGTCTTGCCCACGGCCCAGACCACGTCCAGGAGCTTGGTCATTCGCTCCAGACTGGGCAGCTTGTAGGCGACGCTGTAGTGGGGGTGCCGCGATCCGCTACCTGCGGTGGTCTGCTCGGCGCGGCTGTTCGCGCGGATGACCACGCCGTCGATGTCGAAGGGCAGACTGGGGCGCATCACAGCGATCGCCGCGACCTGCTTCTGTACCTCGGCCATCGTCGCGACGACGTGGGCCTTCGGCGGGGTGGCCTCCGTGGTCTGTATTCCGGTGTCGGCGACCCACTTCATCAGGTCGGCGTGCGAGGTATGGGCGAACACCTCGCCGCCCGGCAGCTCGACGGCCTGGAAGGCGAAGAACGTCATCTCCAGGGCGTAGGCCCTGTTCCTCGCCCGGATGGTGCCAGCGGCGGCGTTGCGGGCGTTGGCGAACGCGTCCCCGCCGTGCTGGGCGCGCACCTCCTTGGCCCGTTCGAACTGCTTGTGGGTGAAGAGGACCTCTCCCCTGACCTCGAAGGTCAGCGGCCGGTCCAGCTGCTGGGGGAGACCGGCGATCGAGCCGATGGCATGGCTCCAGTCCTCGCCCTGACGGCCGTCACCACGTCCGACGAGCTTGACCAGGCGACCGCTCTGGTACCGCGCGGCGACCGCGAAGCCGTCCAGCTTCACGTCCACGACATAGCCGCCGGTGACCGGGCCGCCCAGACGCCGCTGGAGCGACGCCTCCCAGGCCAGCAGCTTGGCGGGCGTGTTCACCTTGTCCAGGGACTGCATGGGCACCGTGTGCGGGACCTCACCCGCAGGGACCGCCCCGTCAGCGACCTTGCCGGAGGGGGAGTTCGCCGCCACGTCCTCCGGGTGGTTCTCCTCCCATGCCACCAGCTGGTCCCGCAGCCGGTCGAAGGTGGCGTCGTCCAGCGGGCTCTCGCCGGTCGCGTAGGCACCAGATGCCTTCTGGATGGTGGCCAGGGCCTGGCGGTAGGCGGCGGTGCTGCTGATCGTGGTCTCGATGACCGACATGGGCACGGACCTTTCTGGACGCGGTTCAGGACCCGTCCGGCAGTGCGGAGCCAGCGCCGCACGGATCGTCCGTGCGGCGCTGGCGGGTGGGGTTGACGGGCTGAGCCTGCGCCCCGGAACCGCGATGGTCCTCACGCTCGCGAATTTCGGCTCGAAGGCCCGCACCGCCACGGCCCACACGCGGGTGCCGGCGTTCTCGCCGGTTTCAGACGGGACAGCGCGTCAACGGCCGGCCCGGCGCCGCGCATCGCGGAGAATCTCGTCCCGCGCTGGATGCGCGTCCACCGCCGCCCGCAGCGCGGCCCACCAGGTGCCCGCATACCTTTCCCGCTCCGCGGCTTCCGCCAGGCGTTCTTCGGCCCTGGTCAGGTGGGAGGCGAGGGTTCTGCAGGTGCAGGCGGCGTCGGGGTCGTTGATCCGAGCCAGACACCCTGGCAGCAGGCACAGCGCCCCGTCCGGGTCGGTCCACCAGTAACAGCCCGGCGGAATCTGCTCAGCAGGAACAGCGATGGGCGCCTCTCGATCTCCGGGTCTTCTCATCGCAGTGGGGTGGCGGGGTTCAGGGCGGCGGCCAGTGTCGGTGGGAGCATGCTTGACCTTCCGTGTAGCAGAGGCTTTCGCCGGCCGACGGAGACCCATCGTGGACTCGGTAGCGGACAGTCCCGCTGCAGAGCCGATTCGCGGCGCCGAGGTTGTGGTCTGGGAGCGGTGTTCGCGCCCTACGCAAGGAACCGCAGCGCCGGGGTGGGGCCGGCCAGGAGCCCGTCACGTCCCAGGGCCGATCGACAAGAGCGTCATCCTCCGCCGCGCGGGCGCCGGGCCCTTGGCTGCTCCGACAGTCCGGGGCCCGGCACGGAGGGTGTGTTCTACATGGGCGTGCTGATCTCGTCGAAGAACGTGGCGGCGCGCTCCAGCACGTCCTTCTGGGTTTCGCTCAGCTCGTCGTTGACGTCGCCGTGCGTGCCGAACAGCTCCACGGCGGTGTGTGCGAGAGCGGCCAGGTCCCAGCCGTTGAACGTCTCCAGAAGCGACGCCAGAACGTCCTCTCCGCCCTGAGGACGGCAGGCCCGTGCGCGCGCGGCTTGGCGGGTGCAGGGTTGCCCGGTGCGGGCCTGGGCGCACTCCTCGGCATCCGTGTGCGGCAAGCAGTCGGTGCAGGCCAGGGTGAAGGAGTCACAGACCACGTGTTCACCGCTGCGGCGCGCGGAGTGCCGCCACTGCGGCAGATGGCAACGGGTGCACCGGCGCTGACAGAGGCGGCTAAGGCCGTCTCGGAGCGCGGCAAGGACCTGGGCCATCTCGTCGATGCTCAGCTCGAAGAACCTCACGTCCGCTGTGCCGTCGTCCCGGATGACCAGCGAGTCCTCGTCTGAGGTGTCGGTGTACGAGCCCGGCGCGGCAGCTCGGGGCTCTTCGACATCACTGCCGTCGGCGTCGACCAGGACGAAGTGCTCACCGCCGTGCAGGGCGGAAACGGCCGCGCTCCACAGTTCCCAGTGCAGGCCGTGGGCGCGCAGGGTGGCCCGCTCGGAGTCGGTCGTCACGAACACGCTCCCGCAGCCGGCACGCTCGAACGACAGGCCGGGCTGCTCAGCCGGGCCGCCAGAGCGACTGACTTCAAGATCAGAAAAGGTGGCGGTCAGGTAGCGGGCGGCGTACTCCTCGGCCCGTGAGAGTGAAGCTGCCCATACCTGCCGTGCTGCGGTCTCCGAGCAGTGGGAAGCGAAGGGGATGGTGTGCGGCATTGTGGGCTCCGGCGTGGTCGGGAAGTGGGACGCCGGAAGACTGCTGCCGGACCACGACGGACCCTCATCCGTCGCGAATCTCCGTGCCGGTTGCGCCAGGTACACGAGGCTGATGGCCAGCCAACTGAACTACCTCGTGACCTGCCACTGATGGAGGAAGAGCGGGTCCGAAGGAGTAGCGTCCCTCAGCGGATGACCATCGGCCGAGAGCTCGTCCCGGGAGGCCAGCATCGGGACGGCGCGGGTGTCGCCACTGGACAAGTGGGGGCAGAACTCCAGCGCCAAGTCCTTGCACTTGGCGTGCAGCGCGGCTTGGAGCACCTGGCCCTCAGGGGTGGCCAGTACCCACGCCTCCTCGGGCAGCTCATCGCCGCACACCTGGCAGAGCCACCGGTTGTGCGCGAGGGCGCAGCGTGCCCCATCGAGGGCGAGCCAGAAGACGTAGTCCGCGGTCCGGGGAGCGACCCAGGGCACCGGCAGGCCCTTGTGGACTGGGCGTGGCAGCCCGGGCGGGTCCGAAGCCGCGAGCCCGGACTGTTGCAAAGCGCGCCAAATAGGGACTTCCATGCCCAGCGCTGAGCACTGGACGTTGCCGCAGACGAAGCGGCGGATCTCCACGTCGTACTGAAGCGGCTCGGCGCACTCTGCGCAGGGTGGTGCAGGGAAGCTCACAACCCCATCCTCTCCGAAGGGACCCACGGGCGTTCTTATGGGCCGCGAGCCGGTCCATGGCTGACGATCACGGATGCTGGGATGGGACGCAGCAGATCCGTGAGTGCCCGCGAGTCCTGCGATGCTCGGCGAAGGGGGAGGGCGATACCGCGGGGGCACAGGCCCCTGGCCGTTGGACAGGCCGACGGCCAGGGGATACACCGCCGCCCGTCTGGCGGTGACGGGCGGCAGAAGATCTCAGTCCAGGGTCTCCAGCCAGGCAATCAGCCCGCGCTCGTACCGGTCACGGGCCGCGTCGGCGACGGCCCGTAGTGCTGCCAAACCCGGCACGTGGGCGTCCACGGCGTCGCGCATGAAGCCCGGCATTACGGCGGCAAGCTGCTCCTTGGTCCGGCCGGCTGCCAGCCCGGGGCCTCGCCGCTGGGCACTGACGGCGAGCGCAGCGAGCTGCTCCGCGGTCATCGAGGTCTGCGCCGTGCTGACCGTGTCGCCCGGGTCCTTGTTCAGAATCTCGAGTGCGTGCGCCTGCCACAGCGTGACGCCGTGGCCCCGGAACTGGACCTTGCCGGATCCCCACCTGCAGGCACAGAGCAGACGAGTGTCGTCGTCGCTGTGGTGGTGCCAGTTCGGGATGTGCCTGCCCGATGTCCAAAGAGCCTGCGCATGCTCGGGGCACGCGTGACCGCTCAGCGGCCGGTGCTGGAGCCAGCCATCACTTGACCAGTCCTCGCGTTCTGGAGGCGCACCAGAAAGGGAGGCGATCATGTCGAACTGGCGGAGGCAGCCAGGTACCAAACACGAGCGTAGGGACACTCCACTGCGCTCCCACTCCTGGTGAGCGAGCAGCATTTCCTGTGCGAGTACGTCAACGACGGCGGAAGCCACCATGTCGGCCTCACCTCCTGATAGGCGGATCGGCTGCTGTGCCGAGGCCATCGCAAGAGCGTTGGGGCCGAGTCTGATGGTGATCGTACGGGCGGCTGCTGCGATGCGGGAGCGTAGCTCGTCGACGCGTTCCGGTTCGATGGGAGGCATCTGGTCTCCATTCTGGGGCGGGGTGCATGGTGGCCGGTGAACCGGCCATGTCCTGTGGCGCTCGGTGGGGCGTCGGGTTCACGACTTGCCCGGGCCCCACAGCGGCCGGGGGTCAGTGGGAGTGGCGCGAGGCGGTCACCAGCCAGGTGGGGGCGGCGGCTCCCACATCGATGGGAGCTCCTCCTCGCGGGTGTAGCTGGGATCGATGACGCCCAACGGGCAGTCCACGTCGCAGTACTGACCGGCTGCGGCGTGGCAGTAGCTGCATTCCTCATCGAGGAGTAGAGCCGTCTCGGCATTGTCGAAGCGGCGTTCGACGTAAGGCATGGCGTTGAGGCCTCCTGACCTCTCAGTGGCCCGGGCAGACACTGTCGGTGCGGCGTCGCCGCCGGGTACTACGTCCGCAGGCACGACCCGGGCCGGCACCGGTCAGGACGGGGTGACGTCCGGCTGCGGATGGTCGGCATCGGGACCCGGGCAGGCACGGACGGTGCACCAGTGCGAGCCGGCGAAGGTGACACCGCCGTGTGTGACGATCGCGGCGGCCGCCAGCCCCCTCGCGAGCGCGTTGAACGCTTCGGCTGCCGCCCCTCGCTTCGGAGAGTGGAACTGGAGAACGTCGCCCTTGGAGCCGACGACGCTGGCCGACTCGCTGGCGATGGCTACGAGCACGTCAGTGGGACGGTCGCGGAGCTCGGCGATATGGAGGGGCACGGCAAGCCGCAGCGTTTCGAGGAGGGCGACGTTTACTGCGGCTGCGTTCTGGGTTGACTCGGAGCGGCGGACGGGACGAGTGGGCATCGGCTTCCTCGGGCTGGGGGCGTTGAGGAGGCCGATGCTGCGTTCGGGAGGCTGAATCCATCACACCGTCGCGAATTTCCTGACCGTCGGGTCTGCAGGCATCAACTGGTGCTGTAGGGGTCGAGGTTGGAAAACGGTGACTGTCAGTGGGGCCTCATAGGGTCGAGGTACCGCGACTCTCTCCTGTCTTCCTCCCTTTGAGGGACAGCGATGAGCCTCATGCCGCGTCTGCGGTTATGACCCTCGGCCTGCCATTTGAGCCCGGCCGCGGTCATTCGCCACCGCGAGGACACATCCGCTCTCTGAGCACCCAGGAAGGACCATGACTTTCCCCTTCGGACCGCCCATCGACCTCAGCGACCTGGCCAACTTCGTACAGGTGGACGCGCGCCCCCGCCGGTCGGCCTTCGTTGGCCGGGTCTCCACCAAGGACAACCAGAACCCCAGCAGCTCCATCCCCCGGCAGGTGGCCCTCGCCGCCCAATGCCTGGAAGAGGGGGAAGAGTTCGCGGCGTACTTCTGGGACGTCGAGTCCGGAATGCTCCCTACCGAGGCCCGGGGCCTCGCCCCCCAGGAGATGTACGACGCGCTGCGCGTCCCGACCCGCCGGGACGGTGGCCTCCAGGACCTTCTCGCCCACGCCGAGCCGATGGGCATCACCCACGTGCTAGCGGAGCGCGCCGACCGCGTCGCGCGGGCCATGCTGGCCAGTCTGACCGTGGAGCACGAGCTCCAGAAGTCCGGGATAGAGGTGGTGTACGCCAACGAACCGCAAGGCGGGACCGAGTCCGGCCGGCTGCGCACCCGCCGCTACGGACAGGTCGAGGCGGAGGTGTACCGGACGGTCATGCTGGAGATGTCCATGGGCGGGCAGTTCCAGCACGCCCTTGGCGGATGGAACCACGGCTACCCGCCGTACCCCTACATTGCGGTCGTCGACGAGAACGCACCGCCGCCGCCACGGGGCCGGTTCGGAGAGGCGCGGCCGAAGAAGAAGCTCGCCCCGCACCCGGACGCGCGACGCTTCGACGCCTCTCGGGAGCTGTGCCGCCTGCGGCGTGATGAGCACCTGAAGTCGGGAGACATCATCTCGATTCTGTCGGCCGATCCGGAGCGGTACCCGATCGAGGGCCAATGGACGCACAACCTCGTCGAGGGCCTGATCGCAAACCCGAAGCTCACCGGCTATCAGGTCTACAACAGGAAGGCGTCCCGGACCGGGCAGCCAGGCTTCTCCCGGTGGAATCCGATCTCGAAGTGGGTGTGGTCGCCGGGCCCCGTGCATGAGCCCGTGGTGAGTCTCGCGGAGTGGAAGCAGGCCCAGGAGGTGACTGCCGGGCTCAGGGCGAGCGTGGAGGGCGTCCCGCTGCTGCGCATTCAGGCCGCCGCTCGTCGACAGGGCCTGACGGTCACGAAGGTCGACAGCACCAGCAGTCACACGCGGTACCGGATCGGCGCTCGGCAGGTCGTCCTGCCCACCCCCATCCCGGATGCGGTCGCTCAGCAGATCATCGAGGACCTGGAGCGTGCGGCGTGAGCGAGGCCATCGAGTGCCAGGCCAGCCGGCGCGGCCGTCTGTGGGTGGCGCACGAGCCCAAGCACGGCGTGTACGGGAGCGGGCGGACGCTGCGGCTGGTCCGCGCGAGCGTCGAGGATGGTCTCGCGCTCGTAGGCGTGACCGCCGAGGTGAAGATCATCCCAGTGACGCCGGAACTCGAGGAACTGCGTGACGCTGAGGACGCCCGCGCAACGGCCCTGGCCCAGGCCGTGAAGGCTCTGGCTCTGCGGCGGACATCCTTGAGCGACATCGCCCTGGCGACCGGAGCGTCCGTCAAGCAGGTGAAGCTGATCCTCGCCAGACCAGCCGAGGATCCGAGGGCTCACGCGGATCCCGCCTCCGTTCCGACGGGAATCCGCTTGCCGGCCGTCCTGCCGTGATGTGAGGAGAGCACGTCGTGGGCGATCGGTCCGGCCGGTCCTTCCTGGGGAGCGAAGCGTGATAGCCGACTGACCGGTCGCGGTGACGCTGTTCCTGCTGCTTGAGGGGGCCGATCGCCCGGCTCGCCCATGGCCGCCGGCTCTGAGACTTCGCGCGACCGGAAAGCTACTCCAAAGGGACCACGTGGGCTGGGCGCCCCTGGCGCAGCTGGATAGTCGCAGCCGTCGCCAGGGCGGAGCTGACGAGCTTGGCGTGGCCGCCGATAGTGATCCGTGCGTCATCCAGGGTCGCCAGCCGGCCGTCGATCAGAGTCCGGCGGCTCACCACCTCCACAGTGAACCCGCCGGGGCTATGCTGCCGGGCCACGTAGCTTTCCGCACCGATGGTGCACTCCCAGGTTCCAGCCTCGGTCTCGGCCATGTCGACGAGAGTCCGGACCTGGTCCAGCGGACTCTGGACTGCCGGGTGGTTCTCGTCGACATGTTCCTCGAACGCCCGCCGTGCGAGCAGCGCGAATCGGTACCGGCCGACCTCGCCGCACAGCGGACACTCGAGCTTGTACCTGTCCGGGGTAGTGCTCTCATCCTCGGCGATCTTCGGCTGTAGGCCGTTCACCGAGGGCTCGGATGCTCTCTGCTTGCGAGGTCGTGGGCTCACCGGCTCATCCCTGGTTCTCGGTGTTGATGGCATTTGCATTCTGCCCATGAGGGAAGCGCCGCCGGACAGTTTCGACCCGCTGGTCTGGATGCCGGCCGGGGTGTGTACTGCTTCGCCAGCAGGTCGCTTACCTGGACGGTGCTGAGCTTCCGCTGGAACGGGTGAGGCCGCGGGCGGCCCGGCGACCTCACCTCGTAGGCCTACGTGTTACCCCGCGCTGGACCACCCGGGAAGAGCTTCCAGGCGGCGGCGCCGCTCGGCGGGCTGCTTGCCCTCGCGGATGAGGGCCTTCTGCTTCAGTAGCCAGCGGTAGAGGCCGACGCCGTCGATTGCTTCATCGGCGGGGACCTTCAGGTGGCCGTGGTCGGCGGCCCAGGCGGCCAGGACCTCGAAGCTCGCCTCCCAGGCGGCAGCGTGGCCGTCCCACATCCATTCGGGCCGCTGTTCCAGAGTCTCCGCCTGACCGGCGGGCAGCGTCCCCCTGCGGTAAGCCGTCCGCTTCCGCGACACGGCGTTGCCGAGGGCGAATTGGATGCCGTCCTTGTTCACTTTGTACGGCTGTGGAACCCGAGCATGCCCGTGCTCGCCGATGAAGTCGTCGAGGTGCTTGAGAAGGAGCTCGAACTTCGCGTCGTGTACGTGCCACATCCAGCCGGGCAGGGCCTCGTAGTACGCGATCTCATCGGCGTCCATCAGCTTGTCGCGGTATCGATTTCGAGCCAGCGTGACGAAGTTGTCCAGCCGGTAGCCCGTGGGGGAGACGAAGCCCCGTGGCACCCTGGCGTGGCCCTTGACTTCGACGAACGCTTCCAGCTCCGTCCGCCCTTGCTCCCGTTTGGTGTCGGCAAGGTTCCACGTCCATCCAGGCTGCCCCGACAGCAGCTCCTCCCGGCGGGGCAGGAGCTTGCCAGCCGTGCGCAGAGACCTTTGGCGAGTCGCCCAGGCCCCGAGGCTCCCGGCCTCGGTGGAAAAGGGCACAGCTGCGTGTCCGTGCTGCGCGACGTATCGCTCCAGCAGGCCGAGCCACCGGTACCAGTCCTCGGTGGTGTTCTCCAAGACGTGGACGCCCAGGGCCTGCACGAAGCGGGCCCCCACCGTCGCGCTGCCGTAGATCTTGATCTTCTCGGGCAGTATCGCCCGGGCGTCGATGCCGCTCGCCGTCGGCTCACTGCTCAGCCGACGGCGAGCGGCAGTGAGGGCAGCGTCCATGCGCTCGTCCTGATCGCGGAGCGTGGCCAGGACTCGCCAGACATGCTGGAAGGCACTGGCCTCCAGGACCGCCTGCGGATTCTCGCCCGGCGCGACGTAGACCGGGAGGAGGATCGTCGCCGGACGGTCGTGCTCGGGATGGAGCCTCAGCGCCCGGCCGACAGCCTGCACGATGTCTGTCTGGGAGGACTTCGGGTCGACCAGGCAGATGCCGTCGACGCTGGTGACGTCTACGCCCTCGGTCAGGGTACGGACGTTGTTGAGGACGACCCGTTCGTCCCCGGCTGGCGCGGCCAGCATGGCCAGCTGCTCAGCGCGCTTCCCCGCCGGGGTGGTGGCGTCCATGTGCAGAGAGGTGATCGTCACGCCTGTTGCTGCGGTGCCGATCGAGCCGAGGGAGGCAGAGAAGCGCTTGGAGCGGGCTACTCGGCTGTGGAAGGCGATCACGCTGCGCAGCTCACGTTCGCGCATGGCCTGCGCCAGGGCGATCTGAGCGGCCACCGTCGAGGAGTCCCCGGGGCCGGTCCGGGACGTCGCCTCCTTCTGCAGTGCGGCGTGCACGTCCTCGTCGGAGACCAGAACGATGGCAACCTCGTAGTCGGCCAGCAGGTTCCGCTGGATGGCGGCGCCGAACGTCAGCTCGTGAACCCGAGTGCCGTACTGAGCCTCGTCGTCCATCGAAATGACATCCGCCGTGCCGTCCGCGCCCTCGTGAATGCGACTCGTGGCCGTAAGCGACAGACGGAACGCCGCCGGAATCCGGTCATTGTCGAGCACGACTGCATAGGACTTTCCCGACGGCCCAGCGGTGTGGTGGGCCTCGTCCAGAACGATGAGGTCCAGCGGTGAGAGGGAACGTCCCGCATACGCCTCGGCTATCCGCCCCACCGACTGATAGGTCGAGATCACCAGCCGTATCCGCCCGGCCTCCGCCGCAGCGAGGAACGCGGCGACCCGCTCGGGATCGACGGTCACCGGTACGTCCGCCCCGCCCACCGCAGAGTCCGAGCAGACGATGAGCGTGTCCAGAGTTCCGGGGAAGTCAGCTGCCCACCCGCGATGCACCTGCTCGGCGAGTGCGAGGGTCGGCACCGCGACGAGCACCGAAGAGGCCGCCCGCCTTCGGGCCGTTTCACGTCCCACAAGGGACTTGCCCGTACCGCACGCCATCACAACCAGTGCGCGGTCCCCAGCGGTCCGCATGATGGCGTGCAGCGCCTCCTCCTGATGAGGGCGTGGGGTGAAGCGGAACGCACTTCCAGAAGAGGAAGCGCGGGACCGGCTGGCATACATGCGGGCTCCGTGGGCGAGTGATCTGAGTAAGGGAGCCGATGGTGCGCCGGGTGCATGAGACGGCCGGAGTTCCTGCGAATTCCGGTCAAGCACGGCGGCCAGATGAGCAAGTGAACTGAAGACGTTGTCCGGCGTGACAGACGGACAACGGGGCCAGCCGCGCAGTGTGGTGTTCATGGGTGCAGGTTCGTCTCAGCGCTTCTACCGTTGGCCTTATGAATGGGAACGCCGAGCCGCTCGGGGATTCCGGGCCTTCGCTGAACGCCGTGGAAGTTGAGACCGCCGACGGGATATGGATGCTGATCTACGGCGACGGCCCCGACTTCCCCACCATGGACACCGCGTTCGTTCCAGCCGCGCTGATTGAGCGACCCGGGGACGTCACCTAGCAGCTGGCGTCAGTAGCCGGCCAGCCGCACCGGACAGCGGAAACTGCACTCGCCTTCCATGACCGGACGACACGTCCTGGACACAGCCCGCAGGGCCCAGGAGCGCATCCTGGGCCCTGCCGGTGAATGACGGATCAGCACCCGGCTCGCAGCGGCGTGAAAGCGAGCTTGTCGCCCTCCGCAGCGGCGGCCGCCTTCGTGTACGTCGCGGAGTCCACCTCGTACCAGACGTCGTCCCTGCCTGCGTTGCCGTCGACGTCGTCGAGTTCGACGCACCACCGCGCGTGCCGGACGACCCGGTCATAGGTCTCCGTGCCCTGCTGCACCTTCCGGCAGGTCCGGGTCGGTTCGGTCGTGTACCAGGTGCGCGTCTTCCCCTTCGTCGTAGAGGTGTGCTTGACCCGCTTGGTACCGGTAGTGCACTGCTCGACCATCCGGGGGCGAGTGTCGGTCACGGTCTTCTTCGTGACGATCCGAAGGTCATCGCGCGCACCGGAGACAGTGCTGTCCTTGGAGCCACCGCAGGCGCTGAGCGCGCAGGCGAGAAGGGCGACGCCAGCTGCCATCCGAGCGGCCATACGGACGGGACGCGACATCGGCTTCGACTTCCCGGTGGTAGCGGTAGAGGAACGGATTGATATGGGCACGAACAACTGCTCCTGTCTCCACAAGTGGTTGGGGGGTGCGCTGCACTTGGCCGGCGCTTACGGAGCAGAGGGTCCTCGACGAATGCGGTGGTACCGAGTTCTGGCGAATC
Organism: Streptomyces sp. NPDC002125; assembly: GCF_053593715.1. Lineage (NCBI taxonomy): Bacteria > Bacillati > Actinomycetota > Actinomycetes > Kitasatosporales > Streptomycetaceae > Streptomyces > Streptomyces sp. NPDC002125. The sequence continues at coordinate 242,999 of NZ_JBSFDD010000009.1, read as the reverse complement.
CCCCTCGGCACTTTGAGGTTGGAGCCATGCCAACCACCTACCGGGCGGACAGGAACGCCTCGGAGCCCAGAAGAAGCGTGGCCCGTGGACCTTGCTCATATGCGCTGCTGAACCGAGATGCCCGGCACCCGGTTCTCGTCGGAATGGACGCTGGAGCCGCACCTCCCGTAGCCGAGCCTCACGGCGCCGCACCTGCAGGAAGGTGAGACCTCGTCCAGCGAGGGTGGGAAGAAGTCGGCCCAGGCCAGCATCGAGGCAGTCCACCGGTCCTCGAGTAGCGCCAAAGCCTCACCCTTGGTAGCCGGACGTCCTTCGCGTCTTCCGGTGACGACGTACGCCAACCCCTGGCGGGCGACATCCACGAGCATCTCGCGCTGCTGGCAGGACCGGCCAGGGGGAATGTCTGCGGCCAAGCTCAGACTTCGGTACCCCTCCATGAGGTAGGGGCGCTCCGCAACCTCGCATGAGTCCAGTGCGGCAAGCAGGTCGTCGGCGAGCTGGTTGATGTGCAGGGTGGTGAACGAGCCGGCGGCGCCCGCGGTGTGCGTCGCGCGAGCGTCGAAGATCAGGCAGGCCCGCTTCAGGAGATCGTTGAGTGCCTCATCGTCTATCACGCCGCGAACTTAGGCCCAGAAGCGGACAACCGTAGTTGCCGAGCCTCACCGCTGGGTGCCCAGAACGCTGACTGCAGTGCTCGGCAGAAAGGTACGGCCCACCAGGGGAGGGAGAGGGCCGGTTTCTAACCGGGGCAATACCGTCGTCGCCGGCGGGGTGCTGGAGGCCAGCTCAGACGGAACGTCCGAGGCGTCTGGTGGCTGGGCAAGCCACCAGACGCCTCGATAACGCCTTCCACCCGAGGGCGGAGCACGCCGCGAGCAGCGTGCTCTGCTCCCTCAGCGGTTGCTGGGGGACCGCTACTTGTACGCGTTGCGCGGCCCCGCGTCCATGTCGATGGCCACCACCTCGGCCTTCTTCATCAGACCTCGGCGCACGAGGCTGACGAGCGGCCGGTCCTCGCACCCCGGCGCGGAGTAGTGCTCCAGCGCGTGGACGCTCACCCCGTCCGGGGTGTTCTCCAGCATGCCCGGCACGCACGTGTAGATGCGGCTGTTGTTGTTGGCGTTCTCAGCCGTGATGACGACCCGGTCGCCGAGGCCGTTGTCGAGTTCCATGGAGACGCGGTACTCGAAGAAGGACCCGGTGCCGTTCGACTGAGCGGAGTAGGCGACTGGGATCACGGCGCGTATCGAGTCGTCCAGGGCGATCTCGATGATCTCCTCGGCAACTCCGACCGTCTGGCGGCCGACGTCGCCGAGATGCTTCACCGCCCCGTCGGCTGTGGCGAGCTGGGCGGGTACTCCCTCCGCGGGGAAGGTAGCGACGGTCTCGACTCGGCCGTCTGCGTAGACGACGAGGGCGTACAGGTCGTAGTCCGTTCGGCTGTCCCACCAGCACCGCACCCGGATGCTGGAGGACTTGGTCATGCGGGCGGGCGCAGAGCCCTTGGTCATGTTGATGGTGCTCACTGCTGGTGGCGCTCCTTATCGCGTCGTCTTCGGACGTCGCCAAGGTGAGGCCGTTGATGGCCAAAGCACTTCTCCACGCGAATTCGCGTTGGCGCGGTCCACCGCCGGCAGGGGGCGCACGTGGTCCTGCGGACCCTGCCGGCGGACAGGCGGTCAGCGGTGTAGGCGGTCGAAGGCCCTCGGCACCCGCAGGGGGCGGGTGCCCGGACGTGCCACCGATTGGTGGCTGGTCTGTGCGGCGTCAGTCGGCCGGCACCCGCGGAGCCGTAGGACCGTCAGCTGGTCAGACCGTCGGCGAGGCGCTGTAGTCGTAGTTCAGGTAGCCCTTGCCGTCGTTGCGCCATTCGAGCTTCAGCTGTCCGTCGACGTACGCCTTCGCGCTCCCGACCGGGTAGCTGATCGTCGGCGTGGTGTAGCTGTTGTTGTAGTTGCCCCAGTAGTCGGAGTTCTCCAGCTTGGCTTCGATCCCGTAGTAGTTGCCGCTGCGGACAACCGGATCGGTGCCGGCGACGGACTTCGCTATCCAGATCCGCAGGTATGCGCCGTTGAAGATCGACGTGTCGTCGACCTCTCCAACGGGGCCGTCCCAGGAGGCCTTCGCGTAGCTGTACACCGTCGAGCCGGAGCGGGCGGAGCAGAGACTGATCTTGATGTCCCAGTTGTCCGCCCACGGGCCGGAGTAGGCCGGGTTGTCGATGGACTTCGTGCTGGTGGTGCACTTGTAGGAGAGCGCCGACGCCGGCGAAGCGGCGAGAAGCGAGGTGCCGGCGAGTGCGGCGAACGTGAGCGCGGCGGCGGTCCCACGGCGGGCGTTCGAGGAGAGGTTGCGCAACTGAAGTCAGCTCCAAAGTGATGTAAGCCGCATACCGGGCGGCGGGTGGGTGTGACGAGTCATGCCGACCTGCGCACGGCAGTCAGCGGGGTGGGGGAGAAGGGGTGTCTGGCCTGCTGGTCGGAGTCCTGGCATCGGCAGGCACGCTGGTCCGGCGGCGGATGAGCGCCGCCGCTACAGCGCTGTGGCTGACGTGTCAGCCGTTCCGGACAGAGCTGTCAGACGGCACTGGTGGGCTGGGGCCACCGGTACAGGTGCATGAGCTGCTCCAGGACCGGGGACGAACCGATCCCCAGAAGGACGCAGGCTTCCAGTCCATCCGTGAAGGATGCTCCCGGATGGCTCGTTGCCTTTTCCAGGCGCTGCTGCGTGGTAACTCCGATCAGTCCGCCGCCGACGATGTACTGCCAGAGCTCGGCGTACTGGTCCGCAAGCAGCACCAGGTCCGCCGATCCCCTGGCCGGGTGGGGCCCGGGGAACCCGAGCTTCAGCTTGACCAGCGGACTAGTGCCGCTCATCCCCGACCAGGAGGTGGCCACCGGCATACGCTCGTGCAGAGCGACCGACCCCATCTCGTCCAGCAGCTCGAAAGCGGTCCGAAGCTGCGGTGCCGGCCCGAACGTGCGCTCGTCGTCATGGACGTAGACAACGAACACCGGGCTCAGACCGGGCCCATCGCCCTCGGGGAACATCACCCCGGCGCCGTCCGCGAACACGCCGCCGGCCAGGAAATCCTGGCGCTGCCGCTCCTCGTCGGCGGGCGAGAACACGGCCGCCCGGGCGATCCGACCCGCTGGAGCCTGAAAGGACGGCCCCGGTTCCTGACCCCTGCGACTCCTGCGCGCCGCACGCTCGGCACGGCGTCGCTCCTCACGGTTCACTGACTTCTCCGTTCGTCGTCTGTCAGCACGCAAGGTCTCAGCAGATGCGGACACGGCATCAGAAGTCGTTCACGCAGCGGTCAAGACAGCTCGGTCGCGGACGCGCCACATTTGATGGCTGGCGCCCGGTGCCCGGGAGGCACCGATGGCGGACGGCAAGCCGATCCGTCTGCTCGGGAGGGAACCGACATGAGCCCGTCGCGTCGGCCCCTGCGGCGACGAGTCCGCGGCGACCTGAATCGACAGCGGCTGCTGCCCGGCGCCTTCGCCATGAAACGGCAGGAGCGCCTGCCACGGACTCGTGATGCTTAGGGTTCAGCAGAAGACGGCTGGGACGTCCTCTTCGGCGCAGAGCGTGAGGAGGTCAACGAACTCCCGCCCGACGCGCCCGTTGTAGCCGTCCGGACCCCACAGGAGGCCCTCGGGGTCACTGCGGCCGAGTTCGGCGAGTGCTTCGCTCAGCGCCGGGGCAAGCTCGCGCGCCTGCTCGGGCGTCAGCTCACCGCGGTCGTCGTCGTGGTCCAGAAGGTGACGCAAGGGACTGGTCACGCTGCTCCATCGACGGCCGCCGCCGTAGCCGTGCATCTGAGAGAGGTTGATGCCGATGTGGCTGGCGATCCCGCGGCGGAAGAGACTGAAGCCCGCGTACGACCACTGCGGCAACGGATCACTGGGCAGCGGTCCGTTCGGTCGGCCTGCTCGGATGGAAAGCCCCACGTCGTTCTCCTAGTCGTCCGGTGTGAGAGGAAGCAGGGGCGATGGTGCGGGTGTGGGGGGACGGAACGGCAGCGACGGCGAATCTGAAGGCGTGGCCCTCTCGTGGTCCTGTGTCGTCGACCATGACGCGCAGGACAGCCGCCCCCGCAGATCAGGGACGGACGCCGCGTGCGGGGAGGCCGGTACTCCCCGGTGCCCGACGCCTACGTCGGGCACCGGGGAGTAACACCGGGTCAGGGAAGGCACAGCCCCGTGTGGTCGACAGACTGCGCGCACCCGTCCGCGCACTGGTGCCCAGCGGCTGCCTGAGCGGTTCTCATCGCCTCGTGACAGTCGGGGCAAAGGGCCGGGGCCCCGGGCCAGTCGGTGGCCCGGGCGAGGAACGCCACCGTGCCGCAGCGCTGGCAGACGTCGCCGCTGGTGCGCAGCCACGAGGTGTGCAGATACGTGTAGACGGTGTCCGGCGGCGGAGTGCCGAGGGTGCGAATGTGTGCGCTCTGGCTGAGGACGCTCAGTTTGTCGGCGGGGACGATGACGTGGCGCAGGCGGCGGTCACCAAGGACGCCCACCCAGGTCAGTTCTGAGGCGCCGAGCGCGGCGAGCGCGTCCTCGGTGCCCTGCATGCTGCCGGGGTAGATGACAGCGGCCTCGGTCAACCGGGGCGCGTACAGCGCCCCGTTGGAGGTCCGCCAGATTCCGCGTTCATCACGCCAGAAGGTCGGCTCCCGTCCGCTGGTCAGGCAGTCGTCCACCCAGCCGGCCACAATGAACTGCATAACGCTGGCTGGTAGCCCACGGCTGCCGCTGCGCCTGGTGCCGTCAGTGATCAGGTCGTGGGCGACTCCCCACACGCGGCGGCGTGCTTGATGCTCGGCTGCGACGCTGAAGTCACCGTCCTCGAGGCCGTAGGCGGCGGCATACGCCGCTTCCCAGTTGATCGCCGCAGCACCGTCGGAGAGCTGATCGAGCGCCGCCAGCAACTGCTCCGGTAGGAGATCTGCATCGAGCAGGGCGGCCGCGTCCTCTTCGCTGATGCCCAGGGCATCGTGGGCCGCATCGATGATGGGGCGGCCCGCGTGGCCGATGTTGGGCAGGTGGGCAGTGATCCAGGCTTGAGGATCTTGCGGGGTGGGGTGGGCGGTGAGCTGGTCGCGGAGGCGACGAGCGAGGTCGTTGTCTGGCATGACCGCAAGAAACCGCGCTCCACGGCAGTGCGTCGCGCCATCGCGAATCCTGGAACGGGTAGGTCACCGAATCCGGCGGGCCGGCCACCGGGCCGGTCGCGGGTAGCCGCGCACCGCGGAACAGGAGCGTGCCAGCAACTTCCATGCGCCCGCGTCCTGTCGTACTCCCCGGCACGGGTTCCGGCCCGCACCGTCCTGAGTGCGGCGTATGACGGCGTCGCTGTAGTCCGTCTGCCACTGCCCCACGAGCAACACCGCCCCCAACGAAGCCAGCACTCGTGCCCGAGACCGGAATCGTGCCGCTCACCGGGAGAGTGAGCATGCTCCCGGACGCCAGCTGGCGCCCGGGAGATTGTTCGAGCAGAAAGAGGAAGACGACGTGTTGGGCAGCCGTACGTGGATTACCGGACTGGCGCGCAAGAAGCTGGGCGCCGACTTGAGGCGGGCGTACGACAAAGGAGCTTCGATCCGGACCCTAGCCGAGGGCTGCGGACGCTCCTACGGCTTCGTTCACCTCCTGCTTACCGAGGCCGGGACGACCCTGCGCCCTCGGGGCGGAGACACCCGAGGCCGACCCGTCGCCTGATGAGGAGGCCGTGCGGTGGAGTGCCCAGGTGGAGCAGCCCGCCCGTGTTACGCGCCGTTCTCGGGAATCAAGCCTGGAGGAGCGCCGGCGGTCCTGGCGAGCGAGGTGCAACCCGATGCGCCTCGGAGCCACGCGTCCGCATCAGGCGCGGGCAAGCACACCACGTCGGTAAGGCCGGACAGTTCGACATCGCGAAGATGGGTTTCCCACACCTGACGGCATGCGATAGCGACTGCGACCACATCGGCCGGCAGGTCTGGGCTGGGGCGGAACCACAGGCGCGCGAAGTACATCACCAGATCGGCGGCCGCACCGGCCATGCCTTGGCGCTCTCCTATCTCAGCAGCCCATGAAGCGATGTCCTTCGGAACGGTGCTTCTCCCGACGACGGCGGCCGCGGGGCCGGGCAGGTGGACCACGGTGTCGGCGAGGCGCTGGCCGAGATTGCCCACATCGGTTCCCGGCACCGTGCTGGCGGTGACGAGCAGCAGGGCCTCAGCCGGGGCGGTCGCATCCATGGCCGCAACCCTAGGGCCCTGCTGCGGGCCACATGGCCTCAATGCGCAGTTCGGGCCGGAGGACCTACGGCTTCTTCTCGGCGATCTCCCGGGCGTGCTGCATCTCCTGGCCGGTGTGGGGCGTGCCGCCGCCGTTGACGAGCAGGTACATGGCGGCCTCGTCATGGATCGTTCCGGCCGTCCGGAACTCGGCGACCTGGAACTGAGCGCGGCGGTCGAACTTGAGCCGCCCAGGCTGGCTCAGCCCGCCATAGCGGACGTAAGGGCCATCCTCGGTGAGCTCGGTCTGCTCCACGACCGCCGGGTCGAACCAGGAGGCGGGAACAGCGAACTGATCGGTGAACCACAGCTTCGCTGTCAGGATCCGCTGCTTCCCGTCGACGGCCGCCCATACCGCCGCCCCGGCCTTGTACACGTCTTCCGTGGCTGCGGCCCAGTTCGGGTTGTCGCGATCGCTGATGATGATCACGCCAGCGGGCAGGCCGATCATCCAGGAACGGACGAGTGCCACTCGCTGGTCCGAGGTCCAGACACTGCCCCGCTGGTAGGGAGGGTCCACATCGAGCTGCCCTTCCTCGACCTGGCGAACGAGGTCGTGAGCCCCGCGGGCCCTCGGGTTCAGGGTGGTGTGCTCGATGTGGGTGGGCGTCTGCCGAGTCATGGGGATGAGGTTCCTTCGCTCCGAGGGACGGGGTACTCGGAGGGAGTGAAGCGTCCTTGCCGACCGGGCAGGAGCAGCGGCGAATCCTGCCTCCCGCTATCCCTTGATCCGGTAGTCACCGTCCTCGATCAGGCCCTCGTGGGCGAGCCCGTTCAGCAGCACCTGCGGGCGGGGAGCGGGGCCCCCTCGGGCCATCCACAGGCGGGTGGTCTTGGCGTCGTGCAGGTTGCCGTGGACCTGGAACTCGCCGCCGGCGGCCGTGCGGGCGTCGTAAGTGCGGCCGGACAGTGCCGCTACAGTCCGGTCCAGGTCGTGCGGGAGGAGGACTCGCAGGGTGATCGTCTCGTAGGGAAGCTGGGGCATGGCTGCTCTCCGATCGGTCCGCTCGGGACAAAAAGGTGCAGGCTCGGGGGAGCCGGGCACCTACGAAGCGCTGCCGCGGCTGGTCCGCGGTGGACGCTGTCCTGGTGGTCAAGACGAGCGCAGCCTGCCTCGTGAAGCGGACAGCCTCCGGAAGCACGTGGACGCCGCTGTGCGAACCTCCGCAGGTTGACGGTCGAGGGGCAGAAGCGGGAAGCCACGCATCGCGGGAACGACGACGGTCAGGCGGTGCGCTCGGTGAGGCTTACGGCATACGAGGGCAGTCCCTGGCGAAGGATGGTCGTGTTCGCCCCTTCCCAGAACTTGACCGGATCGAGGGTCAGAACCGCATCCGTCCCGCGCAGCGCCCGCTGCTCCCGGCAGAAGCGGTCAGAGAGCGGGACTCCGAAGTAGGCCGTGGCCCACCCGTCTGGCAGCGCCGGATCGGCCACCCTGCCTTCGGCCGTCAGGCACCAGGCATGCTCGAAGCCGCTGAACGGGATCTCCGACGGAACGAGCACGAAGCCTTCCACGTACGTCCACCCGGCCTCCTCGGCCCACCGGCGGGCGACGTGAAAGCAGCGCCCGGGATGCTGGGCGTCCGGCATGGGCCAGGCAGCCGGCTCGTATGCCTGCCCGTGGCGGACGACGAGCTCCGCGAAGCTGGTGTAGACCCATGATTCGTCCCCGAGCGGCAGCTGTCGGTAGCGGGCTATCCACTCCTGGAGCGTGTCAGACGCCGCAGTGCTCGACTGGTTGGCATCGGCGGTCACCCGGCACCGCCCGAACGCCGGTTCTGCGTGCCCTCGGCAGCCACGTCCCCTCCTGGCAGCGTCTCGTTGTCTGCGCACATTTGCGACCGGCCCCGAAGAATCGGGGCGAGCGTCGGGTCGCCCTCCGCGACACCGTTGGCCACGGCCATCTCCGCGTAGTCGTCGTACAACTCGACCCCGGCAGGCAACGTCGGCACCTGAATGAGCCCGGCCTCCAGCAGTTTCAGCACCTGCTGGTTCCCCGAGGCGCCGCGCAGCAGCCACCCAGCACAAACCCGCGGCGCTTCAGCAGACGAGGAGTGGCAGCCGAATCGGCGGTCACTGTCCGGGTAGGACGTCGGAGCTGAAAGACGGAAGGCCTCCGCGGGAAAAGCGCCCGGAACCGCGTCCCGCCGCCAGGGGCACCGCTCCGTACCCGCGCAGGGGCTGCGCTGAGCGACCGGCGGCCCTTGGCAATCCACTGACGTCACGCCCCAGACCGGGCCCGCCGGCCGCTGCTGGGTGACCGTGCCCCCCTTTCGACTGCTCGGAAGCCCAGGGGCAGCCTCGCCGTCGTGCTCAGGATCTGTGATCAACGGTTGCCCGGACGCCAGGGTCGCATTCAACGCCTCCAGGACCTCGTCGACCGACAGACCGCGAGCGTTGGCCAGCCTGGCCAGGTGCGCGCGGACTCGTTGATCGTGCTCGGCCTCGTCGTCGAGCGGCTGCTCAGGACTGAGGAGGGTGCGGTCTGCCTCAAGGGCCATGGCTAACGACTCCTGGAGTGGTCGAAGAGGGGAGGATCGCACAGGAGCGTGGATCGCGGATCGTGGGCCCAGTCTGATCTCGAGCGCTCTCGACGCCGAGGCCTGGCGAAATCCTCTCGGCCGTCGGGTCGACGGGGATACCGGTGGAGTTGCAGAACTGTGCGCGGGGCAGTCCGTTCAACATCCGGAAGCGCCTGGTCATCCGTCGTAGGTGAGATGGAACCGCCAGGTCAGTCCTGAGCCCCCCGAGCCGGGCGCTGGCGCGAGCACAGGCTGGCCCCGTACGAGTAGATGCCGGGCGACCACACTGAGTTCGGAGGACACGATGCTCTGATGCAGGGCGTGCAGGATTCTCGACCGGTCATCCTCGGCGCCGGGGGAGGAGGCTGCAGTCACATCGGCCCAGGAGAACCGAGTAGCTGGGGCGTCACCTGGGCCTTCCACCGTGATGCCGGAATCGTCGGCGTCGAGCCTCTGGCCGGGCAGGGTCCCGATGTCGGTCAGGTACGGCTTCCAGCCGCCGGCCGGTACTGCAACGGCTCCCGGCGTACGTGCCGTGCCGTTCTGGTGGTCGTACGCGAGCCACAGCACCACTGCTCCGTTGCCGTCCGGGCCGTTCTCTTCGTCAGCCGGGAAGCCAGGATCGGAACGGTGCGGCGGAAAGACCTGCTTCCCGCGGTAGGTGAACCATTCGCCCACCTCGTGGACGGCGAGCGTGCCGATGGCGTAGTGAGCCTGAGCGACCGCGAGCGCCAGGATCTCCTCGTCACTGGCCCCGGCGGCGCAGGCGGCCACCAGCATGTCGTCCGCCCAGTAGTGGAACCAGCGCAACTGGATCTTGCCCCGGTCAGGGTCTGTGACGTCGGGAGCCATGAACAGAACCCGCGGGTTGAACGATTCCGGACTCTCCCCAGCAGCCGACCACGTCAGGCGAATGTCGCGGTAGTCGTACGAGATGTCCGCCAACAGCCGGGGGAGGCGCCCGCCATGCTCCTCCACTGCTGTGCTCCGACAGGACTGGCATAGAACCTCTTCGAAGACCCAGCGCGACACACCGCACACACAACTCCCCGCGTCACGAGCGATCGGCGGCACGTACGGCACCAGCGACAGCATGAAGAATCTCCCGAACAGGTCTCGGCCCACGCCGCATCCGATGACCGGAGCAGCGCAGTCAGTCTGAACGGTCCTCCCGCTGGTGTCCCAACCACCGCGAGACCGGGCAGCACCCATGAGTGGAGGCTTGTCGGCGAGGACTGCGTGGACGGCGAAGGAAGTGCTCAACAAAGGTGTCCGGTTCACGGCCCACCATCCCGTCATGCGACAGCCAATCCACCCCGCACCAAGCTCTCCAGCCCCCGATCCGCGTGCCAGCGGTCCCGCTCGCGGACACTGCCGGCATGCCCAGCCGTCAGCACCAGCTCGAGCGGCCGTACTCGCACCACACCAGGACCCGCCGTGTGCCGGTGACGGAGCGCGGCCGCATGGCCGAGAGCACGGAGGCCGCAGGTGACAACCACCGCGACCTCCACGGCCCGCGTGGCCCCTTCGACGAAGCGGTCTCGGCTGCTCCTGATCGGATACTTCGCCACTCTGGGCGTGGTCATGGCCGTATGGGGCGCCCGGATGCCCGCCGTTCGCGCCGCTGCTGATCTCCAGTCCGGTGGCCTAGCCGTAGTTCTTCTCTCGGCCGCTGCCGGGATGGTGGGAGGCCTCCTGATCGGCGGCCGCATCGCTGACCGGCTCGGATCATCCCGCCTGCTGGTCCTTCCCGCTGTTGGCTTCGGCTTCTCCCTGGTCCTCTTGGGGCAGGGGCGCTCGCTCCTCACGCTGTCGCTCGCCGCCGCGGTGTTCGGGGCCTTCCACGGACTGCTCGATGTCGGAGCCAACGCCTCTGCAGTCACGTGCGAACGGGCTTACGAGCGTCCGATCATGTCCGGGTTCCACTGTGCCTACAGCGCCGGCGCGCTCCTCGGAGCCGCGCTGACAGCGGTGACCGCATGGCTGCCGCACGACCTGCTGTTCGCTGCTGTCGGCATCCTGGTCTCCCTGGCGGCGGTCACCTCCGGCCGCACGGTCCGGGCTGCAGGCCACCTCGACGCCCCCGCCGGCGCGTCACCCGACGATGAAGACGAAGCCGCGCTTCCCCGGCGCAGCCTGTGGCTTCTGGGTGCCCTCGCGGCGGCCTGCCTGCTCTGTGAAGGCGCCGCCGTCGACTGGTCCGCCGTACACATCAAGGACCTGGGTGGATCGGAAACCCTCGCCGCCGCCGCCTTCGCGGTCTACAGCGCTGCGATGGCGGTTGGGCGGCTGTGCGGGGACAGGATGCTGGCCCGTTACGGGCACGTCACCGTGGTCAGAATCGGTGCCGGACTCGGAGCCGTAAGCCTGGCGATCGGGGTGGCCTCCAACTCGATTCCGATAGCCATGGCCGGATGGGCCGCAGTGGGGCTGGGGCTGTCTACCGCCGTCCCCTCCTTGATTTCCGCCGCCGGCCGCGGAGGGCCACGTGCTGTCGGCACGGTCGCGGCCACCGGATATCTCGGTCTCCTCGCGGGGCCGGCCTTGATCGGCGCGCTCGCCTCCTGGACCTCTCTGCCGACTGCCCTCTACCTCCCCGTGCTCATGGCCGTCGTCATGGCGGCCACGACCCGCCGTGCACTGAGACCCTGAAGGCGGGCACCGTTCCCTTCGTGCCCGGACAGGTCCGAGTCGGCGCCCAAGACGCGCCCCACGATGAAGCGGCCGCCCCTGTGTCGGGGCGGCCGCGTCTCGCGGGGTGATCGGCATATCCGTTGCAGCGGTTCTGGCCGATCTGTTCTGTCGCGCTCGGCGTGCGGCGCCGGATGGGTGTTACTGGGAAACCTCGTAGGTGTAGGTCGTCCCGCCCTGGGTCCGAAGAGGCTTGCCCTCCGGTCCTTTCGTCACCTCCGGGAACAGGTCCTCTCGGTGCTCGTGGTACTTGAGCTCGGTGTCCTGCATGTCATGGTGCAGACGCGGATTCATGCACGTCATGCGCCGGTGCGGCGGCACCTTCCAGCGGTACTTCCACTCCACCTTCCGTCGACCGTCGGAGGCCGCCGCGTCCCGGTCAGCTTCCGCCTTGGCCGGTCGACGGGCGCGGGTGAGGTCGACGACGTGCACGACGCCGTCACCGACGGCCGGTCCCAGGCCTGACTGCCGCGCCTTCGCCTTCGCCTTCTTCCGCGCCGAGGGCGGCAGCACGTTGTGACGCTTGATGTCGACGAGCTGGGTCACCCCTGTGCGCTGCTGCATCATCTGCCATGCGGTGTAGAGCACACTGGCCCAGTCGTGAGGGCCTGGCTGGGGCTGTTCCTCGAAGCGCTCCCCGATCGGCAGCAGCGCCTCATCATGCCATCGCAGAGGCCCCCACAGGTCGGTGTACTCGCGGGAGAACAGTGCGTCGCGGGCCCGGGCCATCGCGGCCGTCACCGGCACCCCGTTCATCATGGCGACCGGAGCCTCGTCGGGAAGGTCCGGGATGTCGCCCGGCCGCGCGGAGTAGAAGGTGACCCATATCGCCTGCATCGTCTGAGGAAGGCGGGCGGGTTCCCCGGTTTCTTCCCGGCAAAGCCACGCGATGGGATGCTCGGGGCCGAGGTGTTCCATCTGCTCGCGACCCCACAGGGACCAGGAAGCGGCGACGATCGGGGTGTGCAGCTCCACCACGCGGCCGTCAGCCGCCATCACGGGCTCGGAGTGGTGGCCGATCGGATCAGCGAACACGATCAAGCCTGAAGGGCTGGGGAGCCGAGTCGCGGTGATCTTCTCCTTCGGAGGTGACCCGGCCGCCGCTGCTACGGCCATGCCGGTGGCGTTCGACCCGAAGGAGTAGGTGCGAGCCTGCTCCAGCCGCAGGGACTCCTGGCTGGCCAGCACCTTCGCCGCCCAATCGGCGGTATCGCAGGCGCCCAGGTTCGGCACATCCGGGACGGGAAGGACGGACCAGCCACCCTGGCGGATGGCCATGCCCAGTTCCTCAAGGCAGATGTTCGAGCGGGTGAAGCGTTCCTGGCGCTGCAGCCAAGTGGGAAGCAGGGCAGGCTGAGGCGGCGTCCAACGTGCTCCGTAAGCCTGCCTGACCGTCCCCGTGCTCATGTCGCTCCCCGTGATCCCCGGCCGCGCTCTCCACCGGCGCGGTCTCGTTGGAGCGCACTGAACAGGGAAGAAGCGGACCGGGGCATACTTCGGCGAATCGGCGTCGCAGGGGGGGGGAAGGCGACTGTCCTCTGTGACGCCGCGGCTGGACTGGACAGGGCACGAGCCTGTACGAGTGACGAGCCGACCGGTCAGACCGCAGCCTTGGCGGCGCGGTGCGCACGGACCCGACACGTCGTCGAGCAGAAGCGGGCAGGGCGTCCAGGACCGGGGCGCAGCGGGAACGGTTGCCCGCACCCGGGGCCCTCACAGAGGATTTCGTTCCGGATTTCGTTACGCAGCTCGGCCAGCGCTGGCAGAGCCGCAGCCCCTGATCGCGACTGCTCCCACAAGATCCGTGCGACCTGATCTGTGCCTCGATCCCTGCGCGGACGTGAGGGGGTGTCCCATCCTGCACGGGGCCGAAGCGCCGCAACCTGCTTCCAGCCGACGGCACGCAGACTGGCGCCCGACTCGCCGTCCTGGGTGTAGGTGATGAGCCGTAGGTAGCCGGCAGCCGACGCGGTACGCCATGCGGCCCCGTACAGGGTGCTGCAGGCGTTGGGAGTGCCATCGGTAGCCACTCGGGTCACTTCAAGCTGCCACCCGTCATCGAAACAACGGGCCACAGGGCGGCCCACAATCGCAGCGCCACGAAGCGTTCCAGCGTCGTCGAGTACACCGAGGCTGAACTTGTGGCCGGTCGGCCGTTTGTGATGCCGGTGAAGCCTGTCAACAGCCTCGGCTGCATCACGGAAGGCGAGCGGGATGATCGTGAGCTTCGACTGACGGCCGGGTGCCGGGGGTTCGGCACGTCCGGGGCTGACCGTGCGTGACACGCCCTGGAGCGTTTGCAGGGGACTGTTGAGTTCGACCAATGACATGGCCTGCACGGAACAACGACAAGGCCGTCGGAGCCCCGCCGCGGCGAATCTCGTGTGAACCGAGTCGCCCAGAGCCAGAGGGTGCCTCCTCCTTGACCGGACAGGGGGACGCCGCTCGGGCACAGCGGCCGGGTCATGCCTCCAGCATGGCCTCGGGCGCCGCGGCGAGTGCGCGGCAGCGGGCGGCCACGGCCTGCGGACCGAGCGCCGCCAGCGCCCACAGGGCGCTGACCCGCCGGCCGGTGGACCAGATCCCGGTCGCCGGCGGTCGGAACGGCACAACGGCGATGTCCTGTGCCTTGAACGGAGCGGGGTCGAGGTAGGTCATGCCGCCCGTTCCGCACAGGTACGTGCGGGCACCGGTCGCGGCGGCCAGGTCGGCGAGCCGCTGGGAGCGGCCCGGCCGGGCGGGTAGATCGCTGCTGGTCAGGATCTGCCCGCGCCAGCCGAGCAGGTCCAGCAGGAGACGGGTGGACGTCTCGGCGACGATCGCGGTCCGTTCGGTGGCGAAGGCGTCCAGCGCCGGAGCCAGTGCCTGGGCGAGGGCCGGCCAGTGGGGGCTGTTCCCGTAGTGCTGGCGCAGCATGCCTTCGGTCCTGCGGCGTGCGAGAACTGGATCGTCGATCAGCGCGTCCCGGATGAGTGTGGAGCGCCCGCTGGGCAGGTGGGTGGGGATGGTCAGCCACCGCTGGCGGGCCGGGTCGTCGAGGTCGGCGAGACGGGCCCGGTGCTGGTAGTCGCGGCGGGTGAACTGGACGTCGTCCAGGTCGATCCAGGTGTCCGCCGCGAACAGCTTGGCCAGCGTGCTCAGCCGGGGAAAGATGTTCGGCTGATGGATCGCGCACAACCCGCCCAGCGCGGGCAGCTCACGCGATGAGGCGGCTGGTGAAGCCGTCGCGGATGAGGGACTCGTACGCGGCATGCACGTCCTCCGGGACCTCCTGGGCGATGGCGAATCCGAGCTTCGGGTACTCGATGACCCGCTGGAGGTCGCCGACGAGCATGTCCAGCACGAGCTTCTCGTCGCCGATGGACTTCAGGTAGTCGTCGAACTCCAGCGGCTCCGATGCGCACCGGATGTCGACGTCGGGCCACAGCTTGCGGGCGGTCGCGAACGACCGCCGTTCCATGTAGGGCTTGGAGACCAGCAGCACCGTCGCGGGGCGGATGCCGGCGGCGGCGAGGACCTCGCGGGAGAGGGTGATGTTCTGCCCGGTGTTCGCCGCGTTCGGCTCGAGCAGGATCGCCTCGGCGGGGACGCCGAGCTCGATGGCGTGCTCGCGGAAGTGGACGGCCTCGCCGCGGGGGAAGACGTTGGCGGTGGTGGGGCTGTTGCCGCCGGTGAACACCAGGGTGGGGAAGAGACCGGCGCGGTACAGCTCGGCGGAGTGCGTGGCGACGCCGAGGTCGTGGCTGCCCAGTCCGATCGCCGCGTCGGCGGGCCGCAGCTCGTGGTGCATCTGGTGGTAGTCCCAGATCAGCTTGGCCCGGCGCCACTGGTCCTCGGTGATGGCCTGCTGGTCGTTGCTCACGCGTGTGTTCTCCCTGGTCACCGTTGCCGGGGGCCGGTCGGCCCCTCGCTCATGGCCCTGATGCCCTCGATGCTGTGCAGTTGGTGCACGAGTCCGTACTGCGCGGCCTGCCTGGCGGCCTGGTCGAGGACGAGGTGTCCATCATCCCGGGTCGCCGGATCGGAGAGCAGGATGTGGCCATGGGCGGTGTCCAGTCGCACGCGTTGCATCGGTGACTCGATGGTGCCGCTGCTGCGGGCGATGTCGATGAAGTGCAGGGCCTGGGTGAGGTCGCCGGCGCCGCGTCGGGCCAGGGCGAGTTTCTGGTGGGCGACCGACCAGTCGTCCGGTTCGGTCAGGTCTTCGAAGTCGCGGGTGGCGGCCTGCATGACACGGGTCGCGTAGTCGTGCTGGCCGTCCTTGCTGAGCGAGGTGCCCACCCACAGCCTCGCGCGGGCGCGGTCGCGGCGAGAGAGCCGATCGTCGACGGCGAGGGTTTCGTAGTGGCGGGCAGCGAGCTCCAGCTCGCCGGACATCTCGGTGACGACCGCGAGGGAGAGGTCGAGCTGGGCGACGCGGCGGGGGATATCGAGCTGGGTGAAGATGGCGCGGGCGTCGGCGTAGGAGCGGCGGGCGGAGAGCGGGCCGAGGACGGCGCCCTGGTCGCGTTTAAGGTCGCCGAGCAGCGCGGTGGACCGGGCGAAGAGATACAGGCCCTTCACGTCCAGCTCGGACGCCTGGAACCGGGTGAGCCACCGGTTCAGGAGGCTGTCGGCGAAGGTGAAGTTCTGCCGTGACAGGGCGACCACGACGCGGTCGAGGTCGTCGGCCCAGCTCTCGTACTCCCAGGCTCTGGGACCAGAAGTGGTGATGCGAGGCCGGCCGACGCTCGGCCCGGTGCTGGTCATCTCGGACAGGATCGTCTCGAAGCGCAGGTGGACGGCGACGTCCGCGCGGCTGAGGGCGGTGTCCAGGATGGCCTGGGTGTCAGGGCGGGGCGCGGTGTCGGTGAGCTTGCTCTCCCACTTGGACACGGTCGCGACGGCCAGGCCCAGCTGCTGGGCGAAGGCCCGCACGCTCAGACGCAGAGCGCCCCGCAAGGCCTTGGCCTCCAGGCCAGTCCAGTGGTGCACCGTCGCCACGCGTCGTCACTCCCTTCCACCCGTCATCGAAGCACGGTCCGTGCAGTCGGCGGGACGGAAGTGGAACGGAAGTAGAACGACGGCTGGTTGGCGGCGAGTTGGGCAGCGGCCACGCTCAGAGCGTCACTTCTCTGCCGAGCCTTCTGGATGGTCCCCAGCATGGAACCCCTCACCGAGCAGCGCCAGGTCAACGGCCCGGTCGTGTACGGCCTTCTGCGGCTGGTGCGGGTCTCCCCGGCACGGCAGGAGGCACTGGTCGGCTCGCTCGCCGAGTACTGCCGCAGTCACGAACTGCAGCTGTCGGGCGTCTTCACCGACCGGGACACGGCGGCGGGCGCCGCGTCGGCGGCGTTCACCGGGCTGCTGGACGTGCTCGCGCTGCCGGACGTCTACGGCGTGATCGCGCCGGCCATGTCGCACCTGGGACCGAAGGCCATAGCCGCCGAACGCAGGCGGCGGATCGAGGCGGCTGGCTCACGGCTGCTGCTGGTCCGCAAGCCCCGGACCACGCACCACGCCGCTGCCCGCACCGGTCCCGTCCGCCACCGCCAGCCCGGCACCACCCGCGTCCTGGACGCCGAGTCACGAGGACCACGATGGCCCTGACGACCCAACAGTTCTTCGAGGCCCGCCCCGAGTCGATCAGCCAGGCAAGATCCTTCACCTCCGAGGCCCTGACCGACTGGGGCTTGCCGGACCGTGTCGAAGACATCCGGCTCTGAGTCTCCGAACTCGCCACCAACGCCATGGTCCACGGCACCGTGCCCGGACACGGCTTCCTGGTCAAGCTCGACGCCCAGGAGGAAACCGTGCGCATGGAAGTGCACGACAGCCGCCGTCGGCACCCCTTGGCCCGGCAGACCGCCGACACCGACACCTCTGGACGCGGCCTGATCCTGGTGGCCGCGCTCGCCGACGGCTGGGGAGTCCAGGACCGCGCCCCGTCCGGAAAGATCGTCTGGTGCTGCTTCAAGGCCGCGGGAGGCACGACAGCATGACAGTCCTGCTCACGCCGCCCGCCCCTGATCTGCGGCTGCTGGTGTCCCTTGCCGCCTGGACCTGGGCCGACACCCGCCCGGACGGGCATGAGGCCGCACACATCCTGATCACCCGCGCTCCCACCGGCTCGGGCACCACCGAGACGGCCGAGGCAGGGATGCGGCGGCTGTCCGCCAGCCTGGGAGGCCTGACCGGCGCCCGAGAGGTCGTTCCGGAGCTGGAGCGCTGCCTGCAGATCGTCGGCGACCAGGTGCTGCTGCACGTGCCCGGGGTCTCCCGCCGGCTCCGGCTGCCCACCCGCTGCCCCTGGACCGAACTGGTCGCACGCAACGCAGAGGCGGTCCTGCTTCTGGGACTGGATCCGCTGCCGCAGACCGCCGACGCCGCGCGGATCGACGCCTACCTGGATGCCACACTCGCCACCGACCGGCTGCTCTTCGGCCGAGCCCGAACCCGCTGAACCCGTCAGCTCGACCGCCCGGACGCAAGCACCCCGGCCGGGGCGACGCAGCGGGAGAATGCGCCAGGCCAGACCTCTTACGCGGATCAGCGCCAGCCACCTTCCGACCGCTCGACAACCCGCGGCGCCGACCCGGCAGTCCTCGTCGCCTCACGACCCGAACCCATCCGGCGGGCTCACCCGCTCACGGGCCAGCCGGCGCACCTGCGCACGAGCGCCCGCCGGAGGACTGCGGCCCTCCCAGTACGGATGCGCGTCCACGCGCGCGGACAGCGTGACCAGCCGGCGCCGCAGCGCGTCATGCCTTCTGGCGCACGGAATGGGCAGCGATGACACCGTGGATCGCCTTCACCGACGGGGTGTCGTAGAGACCCCTGCGATCCGGCGACCGGCTCAGCCCGAACCGAGTCCGCCGCGCGACTCCGGGTGCGCAGAACCACGACAGGTCGAACTGCCACCCCAGCCCGTCGTCCACCGCACGGCTCACGCGGACGTTCAAGGTGAACCCGTCCTCGTACGGGGTCCAGGCCTGTGCGACGGTCCAGCCGTGGTCCTCGGCATGCGAGAGCAAGTTCGCCGCTGCCTTCGGCAGGGTGTATCCGCGGGGCGGGGCGAACACGACCCCGGCTTCGAGGAGCCGCTGAGTCCTGTCACGGACCTGGCGCTCGGCCGGGGTCAGCACGTTGTCACGCGCCAGGGCGGAGGCCAGGGTGATAGTCCGCCCGCTGTAGCGGCAGGTGAAGCCGATGCCGGACGCGTCCCGGATGACAGCACGACGCTTACCGTCCAAGGTCCACTCGGCCTTCGGCTCGTGTGCGCCCAGGACGCCATCACGGACGTCTACTCTGGCTGTGCTGCCGCACGGGCACAGCGCAACGACACAACGCTGCACGTCGCACCACACGTTGGGCAGGAGGATGGCCGTCTCGTGCTGCGGCTCAGTGGCCAGGCGCTCCAGTGTGGTCGTCATGCTGCTCTCCTAGAATTCGGATTCCGGCTGGGAGGCAGACTGAACGGGATCCGGGGGCCAGAGGCTCGTACGGGCGAGGACCGGCGGCCGTGATGCCCGAGACCGGCAGGTGCCCAGTCGGACAGCAGTAGGCGGCATACGCGGAGCACCCGAGCGGATCAGACTGGGCGGCGCGCCACCGGTGATGTATCCGCCGGCAGAACACACGGCCCCTCGAGGGCGTACGACTCAGGCCCGTCCCTCCGAGCCGTACGCGCGTCGACGCAGGCCACCCTGCGTCGGGTAGAGGGCGGGCCAAGGGAGATGTCCGGATCGGGGCCTAGCTTTCCAGCGTCCCAACCACCGACGGTCCAGGAAGCCTTCATGACGACACAGCCCTACGGCCCTTCCGGCCCCACCCCCGCCGCTGGCAGCGCGTACGGCTCACCCAGCCACGCCCCGGCCGCGTACGCGTCCTACGCCCCGGGCCACTCCCACGTCGGGCCTGTGTATGGCGGGCCGCCAGCAGGCCCGCTGCTCGCCAACATCGGCGCCCGGCTTGGCGCCCGGCTTCTGGACCTCGTGATCTGGTACGTCGCCTACTTCGTGACGGCGATTCCGCTGATGATCTGGATCGATTCCGGCGCCGGTGCCGCCGGACAGACAGTGCTGGTGGCCTGGCTGCTCACCACCTACGTCCTGTACTTCCCCTTCAGCGTCTGGCGGTTCGGTTCCACCATCGGGAAGAGGATCTGCAAGATTCGCATCGTGCGGAGCCAGTCAGCCCTGCCGACCGGGTTCTGGCGGGCGATGGGACGGGAGACCTTCTTCTTCGTCGCCGCGGTGATTCCGGTCCTCGGCCTTCTCAACCCGCTCTGGTGCTGCTGGGATAAGCCGTACCAGCAGTGCCTGCACGACAAGGTCGCCGACACGATGGTGATCACACGGTAGGGCGCCCCCAGGCGTAGGCGCTGACCTGCCGCCGCAAGGCGTGCCCCACCAACTCGACACGGACGCCCCCACTGTGGATCTCCACGGTGGGGGCGTCGCTGCTAGGGGTGGGCTTCCAGGTCTTCGTTGGCCGCCGCTACTCCGCGCTCGCGGGATCGACGGCGGCTTCCGGAGGAAGGTGCGCCCACCAGATCTTGGCCGAGAGCCTGATGGTCGCATGCGTCGTGTCGGAGGCCGGGTCCCACAGAGCGTAGATGCCGTCGTCGGTGTACGTGACGGTGACTGGCGTGGCCTGGGTCGGTCCGGTCGAGCGGGCGCCGCCCTTGCCACCGAACAGGATGCGGGTCGTGTGGCTGCTGGCCTTCACGCCCGGAACGAAGCGGAGCTCGGTCATGGACCACTTGCCGGCCTCCGGCTCCGGGGTGTGCTCGATGACGCCTGCGTCGGAGAAGAGCGTGGTCCAGGTGGTGCGGTCGCTCGCGTCCGTGCCCTTCGCTCCGATGAACAGGCGAAGGCCCTTGGCCGGGCAGCCGTTGCGCCGGGCGCCAACGAGCTGCGGTTCGGCGAGGAGGTAGCCCGTGCGAGTGACCTGATGACCGCGAGTGTCAGCACCCGTGGCCGTCACATGGTCGCCGACCGAGAAGCCGTCGAGCATCCTCTTGAGTTCTTCCGTCATACGCGCGTTCCTTCGTCTGGGAGTCCAGGTGAGTTTCGACGGGGCGAGACCGCCGATTGGAGGCCGCCGACGTCGCGCCGCTCGGTGGTAGGGCGGCGAAGTGGAGCCGATGCTTGTCGAGTCCGCGCCCAGCTCGCAGTCGTGGCGAATCTCCCTCCGCTGCACCCGGGGGCAGACCGCGACCGGCCCGAGGTGGTTCCGCAGGGAGTCGGCTATTTCTGTACGCCCATGACCATGGCCGCAGCACCCGACGAGACGGGCGGGAGAGCCGCGGGGCGGTGCTGGCGGACAGCATGTGAACGGACCGGTGCGCTCGCAGAGGGTGCGAGCTGCCTCCCCGGCCGGGCGGGCGCGGTTGGAGGCGTGGGCGGCCCTGGACTCGCCCCGCCTCCGGCTTCAGACGTGGATGACCGTGGGCGCGGCGGGCAGCTCGGGGCGCTGGGGAGAGATCATTCGGGGCATCACGCGGCCTTCGAGGACCGATTGCGCGTTGACCAGTGCGAGGATCTCCAGGAGCAGGTCTGCTGGCACGTTCGTCAGCTTCAGGACCTCTGCCGACGAGGCGTCATCAGCCAGTCGTACGGAGCCGGAGCAGTGCGCTCGGGGCGCCGAGGCCCCATCTGGCCGATGCTGAGCCGCTGACCAATGCGACTGTTTGCGGGCGTCGACAGCATGCGGCTGCTCGTACGGGGCGGCCCGCAGCGCTGGCAGTACGTCCTGCATGCGTCGGTTGAGCCTCTGCCGGCTCCGTGTTTCCTCCTGGACCCTTTGTTGCATCGCACGGGCAGCCCCGAAGGTGCTCAGGTAGTCGGGCAGCAGACGCCTGATGATCTGACGGGCCTTGCTTTCGCTGGAGGTGTCGATCCCCACGGTCACGGGCTCGGCTCGCCATCCGCAGTACTCGGATGGGTAGCCGTCGCGCACCGTGAGCCGCCTACCTGCCGCGTCCTTGCGGTAGCTGCCCTCATGCGTGAGCGACAAGCTCATCCCGCTGGGGTGCGTCAGGAGGACGCTCACGAAGTTCACGGGAGCGACCTGGTGACGCCAGCCTCCGCCCTCGACCTGTCGGTCGTTGAACTCGGCAGCGAGCGTCCGGCCGATCCGATGGGCCAACTCCTGCCGTTCCCGGCGTTCGGCGTCGAGCCGTTCGGCGTGAGCCTGCGGCGTCCAGGAACTGGTCATCTCCGGGGGCGTCCCCTGCTGTTCACCCACAGCGGTCACAGGGAGCCTCCCTCCACGTCGGCAAGACCCCGAGTGGCCGAGTCGTAGATCGCCCCGTGGAAGGGCTTCCGCGCGAGGCGGTCAAATCGGGCCGTGTCGAACGAGGCGAACTGAAGATCCACCCCGTGGGACGTCAAAAGCCGGGCGAACTCCAGGTCGGTGCTCTCCGGGTAGACCCGCTTGTCAGGCACCAGGTCGGCTGCTTGCCAGTGGAAGTGCTTCTCGTAGCGCACCACTACGCGAGTGACGTGGTTGTACACCAGGACGTGCAGGTAGGCACCACGCACGTACACATGCCAAGTGTCCCGGTCACAGGTGTAGCCGAGCAGGAGGGTTCGCTCCGCGCCGGGGATGTCCTGGGTGTCCACCGCGCGCAGGTGCTTGGTTTCGCTACGCAGACGGTTGAGGTCGGCAAGGTTCATGACAGCTCCAGGAAGGCGTTGGGAAAGCCCACTGAACCGCCGAACCTCGATAGCGTCGTCTTCTCGCGAATTCACCGAAGAAGCAGCCCGGCCCCGGGCGACGCCTCACATGTAGGGGTCGGACATCAGCCTGCCCGCGGACTCCCCGACCGCAGCCTGAAGAATGCGACAGCTCGAGACGGGGGTACAGAGGCGTAGCGCAGGAGCCTCAGTCCGGTTGGAGCGGAACCGCAGGGGGCTTCGAGACGAGAAGCCTGGGCCGGTTGGTCGTACGGTCAATTACCGTCCAGCCGTGTTCGCGCAGGAGGTCGGCATAGGCGGCGACGAGGACGTACTCCTCAGCCGCGACCCCTTCGAAAGAAAGCCCATTGGCGGAACTCGGGAACGGGGTGCGGTGGCTGACGCGTGCCTGAGCTGAACCTGGCGCGCCCGGTGAGCACAGGAATCCAGCCGTGACGACGGCGCCGGTCGCGTCGAACTTCGCCTTGGGGTGGTGTGCCAGGAGAAGCGTGGTCACGGCCGTGGTTACAGGATCGGCCGGTTGCAGGGTGTCCATGTGGTGTCTTCCATCGTCTTCGGTCGGGGAGACAGCTTCTTTCCGAGACGGCCTCTTATGGCCTCGAGGACGTGCTCGTCACGAAGACGCTGCGGATGCCTTGAATCGCCTTGTACAACCGGTCTGCGGCTGTACTACCGGGAGCGCCGAGGTCTTCGCGGGCGGCGTCGAGCAGAACCGCCAGGTGCTGGCTGCGGATCCGGCCGCTGGCGCTGCGCCTGGCCTGGCTGAGTGCGGCGTGGAGCTGCTGGCGGTAGGCGCCCGGCTGGACCTGGGCGAGCCGGCCGCGCCGCGAGTCGACCCGTCCGGCCGCGACGTAGAGGTCGCTGCGGAGCCCCGCCGGAATGCGCAGGTAGGCCTCGTCGTCCAGATCGGGCAGCGGAACCCAGGCCTCCTCCGCCGCGATCACGGCCCGGGCAGCGGCATCCCGGCCGGCATGGGCCGGGCCGCGTCCGAGAGCGCGCCGCCGGTGCTCGGCCGTCCACCGGACGGTGTCGGTCTTGCGCTGTCGGACGGGAGCGACGGCGCCGAGCTCGGTTCCGTCGGCCAACACCTGGTAGCCGCCCCGATAGGTGGGGTCGGGCTCCAGCCGCCAGGCGCGTCCGCCGATCGTGCCCAGGTCCACCGGACCGGTCTCCTGCTGCGCCGCGGCCGGGGACAGGTCCTGAAGTGCGCGGAGCAGTTGCCGCGCTTCCTTGCTGCGGCCGAGTTCTGCGGCGTCGAGGGCAGTGAGCTGCTGGAGGTCGGCTTCGCCGGGCACCCGCAGCGCGGTGCGCAGGGCGGCTTCCCGGACAGCCTGCGGAAGGCGGGCCAGCTTGCCGGCGCGCTCCGATGTGGCGATGGCCAGTGGGATGACGGCGGCTACCAGAGCGTTCTGGTCCGGTTCGGTCAGCGCGGCGAAGGCGTCGGCCACCGCGGCTGCCGAGCCGGGGGCCGCGGCTCGGCGCAGCCCGTCTCGGACTACCGCGCCCGCGGCCTGCTCACGGTTGGCGAAGTGCTTCTGGCCGTGGGGCGGCCGCAGCGGCATGGCGTGGCTGGTCCGGGCGGACCAGCCGAGGAGCGAGGTTCCGTGCAGGGAGTGTTCGGGCTGGATGCTGCCCGCGATCTCGCCGTCGCGCAGCACCCGCCAGCGACTGTGATCGTCTTCGTAGCGCACCAGCGTCCACCCGGCCCCGCCGTGCACGCCCAGGTCCTCGATGGCGACAGGAGCCCTGGGTTCGTCCTGTGCGGCGTCGGTGCCTTCGTCGCTGTCGGCCGGGTCCGGACCGAGGGTGTCGCTGTCGTCGTGTCCGGCGGTCGTGTCTGGGGCGGGGGCCTTCCGGGCGGTGTCGAGCTGCGTTTGCAGGGCGGCCAGCTCCCGGCGGTGCCGCTCGCGTTCCTCCTCCAGCAGGCCGTTCAGCCGGCCGTTCTCGGTCTTGAGTTCTTCGCGGTGCGCCTGGAGTTCCTCAAGACGGGCTGCCAGACCGGTGTTCTCGCTCTGGGCGGCGGCGAGGTCGGCGGCCGTGCGCCGCTGCGTCTCCTCAAGCCGGGTGTGCTGGCCGGACAACTCCTCCAGGCGGCGGCTCTGCGTCTTGGCCTCGCCCTGGAGCCGGCCGTGGGCGGCGACGAGCTGGCGGTGCTCCTCAGTGAGGTCGGTGTGGGCCTGCTCCAGTTCCTTGTGCCGCGTCTTCAGCAGGTCGTGCGCGCCGCTGAGCTGCTGGTGGGTGTCGCGCAGCTCGCGATGCGCCCCGGACAGCTCGTCGTGCGCGGCGCGCTCCGCGGTGGCGCGGCTGTCGGCGTCAGCGGCTTCCCGCAGGGCGGTGGCTGCCTCCTTCTGCGCTGCCTGCTGCTCCGCGCGTGCGTCGGCCGCGTCCTGCTCACTGCGGGCGGCCTCCTCGCGGGCCTTCCCGGCGTCCTCTACCGCTGCCTCGCGGCGCGCCTCGGCCTGGCGGGCCCGCTCATCGGCGGCGCTGTTGACCTCGGTGATGTGGGCGGCGATCGCCGCGGTGTCCGCGCCTGCCTGCTGTCCCTGGTGCACGGCCTCCAGCGCGGTCAGCACCCGGGGCAGCAGGGAGGCGAGGACCTGCTCCTCGCGGACGCCCCGGGCGACGGCCTGCTGCACCGGCACGGGCTCCGGTCGGGCCGCGCGCTCCTTCTCCAGGTCCTTGCGTGCCCGGTAGGCCTTCTGGCGGTCGCGCGGGTTGTTGTGCTGCACGCAGAACTTGGTCGGCGAGCCGGACTTGCCCGGAGGACGCGGTGCGCGGGCGTTCGTGCAGTCGGGGAAGTCGCAGTCGGCGCCGCCGAACCCGGCCTCGATGAGCTTCCTGGCCAGCCACTCGTCCGTGGCGGCCGCCTTGCCGCGCCGGAGGGTCTTCGTGGTCATCGCTGCTCTCGTCTCCCGGCCGTTTCAGTTCTCGTCGCGGTCGACGATCATCGGGTCCGCCACGGGGCGCCCGGACTCGTACGTCGCCTCTCCGCCGTCGTAGTCGCCCCCGTGCCGGGTGACGATCGCCTCGACCTCCCGGTGCCGCTCCACCAGCCTGCTGACCTCGACGTCACGTGCGGCCAGGAGCTGCCACTTCGGCGTGATTGCGGGGTCCGGCTCGCTGATACGGGTCACGTAGTCCGCCAGTTCCTTCGCGCATCCCTCAGCGCTGGCCCGGTCCGGGAAGTACGCCCAGTGCGTGTAGGGGATCGTGCTCATCGTTCCTCGTCGGCGTGCTGGTCCAGCAGGGTGTCCAGCGCGTGGGCCGCTGAACGGGAGAGCTGTGGGCGGTACAGCGCGAACCATGCCCGGACGCCGTCGAGCGTCTGGGTGGCGTCGTCCTGCCACGCCGCGACGACCTCACGCGCCCGCGCGCTCGCCAGATCGGCGTAGGCGGCGGGGACCTCGTTGGCGATGACGTCGCTGATGCGCTCGGCGAGGGTCCCGGTGGTGCCGGGGACCGCCTCGGCCTCCAGACGGTCGGCCTCGGCGCGCAGCGCGGTGGCCTTCTCCGCGAACATCCGCTCGCTGTCCGTACGGGGACCGGCGTCGGCCGGAGGGATGCGGTCCTCCAACTCGGCCGCCCTCTGGCGCAGTTCAGCAGGACTCTGCATGGCTTTCCCCGTTCGGGTTGAAGGTGGAGGGCGGCTGACGCGTGGCCGGCGTCAGCCGAGGTGCCGGCCGAGGAGGACCGCGGCCAGGAGCACGGGCGCGAAGATGCCCGCCAGGTTGACCAGGTCCATGAGCGGACCGTCCCCACCCCCGCCGCGCCATCGCCGCCGTCTCAACGGGTTCTCCTCGCTTCCCAGCGTCCGGGGGTCCGCGTTTTCGTGCCCGGCTGGTCACCGGGTCCTTCCGCACCGTAGAGGATGGATCTTGAACTTACAACTCAACTCAAACACGATGACTAATGAGCCGTAACGGTGTGACGTGTAACTGCCTTTGACCTGCTGTGAAGCTCTATACGCCCTTCTCGGACGTGATGTGTATTACCGGCCCGGTCATACCGCCAGCTCCGTCGAGCGTTCAGATCGCCTCCTGTGCCCTCGGCGTTGCCCGGGCGGGCTCTCGACGCCGTATTTCGTTGAATCCCGTACGGACAGGTGTCGGCCCTGCGCCGGGTCCTGATTCCGGATACTCTCTGCTTAGCCGGAATCAGAAACTGCGGGGGACACGACAACCCGCGTGGGCAGGTATCCGGCTCACGCAACAACTTCGCCAGGACGGCCCGAGAGCGCAGGGGGAGAAGATGACGGGGGAGATCCCGCAGCAGCAGGTACCGGCGGACGCGGGGCTGTTCCCGGAAGCCAACCTGCCCGGCGAGGAGATCTACCTGGGCCCCCCGAGTAGCGGGAAGACCAGCGCCGCCGACCAGTTCCGGGCCCAGCTCGCGGCAGAGGGAGCCCCCTTCCGGGAGAAGACCGTGATGCGCGGCGGCCGCGAGTTCATCGAGTTCCACGTTGAGCGACCGGAGGCCGGCCGGTGACACCGCCGACAGCACCCTTTGCCCACCCGCGCCCGGCCATGTCGGCACGCCCGCTGGTCTTCATCCGCGACGAGATGGCCGAGGTGCTGCGCGAAGTGGAGGCGGAGACCAGGCTCGTCCGCGTCCACGGCGGCCGCGTCGACCACACCGCCCGCCAGGAGCGCCCCGGCCGGTGGCGCATGGCCTGCGGCACCCTGCCCGTGAGCCCGCACGACTTCGAGCGCTCCCTGTGCGGCACCCCCTGCCTCGCCTGCGACCGCGTGCTGCACCTCGCCGCCGACCCGGCCGCCGCCGCCCTGCGGGCCCACACCGCAACCGTGCAGCGCCGCCAGGCCGCCGGCCAGCCACCGCTCCCCGGCAGCGAACCCCGCCCGAACGCCGCCGCCGACGCCACCGCCCGCGCGCACGAGGAGCAGCCCGCGTCATGACGTCGACCGAACTCGTCCCCACCGCCGGGCCCGGCCGCACTCCGGCCGTCCGGCGCCGGCGCCGCGCCGAGCCGGACATCGTCTCTCCGTCCGGCGAGCGGATCTCGGCCTCGGCCGCCCGCAAGCTCACCGACTCCGTCCCCCGCAACTCCCACAACGCCCGGGCCAGCCGCTGGCGTTCCTACGCCCTGTGGTGCGCCACCTACGACTGGGCCGAGGACGAGCCCAACGCGGTGCTGTCCTACCTCTCCGACCTCGGCGACCGCGGCCACCCCGCGAACTCGATCGAGGCCCACTTCAGCACCCTGCGCGCGATGCGCGCCATCCAGGGCACACCGCTGTCGGAGAAGGAGGTCAAGGCCTGCCAGCTCGTCATCCGCCACCGCGCCGGGGAGGAGGCCGACGACCCCCTGGTGGAGCCCGGCCCGCTCCAGGCCGACGCCGTCGACCTGGACGAACTGCGCCTGATGGTGCGCAAGCTGGACCGCACCACGGCGCGCGGCAAGCGGGACGCCGCCGTCCTGCTCATTGCCTGGTGGATGGCCGCCCGCGCCTCCGAGCCCGCCCGCCTCAACCTGCACGACGCCAAGATCCGCACCGTGCAGATCGAGGACGAGGACGGCCGGAAGCGCCCCCACCAGGCCCTGATCATCAAGATCCGCCGCTCCAAGGCCGACCAGGCCGCGCGCGGGCAGGAAGTGCGCATCCTCGCCCCCGCCGACACGGAACTGTGCCCCATCCACGCCCTGCGTGAATGGCTCGACGTCCTCGCCGACGACGGCCAGCTCACCCCCGGCCCGCTGCTGCGCCGCATCGACCGGCACGGCAATATCGGCGTCAAGGCCGCCGGGCGCCCGCCCAAGGACGACCGCCGCCGCGGCGGCATCACCGCCGACACGGTCAACGACATCATCAAGGCCACCGCCCGCGCCGCCGAGCTGACCCCCACTCCGACCTCCGAGGAACGCGCCGCCGCGGCCCGGGCGAGGCAGGAGGCGTTCGCGGCCGCCGACGCTGCGCCCACGGCCGAGGAGGCCAACGCCGTCCTCAAGACCTGGCGCACCGCCCGGCGCGCGGCCCGCGCCGCCGTCCGCCGCATCACCGGCCATAGCTTCCGGCGCGGCTGGATCCAGCAGGCCCTGGCCGCCGGCAACCCGCCTGAGACGGTCGCCCTGCACTCACGGCACTCGCTGCGCAGCACCGCCTTCGACGCCTACCGCCGCAAGAAGGTCCCCTGGAGGGAGAACCCGACCCGCTTCCTCGGCCTGGCCGCCTGACCGGCGCCACCGCACGGCTCGCTACAGGATTCCGGTCGCTCCGCCCTCCCCGTTTCACGCTCTCTCCCGAAAGGTGCTCCACGGTGTCCGACGAGATGGCGTTCCACGCGATCATGCAAGACGAGCGGGCATTGGAGCGTGACCGTGCCCTGGTCGCATTCCTGCGCGTGCAGATAGCGGAGCGCGCCCCGGCCGCCGAAGACGCAGAACGGGGCCTGCTGGCCGCCGTTGAACGCGTGCTCGGTGAATTCTCCGCCAACTTCGAGCACGCAGCACGGTGCCGGCAGGACGAACCTCTCGCCCAGCGCACCGGTGCGCTGGGCTGGTCCCTGCGGTGCACCGCCTTCGCCGCGTTCTCGGAACACCCCGACTTCCGCATGGACTTCCGGCCGTGACCCGCAGGGCGACATGATGAGGCCGCCGCGCACCCGCGAGGCGGCCTCATCAGGCCGGTCGGTCCGGACAGGCCCCCCTGTGGCGCGGTCGGTGACCGTCCACGAGCGGGCGTTCACGGTCAGAGTGCGGCCGGTGTCAGCCGCCAACGTCAGCCTCAGAGCATGCGTTGCCTTAGCCGTCGTGATGACGCCGCGATGAACCGTTGGGCGCTCCAGGTCGTCGTCGGGCGTGCCCAACGGCGTACCGCGGCGCTGCCTGGACCCTACGGCCCGCGCGAGCCGTTGATCCGCAAGAACGCCGGGGCTACGCCGGGCCGGTCAACCACGGCGGCAGGAAACCCGATCCGGGGGAGACCAGGGCGACACCGTCGGGCAGCCGGTTGTTGACGTGCTCCACAAACGCGCCCGGCAGGCAGAGGGCGACTCGTGGATCTGGAACAAGGCCTTCACCGCCAGCCGGGGCGTGGACAGCAAGCTCAGGACCCACGCCTGGGTGGCGCTGCGGTCGGCCGGCTGTGCCGTCTTGGTGACCACGACGCGGACGAGACCGTCATGGGCACAGGCCAGCGCGGCGTGGTTGGTCGGCGTGAGCTGCAAGGCCTCGGCGTACAGCAGGCAGTCGTCCCAGGCGATGCCGCTCAGGACGCCATCCGGAGTGGCGAACACGACACCCCACTGGGCCACCCCGATGGAGGGATCCGCGCCGTCGGACCAGCCGTGCTCGATCATGTGCCGGTACGGGTCGACACGCGGCTTGCCGGGCTGGGCGGAACTCGGCCACTGGTGCACCACTCCGGGCGCGATGCCGAGCAGGGACCGATTCCCCGGAGCCGTCCAGTTCGCGACGACCAGGGTGAGGCAGCCCGGGCCGCCGTTCCCGTACTGGCGCAGCACGACGAGTTCGGACTCGCGCCGGAGGCCGGCGGACGTGTAGGGCTGGCCAGTCATGGCGGCGCGGGCGCGGGCCGCGGACTTGCGAGCGTGGTTCTTCGTCATCGGTACGTCCTTCACAGCCCGCGGCCCATGACCCGCCGGCCGGACAGCACGGACAGGACGAAACACGCGCTGATGCGGAGCACCTTCGGCCTGATGTACGTCGCGGTCATGGGACGGGACGGGAACCTTCGGCCGCACGGGGGCCGCGCCCGACCATAGCCCCGAGCCCTTCAGGCGGCCAAGGACGTGCCACCCGCCCGGGTGAACGCCCACCGAGATGAGCCGGCCGGTGCAGACTGCCCACGATGGAAGGAGACGAGAACGCCCCCTCGACGTCGTCGAGTTCGCCATCGCGCGCCTGGCGGAGGACGCCGCCGACACCGGACGCGCTGCCCTGCGGCTGGAGACCCTGCGCCTGCTGATCGCGGACGAGTCCCCCTGTTTACCTGCGGCGAAGCGGACTTCCCACTCACCGACCCCTGCGAACGGGGCCATCTCCTACCGCGTCACTACGACTGTCCCGTCTACGAGGTGGCCCGGGCCATCGCCGTGACCGACAGCGGGCACCCGGACTTCAACGAGGCCGGGCGGCCCTGACGCCGGCGCCCCGAGAGTGCGGAGCGCCGGCGGCGGGCCTGCGAAACGCCCCTTAACGCAGCCGCAGCACCACCACGGTGGCGTCGTCCCGGTAGCCGCTCTCCTCGGCCTCGGCCGCCGCCACCAAGGCGTCGGCGAGGGCCTGCGGCCCGTCCGAGTGCTCGCTGCACAGCCGGGTGATCGTCTCCGCCCTCACCTGGTCGGACACTCCGTCGGACATCACCAGCACGAGGCGGGCCCCCGCCTCGGGGATCTGCACCTGCCGGCACGTCGCCGCGCTGGACTGCGCCAGCCCCAGGCGGGCCCAATTGTCGTGCTTCGCGGCCTCCAGTTGCACAGCCGCACCACCGTTCCACCGCAACCAGTTCCCCATGGTCTGGTCGTCGGACCAGAGGGTGAGCCCGGCGTCCTCCCGCCAGCCGTACGCCCGGCAGTCCCCGATCCAATGGACGGACGTCTGCTGCCCCGGCTGCGCGCAGGCGAACACCGCCGACGCGTGCGGTGGCCGGTTGTAGGCCGCGGCCATCTGTCCGGCCGTCATCAGCCCCGGCAGCCCGCCCAGCTCCATCCCGATGTGCGTGATCACCGGCGGGGTGAGCGCGGCGTACCGCACGGTGTCCGGGTGGTGCCCGGCCCCGTCCACCACAGCCGCGCACACCGTCTCCCCGCGCCGCTGCACGTCGACCCCGTCTGCGCAGGGGGGCTCCGTGCCCGGCCGCTGCGCCAGGCCCACCGCGATCACAGGGCCCCTGGTCGCTTCCTTCACCGCGTCCTCCTTCGTTCCGGGGCCGGTGTGGCCCCTCACCTACAGGCCCGCCGGGACAGAAGAGTGCGTTGGATACCGAAATTGAGGCTGGTGGGGCAGAAGTGGCGCTGCCAGGGGAAATGCGGTCTGGGACCGACGGCCAGTAGCGTAGGGTGGTCCTACCGACGCGGGGTGGAGCAGCTCGGTAGCTCGCTGGGCTCATAACCCAGAGGTCGCAGGTTCAAATCCTGTCCCCGCTACCAACGCACCGGCCCCCTCCGACATGAAGTTCGGAGGGGGCCGGAAGCATGTAGGCGCTCGCCACCGCCAGCCGTGTGATGCCTCTACTCCGCGCCGCGCTGCGCCTCGAGGGCCGACATCATCACCTCGTACGTCTGCTGCCTGCGGGCCGCGTGCTCAGGGCTTGCCAGGTAGCGCAGGTGCTCCTCGTGGTCCCGCACTCTCTCCTCGTGCCGTCGGCGCCGCTGCTCGGCGACCCGCGGTGACGGCGCGGTGCGTATCGCTTCCGCGGCCACCCCCGGGTCCGGGGTGTCCACGGACATCTGGACCCGGGCGAGGACGTCCCGGCCGGCGGCGCTGGACTCCAGCCACATCACCATGCCGGGGTCTTCGTCGAACGCGAGGCGCAGCCGCTCCCGGCCCGGGGCCGTTTCCGCCAACGGGAGCAGTACGGCCGGGTCGTTGCCGGCGTGGACCAGGGCCGAGGCTTCCGGGTCTTCCTTGATGAAGGTGGCGATCCGCTCCAGGAACGCGGCCATGCGCACCAGCGCGGCGGAGTCCGGGTCGTAGGGGCGCGGCCCCGGGTCGCCGTGCTCCCACGTCCGCGACGCCTCGATCTGCTCGTTGATGTCCACCCGAACCCCTACCCCTCGTGATCTTCGAACCCTGACCCTACGAGGTTGCACAGCGGGCCGGTACAGCAGCCGGGGGTGCGATCTGCACCCGGGTGCCGTTCCAGAGCACCGTCTCCGCGGGCAGGATGAGCAGTCCAGCCTCCCCGTCCTGCCAGGCCGCGCCGGTACGCCGCACCTGGACGGCCGCACCGCCCGCGCCGGCCATGTAGACGGTGGGGTCGACTTCCCATCCGTGCTGGGCGAGCCACGCCTCCAGCTGGATCATGTCCGACGGTGTCGCCCCGCGTGGCCACTCGTACGTGCTCTCGCTGCTCATGGTTCTCCCCCCGTTACGGCCGGACGGCCGGCCACTGGCGATCCTTCCACCCGGCACCGACAGAGGGCTGCGCAATTTCCGGGGGCGAGCGGCGTCCCGTCGCTGAACCGGGCAGCAGCCTGGGATCCGAAGACGCGACCCCGGCCGCGATCCCTTCGAATCCTCGGGCACCGAACACGGCGAGGCGTCCGCGGCATGCAGGCAGGCCCCATCGGGCTCGCCGCCGCGCCGAGCAGGTACACAAAGCCGTGATGAGTACGCCACCGTGACGGATCCCTGTACCGGCTGCAGAGCGCTGGCCAGCCGGTATGCCCGGGGAGAACATGCCCGCGGGCACGAGGCGTTCGTTGCGCTGCGTCAGTCAGTGACGGACCCGAGAAACATCTCGGCGACAGCGCCGGGCAGCGCGTCGATCGCGGCGATGCCAGCCTCGAGCGCCCGGCGGGCACGGACGAGCTGCTCGGGGATCTCGGCGGCGCGCACGTCGTCGACGGCGGTCACGGTCGTGCAGGCCAGGAGGTCCAGCAGCGCGTTGGACGCGTGCCCAGCGGCTTCCACGATGGGCCCGGCGCCGCCCTCATTCATCGTCTTCAGCAGCTGACGTACCTGGCCCGCTTGCCAGTGCAGGACGCCCATGACGCCCACGCCGTCCGCGCCGGACGCCTTGAGGACCTGCTCGCGGGCCAGGCCGAGCTCGCGGCCGCCGGCACCGCCTTCGAGCATCCGGCCCTCGGTGACCATCCCGGTGCCGATCGACGCCCCGTACAGGGCGTTCGCGAGGATGGCGGCCAGGACCTGCTCGCCGCCGACAGCAGCGGCCTGCTGCGCGAGTTCGACCTCTGAGGGGACGCTGGCGTACACACCGAGCGCCGACAGCGCAGCGGAGATCTCCGAAGCGGTGGGGGCGGGGCTGGCGGAGGAGGGCTGGGGCGGAATCGTCATGGGTCTGAAGGTAGTAGACGCAGGATGGCGCGGAACCGCGTCCGCCTGAAGACGCCCACCGCCACCAGGCCAGTGGTAGGCCCCTTCCTATCGGTGCTGCACAGCCTTCTGGCCATCACGGATGACCCCAGGCCCCGGAGCGGGCTGTCAGGTCCACCCCGCCGCGTGCATCATGCTGAACGACGCTCGCTCGGCCGCCTCCTCTTCATCCTGGTTCACTTCGACGCTCTCCCAGCCCAGGCCCTCGGCGTACCGCAGCACACCGGACAGCGTCTCGTAGTCGTCGGATCCGTGAGGGCCGTCGAAAGGCGAGACCAGGACCGGTGACAGCGCTTGCCGCACCCAGTTGGCGACGACGGCCTCGTCCCCCTTGGGCATCCATGAGTAGTAGGGCACTCGTCCAAGCTCACCCAGCGCCTCTCTCAGGGCCTGGAACTCCGAGCCGGGCCGCGGACGGGCCGCGCGATCGAGGGCGTCGGCGAACGTGGTGAGCAGGGCGAGATCCGCTTCGGCTACCTCAATCGACGCCAGGTGCACCACGTTCCCGCCGTCGGGCCCCACCAGCAGCAGCATGTTGGGCGGGTACTCCTCTGTCCCGTCCACCAGCTCCTCCGTCCCCTCGGGTAGAGCATGGCGGACTTGCCAGTACGCCTCGGTGACGTCCTCAATCGGCGCGCCGGGGATCGGCACACCTCCGCTGTCCCGATAGCCGACAAGCTCCCCCTCATGATTCAGAACCATGTCCATGCGGAGCCTCAGGAGCAGGCCATCCAGTTCGTACAGGCCGGCCAGGGCGTCCGGTACGAGCGGCAACAGCATGGTGCGGGTGGGGGAGGGGCGCAGCGGTAGGGGCCGGTCGCCAGCTCGGGTGCGATCGTTCGCCCGCATCGCCTCGGTGAACCGCAGGCCGGCGGCTCGGCTCAGCTCTCGCAGTTCTCGCGTGCGCTTCCGCGACTTTCGGGGCGGATTGGTAGGCATGTCTGACTCCATGCAGCGGCGTGCCCCACGCACACGCCGCTCTGAAGACAGGCATGGTCAGGTGCACGATGCGTCGAAGGACGGCTTGGCCTACCAACGAGGTCTCCGGCGTGGGCGGAAGGCCCCTTCAGCGGTCGGCGGTCGTGGCCGCCTGCCGGGCAGCATACCGGCTCGGAAGCGGCAGGATGAACGGGCAGACATCTCTACCTGCGCCGCCGCGCGCCGTCCGTCAGGGCTCTTCATCGGCTTCTGCCCACGAGAGCGCGATCGTGGGTGCCTCACCGAGCCGATTGCCCGCGTAGGGGCCGCCGCGCTACCGTCAACGCGGCGGTAGTGATCGCCCGACTCCGATGCTGCGCGTCCCCACGTGACCAGCAGCGCCGGCGGACAAGGTTCTGTCGAATCTCACTCACCGATCACCTGTGCTTGAAATGCCGAAGTGCGGGACGTGGGACCGCACGGGATGACGAGCACGCGTGACGCGCAACCGCAAGAAGAAGTTGGCCATCCGAGCCGAGGCCGATGGCGGCAGCCACGCCCGTGCCGCCCGACTTCACACCCCCGCCCCCAAGGAAATCCTGACGGCCGACCTCCATGACCGCCTGATCAACGCGTTCCAAGTCGAGGGCTGGCCTGTAGAGACCGACGGGTTTCCCGAAGGCGGCATCTGGACCAGCTGGCTTGGGCCGGTCTGGTCCATGCTCTCCC
This sequence comes from Streptomyces sp. NPDC002125, assembly GCF_053593715.1. Classification (NCBI taxonomy): domain Bacteria; kingdom Bacillati; phylum Actinomycetota; class Actinomycetes; order Kitasatosporales; family Streptomycetaceae; genus Streptomyces; species Streptomyces sp. NPDC002125. Next base: position 208,139 of record NZ_JBSFDD010000009.1, on the reverse strand, counting down.
GGCCGGGTGGAACGGACACCGAGGCAGATCCCGACGACCCGGATCATTACGACCTCACCACCGTCCCTGAGCTGACCCTCATCACGCCCAAGATCCCCATCAACTCCGGGGAAGCGATGGTGCTCACCCTGCCTGGCACCACACCACTCACGGACCTCGTGCACACGGTAGGAGAGGAGCTCGGACGCGCCCGTGCATCCAAGGTCGACGAACTGGTCAATAACGCGCAATGCTCCCTGTGTGGCGACAGGTACCCGGCCGCCCACCTGCTGCCGGCCACCGAGCACGACCGGCTTCTCCACTGCCCCTTCTGCGTATTCGACGGCGACACCCTCGGCGGTCACCCGCTGCGCCTGGCCTACCTCATCGACGCGCTGACCGACGAGGATGCCGCCGCGCCAGCAGGCTGGTCAGCAGTGACCGCTCCCTTGGCCTGCGCCGCCGGCCCGGACTTCCGCGAACGACTCGAAGGCGACGACGGCGTTCTGCGGCTACCGCTACCGCACTGGTTCGACCCGGGCCAGGTCTGGGTGTGGCTTCCGCCCGGCGACTTGCCGCCGGCCCTGCAGGGACTGGGACCAGGCACAAGCCTGAACACCCTTGTCATGGCGGTCGAGGCCGCCCACCCCGACCTGCGCGACCGCTTCCACGCCGAAATGGCCGGCATCCTGGAAGAGGACGAGAAGGACAGCCCTCCAGCAGCGCAGGACTACCTGGTCGAACAGCTGTGGCCGGCTGTCATCTGCTACGCCGTCACCACGGCTACCCAGTTCAGGGAACGACCGCACCGCCAATCACCATGGGACCTCCTCACCGACGGCTTCGAAGAGGGCACTCTGGCCGACCACTTCCACCAGATCGGCAGCACCCTGATCCCCCAGTCCTTCCGGTCGATGCTCACTCTGACGATCGGTGTGCCGCTCATCTCCAACGTCCTCGGCTTGAAGCCGGATTACGAGCACTGACAGCTCGCGCCCACCGACACCGGTACGGCTCTGGCCCTCTCCCTGCGGGGAGAGGGCCAGAGCTGGACGCAGCGTGACAGGAGCAGCTCACGACTTCCGGCAGACGGATCCCGCAGCGGGCACCTCTGTCAACAACACAGTCGGCCTCGGGAGTGCCGGTTTGTGACGTCAGTAGTTCCAGCGTTCCAGGACGGGTACGTCCGCGGCGCCCTACTGCCAGCCCCTTACGGGAGGCGGAAGTTCCTCTCCAGCACCTGATCCACGACATCCCGCATGATCGGTCGATCGTTGGCGACGTCGCCGAGATCGACCACTGCCAGCAGCGCGCACGTCAGGACGGCCATGTGGTTCGGGCCGGGCTGGTCGCTCCCTGCCCTCTCCGCCCGCCAGCTGTAGTACCAGGCCAGGACATCGCGCTCTCCGTCCGCTGGGAGCTGCCTGAGGAGCTCGGTGATGAAGGCAACCGCCTCGGCCCGGTCCTGTGCGCTCAGGTCCGCGACGGCACCGCTACCAACAATCCGTTCGGCCAGCAGTTCGCGCACCTTGACGACGCCAGCCGCGTCCTCGCCAGCAGTCTGCCGGTTCCCCAAGAACAGGCTGGCGACCGATGCGATGAGGAAGACGGTCGCACCCTGGGTGTCTTCCATGGCCGGGACAGGCCGGTATTTCTTGATGAACCGGACGGCCTTCTTACGGCGGGCAGACGGCTCGCTCGCCGCCAGTACCAGCGACCAGGCCATGTGCACGGCATCGGCCGGCGGCAAGCGGTCAGCGAGTTCATCAGTGACGGGCATGGCGGTTCCTCCCAGAATCGCAAGGCGCGCTCACAGACTGGAGGCGCACGGGCAGAGCCCGCGCCGGGGGCGGGCTGCATCCCCGCTGCCGCAGGAACCAGTGGGAGGCCGGCTGCTCTCCGGGACCGAGTTTGCCGTTCAACGGCACCCCAGCTCAAGCCCGACTTCGGTCGCGCCTCGCTCAGTCACTCGATGCCAACTGGCATCGTTGACAGCGGAGCCCGCCCGGAGGCCCTTCGCACGTCGTCCCGGGCGGGCCACCGACGGCCATCCGCTGTTCAGAGTGTGCAGCTCCCTACCCCACGGGTCACGCCGTGGGCGTCTCCGCAACCGGCGTGAGGTCCAATACTCGGCGCCCCAGGATTCGGACCGCACACGGACCGCACATGTCTCCGGCTCCCGTGACGTACAGCTGGGCGTCGGTTGTGTAGCACTTCGGGCAGTACGGACGTCCGGTAGTCTGCGCGCGCTCCTCTGCTGGGCACAGGCGCGGACCTCCGATCAGGCCGGTGATGATGACACGGCCGCAGTGCGCGCACTCCAGGCCGTACAGCGCATCACGTTCACAGCGGGGACACCGAGCACCGGCCGGAACTACCGCTACCGGGGCAGGCGAGAAGGCTGAGACCGGAGCGATCAGGCCGGCGGCCTTGAAGCATCCCGGGCGGGAAACGGCGATCGCGGTGGTGTGAGAGGCGGTCATAGTCGAGGGGCTCCTTCGGAGAGGCCGGGGCGTCGGCCTTATTGAGCCCGAACCGTTCGGGGCCGACACAGCTCCGGCGAATCCCGCCCGCGTCCATGAGCTCCGAAGAAGACAGCCTCCGTATCGCGGCCGCGGCGCAACCGCGCCTCGCCACCCTGCGTTGGAAGTTCCCCACCCGAAGGGGCTCGCCGCCGGGAGGCGGGCGTGGGGCGCGCGCGTGACTATGGTCGTGTGGAGGCGCAGATGCGGGCCGCGCTGGCCCGCCGGCTTCAGGACCTGACTGCGGCGCCGTTCCTGTTCGTCGGCAGCGGCATGTCGCGGCGCTACCTTGCGCTGCCGGGGTGGGAGGAGCTGCTGGAGCAGTTCTGCTCGGACCTGCCCCGGCCGTACGACTACTACCGGGCCACCGCCGGGGCGGATCTCCCGGCAGTGGCGAGTCTGATGGCGCGCGACTTCCACGAGCTGTGGTGGTCGGATGCCTACGCCGACCAGCGGGCGGGCGGCGCGGTGCCGACGGGCCCGCAGTCCGCGTTGAAGATCGCCATCGCGCACGACCTGGCCTTCCGCTCGGACCTGGCCGCCTCCCCGCATCTGGCCGACGGTGGCCTGGCCGAGGAGGTGCAGCTGCTGGGGCAGGCCACCGTAGACGGGGTCATCACCACCAACTACGACACCCTGCTCTCGCAGATCTTCGCCGACTTCCGTCCGTACGTCGGGCAGGACCAGCTGCTGTTCAGCGACGCGCAGGGCATCGCCGAGACCTACTACATCCACGGCAACACCGACCAGCCCGAGAGCCTGGTGCTGACGGCCGAGGACTACCGGCGGTTCGAGGAACGCAACGCCTACCTGGCCGCCAAACTGCTGACGATCTTCGTCGAGCATCCGGTGATCTTTCTCGGCTACAGCCTGTCCGACCGCAACGTCCACAGCATCCTGTCCGCGATCACCGCATGCCTGACCAGCAGCAACATCGGCCATCTCGCCAACCGGCTGATCGTCGTCGAATGGGACCCAGCCGCCACCGAACCGCACATGGGACCCTCGACGCTCGTCTTCGACCAGACTCTGGTGCCGATCACCCTGATCCGGGCCGCCGACTTCAGGACCGTCTTCGAGGTCCTGGCCGGCCTGGAGCGGCCGTTCCCCGCCGCTCTCCTACGGCGGCTGTCCGATCACGTCTACCAACTGGTCAGGAACCCGCCCAGCGAGCCGTCCGCTCTCGCGGTCGCCGACATCGACAGCGCGGACGCGGCCGGCCTGCGGGTGGTCTTCGGCGTCGGCCGGTTCAACGACAGCGACGTCGCCGGCCTCGGATACCGCAGCCTGACCCGCACCGACCTGGTTCACGACGTGCTGGGCACTGCGACCAAGCCCCTGGACGCCTCCTCCGTGCTGGCCTCCACGCTGCCGCAACTGCTGCGTACGACCCCGTACGTGCCAGTGTGGAAGTACCTGCGCCAGGCTGGACGCCTGACCGGCGGCAGCACCGTCGACACCAGCGGCTTGGACGACCGCGTCGCCGCCGCCGTCACCCGGGGCATCGGCGTGCTCGGTCCCAGCCCCTACTACGCCCGGCGGTTCAAGCGGCTGTCCCCACTGCCGCGAACGCCTCGTGAGCTGGAAGCGCACGGCCTCGTGGAACTGATCAACTGCTGCCCGCTGCTGGATCCGGGCCAGTACCCACCCGCGGAGCTGCGGGACGTCCTGGTCGAGCGCATGGACGAATGCGGTCAAGGCACCTCGCACGCGACCGCGTTCCACAAGTGCGTGTGCCTCTACGACCTGCTGACCTACGGCCCGCCCTCCCAGGAACCCAATGTACCTACGCCTGATTGAGTCGGGGCGGGACAACCGACTCGGCGCCGATCCCGCTGCGGAGGTCGCTGGGCGAGGAGGGTGAGTACAGCCCCACCGCCCCGCACCGCACCGCAGGGAGACCCCGCACGCCCATGGGCGTTGATTTTCCGGCCGGCGCCGCTCCGTCTCAGGCTCTCAGCGGCCTTCCTCTTTCGGGGCCGTACGGCGATGCCGCCCTTTCCCCGGGCCGAGCGCGGGGCGATCCCACTCGGTCGGCTCCTCCTTCACCGGCTGCGGCGGATACAGCAGCGCCTTCGCGGCGTCCAGGTTCTCGACGACGCCGATCGTCTCCCACTCGGTGCCGTTCCACTCCTGAATGACCCGAGGAGCGTCCGGCTCTACGTGCGCCGCTCGATGCCGGTCCTCGGTGAGTGGCACCGCCCGCAGTCGGCCTTTCGAGGCGGCCCGGCGCTCCTCGCGCCGCCGTGCCCACTCCTCCAGCGGTTCCTCGTTCATCGGAGCATCGTGGCGCAAGCGCGCTCGGCCCGGCCACCCTCGCACGTCAAGCCCGCCCGGCGTCTCTCGGGACAGCGGCGCCGGGAGCCAGCCATCTACGACTCCCTCCACCGCGCCCGCACCGAACTGAGCATCGCGCCTGAACCGGCACCGCGCCCGGCCGGCTCCCGCAGGCCGGCGAACCGCCCGCCGCACGGGGACGGCGCGGCGGGCGCCGCTGATGCTCCTACTTCGCCCGTTGGAACCGGGAGACCTCCACGGCCCACTGCGCCACCGCTTCAAGGTCTCCCCGCGGCCGCGGCCGGCCGGCCGCGGCCGCGATCCGGGGGTAGGCCGGATGCATGTCGTGATCGGCCCCGGTGACCAGAGCGGACAGCAACGGCGCGGTCCCCGCGCGGCTCCGGTCCACCTCGATGAGCACGCTGGTTTGCTGGTTCCGCTCGAGGGCGGGCAGACCCGGCGGGAGCTGGGCGCGAATCTGCGCCCAGGTGAGCGTCGTGCCGGTTGCTGCCGCCTTCTGCAGGATGGTCTTGACCGCGGCGGCCAGCGCGTCGAGCTTCACCCGCGCGGGGCTCTCCGGCTTCCCGGCCGCCGTGGGCTTCGTGCGGGCACGGGGCTCAGTGGCCGGGGTGCGCGCCGGGTGTCGCTGTCGCGCCTTGCGACCCCAGCTGGCGACCCGCTTGCGTTCGGGGTCCCTGAGGTTGGGGCCTGCGATGTTCGCGGCCCTCGTCAACTCCTCCACCAGCTGCGCCAGCTCATCGTCGGCCAGGAGGTCGCTCTCACGGTCGAGCCGCTCCAGCAGGGCACGCGCTCGTGCTGCCGACTCCTTCGCCCGGTTCGGCTTCTTGCTCTTGGCCGGCGCCGGGCTCTTCGCGGCGGGGGCCGGCCGGTGGTGCAACGGCCTGCGCAAGGCCGCCTTGGCTGGGGACTGATCGGCGTAGTCGTGCTCGCGCAGATAGGCGCGGGCCGCGGCCAGGATGCGGTGCTCCTCGGCGCTGGCACCCCGCCGGGTCAGGGACGCGGCCTGCTGAATCCCCGCGCGGACATCCCACGCCCGCCGTTCGCGGACCGAGCCCTCCAGTTCCTTGAAGATGCGGCGCTGGTACTCCTCGTGGGTGGCCAGCCATGCTTTGGCCTCCGCCAAGGCCCTCTCAGCCTCGGCCCGCGCCGTGGAGGACAGGCCGTCCAGGAAGGCGCTGCTGCCGTTGCAGAGCCGGCGCACGTGGTCCACCGTCCCCGTCCGCTGCGCCGCCTCCAGGCCGCGGACGAACGTGACCACACTCTCCGGCAGAGCTCCTCGGCCGGCAGACGGCCCCGGTACGGCTGACCGGCTTCCGGCGGCGGCACGGTCGCGCAGGATGCGGGAGGCGGCAGGGGTGAGCAGGCCCTCGTCCGTCCACGTGCACTCGCTGAACGGGACCCACTCGGTGGGGCGGGCTAGGCTCTGGGTTCCGACCCACACGCGGCGACTCGCGCCGTCGCTGTCGCACCTGACGCGGTAGACGTAGGGGCAGCCTGCGAGCACGTCCGGAGCCGGCACCACGCCGGGGCCGAGGATCACGGCGCCCTGACGCTCCCAGTCCGGCTCCACGGCGGCGTCCATGTGGATGCGCAGGGGAACGCCGTCCTCCAGGTCGACGTCGACGAGGGAGCCGATCGGCGGCGGAAAGGCGAATTGGGCGGCTCGGCCGAACTCGAGCAGCGAGCGCGACATCGCCGACTTCACGTACAGGTGATCCGCGCTGGACTCGCCGACGGACGGTCGACGGCAGGTGTTCGGGGCGCCGTTCGGCAGCGGATTGTGCTGGAAGTGACACTGGCGATCCACGTAGAGCTTGGTGGCGAGCTGGCCCCCGCAGCCGCCCAGGAGCAGCCCGCACCAGAACGTGTCTTGCTGGTGGGCGTGCCGGAAGACGTCGAGCTCGATCGCCTCGGTCGGCAGGATGATCGGGACATCGGAGTGTTCATCACCGATGACCGCGGTCTGCACCAGTCTCGTGTCCCGCACCACGTCGCCCCCATTGAACTCTCTGCAGCAAACGATAGATCGCTGGATACAGACGCGAGGGAGTTCCACCGACAGCGGACCCACCAGTAGGCCGGCAGGGCAACCGGCGGGCCGGAACGTACCGAGTGGACGTCCGCACCTGGGCTCCAGATGAGGGGGTCAGGAGCAGTTGAAGCCGTCCCGGCGCCGTCCGCGCAAGACGCGTCGGTACTCCTCGGCCGCCGGGCCGCTGACGTGCTCGCCGCTGGCGACGCGGTCCTCGCTGGTCATCAGGTGCGCGTCTCCTTCGTGCGGTCGACGGTGAGCTCGTCCTCATGGTCCTCGTCGTCCTGGTGGTCGTCGGCGGGCCAGATGCCGAATGGGCCGGACAGGCCAGGGCCAGCAGCGCCGAGCTGGGCGGCCCCGCCCTTGAGTCGATGGTGAGCACGGATCACGGACGCGGTTCTCCTGAGGCAGACGAGCGTTACATCCTTATGGTGGCCTCTGCCGGAAGGCGGGAAGGCGCGTACGCGCCTTCCCGCCTTCCTCACGACAGTCGTCTACAGGCTCAAAATCGGGCTGGCCCGGGGTACGGAACCACGCGATTGACGTGGGGCCGAGGTCAATGAAGCGTGGACGCCTGGTGCAGGCGCTGCGCAAGATCGGTTGACTCGGTAGATGTGCGGTGGACTGCTGACACGCGATTCCCTCCTGCCATGTGCGCGTGCACGTTGGCGAGGCCGAGCCTGCGCTGCCAGGGCCCCTGTCGAACGCCGACCGTCTGGATTCGGGCAGCGGGGCAGATCGTGATGCTGTTACGGAAGAAGAAGCCGCGCCAAGTGGCGAAGTACCCATTGCCGAGGCGGTAGCCGAGCGCCCTGTGGAAGAGCGTCGCCCTGCGGGCCTTCCCAGGCGCCGGAATGGGAGCGTGGAGATGGGCCACGGCGTCCGCCCCAAGGAGATGGAGCACCAACTTCTCGGCGACGGTGCGCGGGCACACAGGCAGCAGCACGCCGGGTTTTCCCGCTCCGGCCACGGCCACCCGCACCTCGACCCAGTTGAACCGTCGCCACAGAACGGGCTGATGAATTTCGATGGATGCGACGCGGGAGGCTCGGTAGGTGTACTGCTGGGTGTCGAACAGGCCATGGTCGGTGCGGTAGCTGCCCTCGGCGATGCGGGTGACCGACCACCGGCTGTAGGTGAAAAGTCGCCGTCCCGTCAGCTTCCAAACCTTGGGCACAAAGGCGACCAGCGTCGAGAGGGTGAACAGCTGGCCGGAGAGAACGTACGGGCCTACGCCGATTCCGATGAGGAGGAGCGACTTGAGGTTCGTTCCGAGATCAAGGAGGAGAGCCACGACGAGGTCCGTAGTCTTGACCTGGTGAAGCCGCTCGTCGGCGGTGTCTTCGGCGAGGATGCGGGCCTTGAGCGCTCTCGCCTGATTGAGGGTGAGGTAGGAGAGGGTCATCGTCGTGCCCGACATCACGACTCGGAGGGTGCAGACCCCAAGGAGCCTGCCGAAGAAGGGCTGGCCGATGTCGACGCTCTGGACGTGGTGAAGCTCGCAGTGACGTCGGACCTTGAAGAGCAGGCCACTGCGGTACTCGAGTTCGTCACCATCCAGGCTGTAGTGGCTCAACCTCCACGACGTAATGAACAGGCTCAGGACGACCGCGACAACCACCGTCACGGCTGTACAGGCGACCCAAAGAGGCACGTCGATCTTGTTCCTCGCGCCTGAAGTCCCGACGCTGAAGAGGTTGTGCTGCTGGTACGCCAGACCTGCAAGCGCGGCAAGCACGGCCCAACTGCGCCGCAGCGGGGTGGCCGGATGAAGGCGGCCCTGCAAGGGAGACAGCGTCATACCGGCAGCCTCCGCTTCCGGGCGAGGTCGGTCAGCCGGTCGCGCAGCTCGTACGCCGTCTGCGGGTCGACGTCGGCGATGGCGTTACGCCCAGCCGCGCTGCTGATGGTCACGGTGGCCAGGTCGTAGCGGCGCTGGATGGGGCCGGATACGACGTTGACCTCCTGTATCCGGGCGTAGGCCAGGACCGTGAACCGCCGATGGAGAAGACCGGCGCGTATGTACAGCTCCTCATCGCCCAGGTGGTAGCCGCGAAAGAGCCAACCGGCCTTGATGCGGTCCCAGCGCCAGACGTACAGACCGACGGGAACCAGGACGAGGAACACCAGCGCCGGATGCCACCAGCTGACCATCTCGTGCCAGGTCCGTGCCTTGCTCAAGAGCGTGTGGATGAGGGTGGTGCCGGTCGCGGCCGTCGCTCCGATCAGGGCGCTCATGCCCAGGATCTGCAACGCGGCCGCAATCCGGTGGACGCGAACGGTGCGCGCTGGGTGCTGGGTCATCTCTACGCGGTCGAGCGTGAAGGGTGGTTCGGGTCTGATGTAGCGGGCCATGCCGGAGGTCCTGCTTCCCTTGAGCGAGACGGTGTGCACAGCGGAGCGTCGTCGTGCACGGCTCACTCAGCGAGGCGCCGCGAATCTTGATGAAGGGTTACATCGCCGCTGCGTGCGGCCGCCGGCGCCGTGGGCTCCGTGGTGAGAGGCCGTAACGAAGCAGTCGTACAGCCGTGCGGCATCGCTCGTTCAGGACAGGTCAGGGAAGGGCCGGACCGCGGCTTGGGACGCGCTCGTCTCCCGGGTTACGAACGGCAGTCGGAACCCACCAGGTGCCCGCGCGTCCCAAGCTCCTCTCAACCGATGGGTCGTGTCCAGCCGAGCTCGGGTGACCGCACACCCGTGATCCCTGGCCGGTCGCGGTACGGATAGAGAGGAGTGGCGGCTGCCGCCTCGGGGAACGACTCGGCAGGGCTGATCGCACAGGGCGGGCCGGGCCACTCGGTCTGCGCCCAGTGGATCGCCGCCCGGCGGCTCCACTCGCGGCGCAGGGTCACGCCAGTCTCGGGCAGCCAGACGATCCAGTCGCCGCGGCCGTGCCGACGGTGGCTCCACAGAGCGAGGAGAACGAGGCCGATGATGGCTTCGGCAGCGGCCAGAGGCAGGAGCAGAAGGCGGGCCGCCTCGTCGGCGGCTGTGGCGAGGAGAGCAGCCACTGTCGCGCCGGTCAGCCACGCAGGCCAGTACCAGTACGGGCGAGGCTCAAGGGTTCCGCGATGCGCCAGAAGCGCTCCGACCAGCAGGCCACTGGCTGTGACAGCCAGGAAGAGTGTGCCGGTGACGAGCGTCAGGAAGGCGCATACCGCAGCCCCGCACGCAAGACTGCTGGCGGTCTTGCGATCTTGTGCCTGCGGCATCGTGCTCTTCCCTTCGGTCCTGCGAAAGATCTCTACGTCAGTTGGCGCGGCCCGGGCCCAGGGACTCCTGAGCTGCGGAGTTCCAGCCTCAGGTCGTAGGTATTTGGCCAGCTGTTCACTCGATCGGGTCACTGTACGCGGCCGCTATTTCGTCGCAGAAACGGTTGGCGTAGCGTCGCGGCACTTGCCTGCTGAGTTTGGCGGGGGAGCGGATGACGAGGTGAGAGGGCGGGGTCGGTGAGCAAGGGGGGCCAGGAAGCCTGGCGTGCACGAGGATCATGCCGGACGGGAGACCCGGAAGAGCTTTTCGTTCAAGGCTCGGCTCAGAGCAGAGCAAAAGCTATTTGCACTGGCTGCCCGGTGCGGACCGAATGCCTCGCATACGCCCTCGATCACAGGGAAGAGCATGGTGTTTGGGGTGGAATGACCGAACGTGAGCGCCGCGCTCTCTTGCGCAGGCGTCCGACCGTCACGTCGTGGCGGGGCCTGCTCACCGCAGCCCGTACGGAGCACGACCGACGCGCCGTCACCGAGAGCGCTTGGAGCGTTCGGCAGGAGTCCTCGACGAAGAGCGCCGGCTCGTCCGTTGCTTGACCAGTGGAGGAGACCCGCTGGCGATGCTTGCTACTCCGGCCGCCGGCCGCAGTTCGGACACGGGGATTCAAGCCCGGGGCTGTAGACGGCGTCGCAGTCCTGGCAAACCGCCAGATGAACGTAGTTGCAGCTGCAGCCGTCGTCGGTGCATGAGGCAGCGCCAGGGCACATGTACGGGTCCCGCCCGGGCGCCGGGCGCGGCAGACGCTCCCTTGGAGGGAGGGTCTCCAGGTAGGCGCGGTAGACCGGGTTCTCCCGCGTCGGGCAGCCCTCCGGACACGGACCGGACAGCCACGGGTCATGCCCTGGGATCGGGTCAGTCACTTCGCAGCGGGGAGCGATCCACGGGTCCCAGACGGCGCGGTAGTACGCACTGCGCTCGCGTCGCACGGCCTTGGCGGCATCGGTGTACGACTCGCCGGTGTCCTCTCCGCGGCGGCGTACAAGGCTCTTACGGGCGTGATCAGCAGGCATGGCAGCTCCGTGGGCATTCAGAAGGTCTGAATGCGCTGGTGCAGAGCACCTTTCCGTAGCGCGTCAGCCGGGCCGACAACGCGGGCCTGCGCACGGCCCGCCCCACGAGACTCTGGGGCGCGCCGAGCGTAGCAGCCTCTGGGAGCCGCGTCAGGCGGCGCCAGCCGCACGGGGGCAATGCAGGGCCGGGGGGCCTTGCTGCCTCTGCAGGATGGCGAACTGCCGGAGGGGTAGGCGTGTTGCGCCGCCCGTCTGATCGCCTTGGGCGACTGACTGCGCGCCGGGCCGTTGAGGAAGAGGAGCGGTAGGTCCGGCAGCTCGTGCCCCAGTCGGACAGTAGGGGGTCACAGGGATCGCATGACGGCAACGACCTTGCCCAGGATCACCCCGTCTTCTCCCAGCTTGATCGGTTGGTAGGCCAGGTTGCACGGCATCAACCAGGCGCCGTCGTCCGCGATACGGAGCTTCTTCACGGTCGCCTCACCGTCGCTCAGGAGAGCGGCCACGATATCGCCGGGCTCGGCGTTGCTCTGACGGCGCACGGTCACCACATCGCCATCACGGATGCCAGCATCGATCATGCTCTGGCCGGCGACCAGGAGCGCAAACAGGTCACCGTGACCAACTACCGCGCGAGGCATTGGGAGCACGTCTTGGACATCCTGTTCGGCCAGGATCGGCGGTCCGGCGGCGATGCGTCCTACGAGCGGGACATGCGCCACGGCGGCCGCTCGCGCTGCCTTGGCGGCCCGCACGGCCACGTCCTGCTCAAAGGGGGTAGGCAGCTGGTGGGCGTCGACCAGGTCCTGGGCGTGGGGGGTGAGGGCATACGCCCGGGGGCGCTGAGGGTCACGGCGCAGGAAGCTCTTGCGCTCGAGTGCCTGGAGCTGGTGAGCGACCGAGCTGGTGCTGGAGAGCTTCACCGCTTGCCCGATCTCACGCATCGAGGGCGGGTATCCGCGCTCTCGGACGGAGTTCAGGATGCAGGTCAGGACGGCGCGCTGGCGCGACGTCAGGCCGTCAGCGTCCTCTCGGATGCCCGGCGGTCGGCCGGGAAGAGCAGTATCGGCGTGCATGGAAACCCCCCTCACGATCTTGCGTGGAACCGAACGTAACCGCATGTATCCAGAAAGGGAACATTATTTCGATGCGAGCTCTGGCTACGGCCCCGCCCCGAACCGCGTAGGCGCCTCTTGGCGAACACCCCTCCGAGACGTGCCACGGTTGAGGCAGTCCGGCATCGATCTGCAGCGGGCTCCTCACCGCGGCAGAAAGCCTGCACACCCCGGGGGAGAGACGGAGCCTGACGGCTCTACACGATTCCGGGTCGGGGCGGCGATGGATCCTCTACGGTCGCGCCATGACTGTTCTGATCGTCGGCGGCAGTGGATTCCTCGGGGCTGAGCTTGTCCGCCAATCGACAACAGCAGGGCACACGACTGCCGCGACCTTCGCGTCCAGGCCCGGCAGCGCCCCGGCTGCAACGTGGTACGAGCTGGATCTTCGGAACCCTGACCGCCTCGAAGCTGTGATGGCGGAGGCGAGGCCCAGCGTCGTGATCAACGCCACCAGCAGTGACGCTGACTGGACAGTCACAGCTGAGGGCCCCATCCGCTTGGCCATGGCTGCGGCCCAGCACGACAGCCGCCTGGTCCACGTTTCCAGCGACGCGGTGTTCTCCGGCCTGGGCCGCGTTCATTATGACGAAGCCTGTGATCCTGACCCGCTGACCCCGTACGGCGCCGCAAAGGCTGCGGCGGAGACAGGCGTACGCCTCCTGTACCCGGCTGCCGTCATCGCTCGCACCTCACTCATCATCGGCGGCACCGAATCCGCACATGTGCGCATCGTCCACGACCTCGCAGCCGGCCGCCGAGATGGAGCGCTGTTCACCGACGACATCCGCTGCCCCGTGCACGTCACCGATCTCGCTGCCGCCCTGCTGGAACTCGCCGCCACCGGCGCGCACGGCGTACACCACCTTGCGGGCGCCCATGCCGTTAGCCGCCATGAGCTCGGCGTGCTCATCGCCCGCCGCGACCGGCTAGACCCCTCCCGACTGGCCCAGGGCCTGCGGGCGGACACAGCGCTTCCCGGGGCACTCGATGTCCGCCTCGACAGCCGCAGCACCCAACGCAAACTCCGCACCACCCTCCGCGGCGCCCACGACTTCCTTGCCACCAGCGTCTGAGCGCCGACCGTGTGTCGCCGTGGCGCGAAACAGCGCTCGGCGGCCGATGCGACTCCGCCCCCAGAACCACCAGCCGCTCGGTCTGCATATGGTGCTCCCTACTTCCCGCCCGAAACGCCGATCCGACCTGACGGAGCCCGTGTGCCTTCCCCTCCCGAGCACGAGCGTGCAGAGATCCTGCTGCCGGCCATGGCCCGCGCTCTGGGCCGCATCCGCTACCTCGCCAAAGACCTCCCCGACATCGCCGACGTGTTCGACGACATGGACCAGGCCATCGCCGACGGCATCTCCATACCCGTCGAGGAGGTTCCGGAGATGACCGGCACGGCCGAGTCCCTCAGTGAGAGCGAGCGCGCCATGGACGCGCTCTTGTCCCGAGCGCTGCTGAAACTGCCGGAGGACCTGACGGCCGGGCTACCCGAGGACCACTTCGACAGAGCAACGCAGCAACAGTTTCAGACCTCTTGGCAGAAGGCTGCCGAGGCCATCGCCGCTGGTGAGCTGAACCAAGCCACCCAGGTACTCCAGCACACCCCTTACTCGGCGCTCGCGCGTATCGAGGAAGGGCTCGCACACTGGGCGCACTGCCTGCATGCAGCGGAGTTCCGGCGGAACCCGCCTGAGCGCACCTGATGTCCTCGTCGACGGACAGCTATCCGCGAGCCATGACGTGAGGGCAGATCCACCTTCACCGAGAAACCGCCCTTGTGGCGACCACGGTTACCCTGCCTGTCGGCGTCTTGGTCTTCGTCTCGCGGTTCTCAGCTGGGCGGCCGGTTCGGCTCGGCACGTCGACTACGTTCCGTTGTCAGTGCCGGATGCGAGGATGGCGACACCCCGGCCGAAGCACCTGCCGACTGGGGACGCTCAGAGACTTTGGAGTAACCGCATGAACCGCAGTGAGCTGGTGGCAGCGCTCGCAGACCGGGCCGAGGTGACCCGTAAGGACGCTGACGCCGTTCTGGCCGCCTTCGCCGATGTCGTCGGCGACATCGTCTCCAAGGGCGACGAGAAGGTCACCATCCCCGGATTCCTCGCCTTCGAGCGCACTCACCGTGCCGCTCGCACCGCCCGTAACCCGCAGACCGGCGACCCGATCAACATCCCGGCCGGCTACAGCGTGAAGGTCTCGGCCGGTTCCAAGCTGAAGGAAGCCGCCAAGGGCAAGTAGCGGGTCATCGAAGCGGGGCCCCCACCAGATGGTGGGGGCCCCGCTTCCTGCGGACTGGATTCAGGCGGGCTTCCTTTTCGGCCCGCTAGGCGTTCTTCTTCCGGAGAGCTCCACCTCGGCCGCGCATGGTCGTCTCGGCTTCGCCGAGCAGAGTATGGACGAATCCGTACGACTTCCCCTGCTCGTCCGAGATAGCCCGGACCGAGGCGCCAGCGTCGTACTTCTTCTTGAAGTCGGCGGCGAGCTTACGTCGCGCGTCGCCAGTGATCTGAATCTTCTTCGGCATGATCGGAGGCTCTCTTCGTTCACGGTGTTACGTCGTCGTTGCCCGACGAGCATCGCCCTGGAGCCCAGGGGAAGCGACGGTCTGCGAATTCTGCGTGGAGAAAGGGACACGGGCGCGTGTTCACTTCAGTCTGAGCGGCCGGTGCGCTCCATTTCCGCGAGGTAGTCGGCGAGCGCCTGGGCGGCGGTGGTGCGCATGACCCGAACGTGTGGAGCAGCCTGCTCGGCCAGGTGCAGCGCAGTCTCAAGATCGAACTGATGGCTGGCAACCCAGGCGCCACGTCCTGCGTGGTAGTCGTCCCATTCGGCGTCGGTAACCGGCTCTCGGTCGCCTCCAGGCCACTGGTACCCCCAGGACCACTTCCCGTCGGATCCGAGGGAGCACAGTTCGTTGCGAATGACTCGATAGCGTCCGGATCCGTTGTACTCGACGGTGATGGTGAAAGCCTCGCGGTCGGGGACGTCCTCGGGAAGCAGGTTCACGGAGAACCGTGTCGGCCGGACGACGGGCCGGCGCTCTTGCGGGGCTGGGGTAGGTGTCTGTTGATCGGGGGTTGTGGACATGCAGTCGATCGTCACGCTTGAGGTGGCCAGACTCCCAGCGACCGCGAATCCAAGGTGCGGCTGAGGCACGGCGCCGGGGGCGGGTCCGACCTGGATGGCTTCGTATAACGGGAACATCGGGCTTCACGGCGCCGAGGAAGATACGAGCAACTTGGCACGTCCACCCGAATCCGGCGCAGCCTCACGATATCGACAGCACGAGAGGCCGAGCACCAGCGCGGGGGGTTGCGCAAATGGTCTCGGCCTCTGCTCGCAGACTACGCCTAACCGGCCAATAAGCGACAGCCCTTTTCGGTCGCCAGCCCCTTCCGTGGCCGACCGGGCAGAGCCGTAGACGAGAGTGGCAACAGGCAACAAGGACAACTCCATCCCCGGCCCGTGAAGCGTCGGAACACTGAGCTCATGACTCAGCACGCCTTACGCGGCCACGCCCGTCCCTCCGGGTTCATTCAGTCGGTGATCACCTCGTACGGAGAAGGTCATCACGACGCTCCGAGTGGCAACGCCCTTCGCGTAGACGCCCGCCCGCTCCGCAACCCGCCTGACGACCCTGCCGTCCGTGAGCGCATGCTCCACTCCACCGGCCTGGACCCTGAGGTACGCCACTACGTCATGTCCACGCACGGAGCAGAACAGCTCGTCGACCGCAGCGTGCAACGCGCACTGGCTCTCCTCCGGCTCCCAGCTCCGCCCCGCGGACAGCTGCACCGCGTCGATGTTCATGTCCTGTGTGTCGGCGGCCGGCACCGATCCGTTGCACTGGCCGAGGAGATCTCCACCCAGCTGCAGGCCGTGGGCATCGGGTGTGAGGTCGAACACCGCCACATCGATCGGCCCGTCCTGAACCGATGGGTTCCTAAGCTGACGGAGCACGAGGCCGCGGTCCTTCACCTGCTGGCGCGAGGGTACTCGTACACCGAGATCGCTACCGCGCTCCGGGTGCGCTCCCAGACTGTCGGCCTCCTCGTCGCCAGGCTCCGGGGAGTACTTCGAGCCCGGACCGCCGCGCAGGCCGTCGCCGTCGGCTACGAGACCGAGCTGCTGCTGGCTCGACCTCACGCGGGGGCCTTGCGGCGGTCAACGAGCGACAGAAGCGGATGTGAGTAGGGCTCCAGTGCGGAACACTGGCTGTGTCGGGCGCCGACGACGTGGGTGTCGGATCTCACCGTGGACGGCCCACGGGGTGCCGGTGCGATCGAGCCCTGGCCCGTGCGGAGACGACAGCGTTGGTCACCGCAGTTCGTCCTGCGGCGGGCGGCGGGGGACGAGCAGGTTGAAGGGAGTGGGAGGCAGGTCCAGGCGCGGGCCAGCGTCGTCTCCGGTGTACTGACCTCCGCAGGAGCAGAAGCTCCCCTCGTAGACGAAGCAGTGCTGGAAGTGCCTTCCGTGAGGGTGCCCCGGAATGGTGTTCATGCGGTTCATCCTTTCGAACAGCAATCGGTCAGACAGGCTGGGGGAGCGGCGGACCGGGCACGTACGCCGGCTGCGGCTGGGACGCGTGGTGGCCGTCCGGCTCCAGAAGGAGCTGCCCGTGCTCGCTGGGTGTAAGACGTTGATCAGCCAGCTCCCAGACCTGCACACGCCGCGCATCCCCGATTTCCAGGGTCAGAACTCCCTTGGCGCCCGCGATGAGGGAGGCCCCCAACGCCGCGGTGAAACGCTCCCGGTCCCGGTCCTGAACCCCCGGCTTCGGACCAGCCTCCACCGCGAGCGAGTATGCGCCGAGTTCGAAACCAGCGGCCTTGGCCACCAGGGTGACCAGGCCATACGCAGCGGTCGATGGCGCACCGCCGAGCACCTCATCGACGAGGGCTTGCAGGACGCGGGCAGAACAGCCCCTGGCCCAAGCCTCCGCTTGAGGACCAAAGCGAGACTGTGCCGCACCGAACACCTTCCGACAGCGGATCATCATGGCCCACGCCGACTGCTCCCTGCGCATCTGCCGCAGCATCTCCTCTGGAGACTCCCCAGCGAACGGCCACAGCTCATCCACCGGGTGCAAGCGGTGCGCGTACGCGTCGAAGCCAGCCTTCGAGCGAGGGTCGAGCCCCACGTCGTTACATGCGCGGATGTAGGCAAAGTCGACCAAGGGCGCCAGCAGCGGCTGTTCGCCTTTCGTCAGAGCTTCCTCCGCCCGGGCATGCACGCTGCGCCAGTACAGGGTGAACGACTGACCGCTGCCGCGGGCTTCCGGTACGAAGGCGAGATCACGCTCGTCGACGGCAACCAGCATGCTGGCGCGAGACTCTCCCTGCTCTCGGTCCCTCATGGGTTGGGCCCCCTCCTCACGGGCGGAGTCCCTCCCCGTCCGCGAACCCACTCTGCTCTATCTGGCCGGGCGCAGGGAACGACGGCGAGAACTAGGCCGAACGCCAGTCGCTGTCGAGGAGGAGCTCGGCCTCGGCCCAGGGGCCGTCGTATGTCGGCGGACCGAAGAGGAGCGGGGAACCGGAGTCCGCGCTGCCCCGCAGCATCTTCGTCCAGTCGTCCCATGTCCCAAGGTCCGCGCCAACGGCGCCGAAACGGCCCTCCACGACCGTGCGTACGGACTTGCTACTGCTCCTGTCGAGCACGGCCAGGGCCGCCCTCGTCTCCAGAGCACTGACAACCCACCCGGTTGACGCGAGCTTGTGAGCGCTGATGCCCAGAGGCGCTGCGGGATGCCATGAGAGGAAGCGGCGGTGCTCGTCGACGTAGGCACGCAGGGCGTCGTCGAGCGCAACGACCGGCAACCCCAGCTCCGCGGCGACGCACTCATGCTCGCGGCCCTTGATGGGTGCCGGCTGCTGGGGGACGCCGTTGACGATGTGCATCATGCGCAGATCGATCATGCTCAACGCCAACGCGTTGACCTCGGACTCAGCCAACGGGAGATGGTTCACGGGTACTCCTTGTGAAAGCTGGTGCGGCTTGGGTGACAAGGAAGCTGCACGCGCGGTCGGCGTACTCAGGCGCATCCGCCCGACGCTCTTGCCGCCCACCACGAGACACGAGAAGTCGCGAGGATGTTGTGCCGTCGCGAATCACGCCTGCGGCGCCTGACCCGGCTGCCTCTTGAGCTCCGACCCGGTGGTCAGGGGGCCGGCCCCGCCGGCACCCTGACCACGCTCGGGTCCAAGGCGCGGGCGTGCCGGACCTAGGGTGATCGCATGCAAGATGACCTGGACACCTGCGAGGGCCAAAGCTCGCTGTTCGACCTGCCAGCTGCTGATGAGATGCCGGACGGCGGATGGTCGTACGAGGCGTACGTCCACTTCCTCGGTGCCCCGGACATCGCAGCGCTCCCCGGCAACCTCGAGCGATCCGGCACGGCCACCTGGGAGTGGCTGACCGGCGCTGCTCGCTGGCCCGGCGCACCGGGCGGCGCCGTACTCGTCTCCATGCAGACCGAGGAAGACATCGCTCAGGCACTGTGGGAAA
Source organism: Streptomyces sp. NPDC002125 (assembly GCF_053593715.1). Lineage (NCBI taxonomy): Bacteria > Bacillati > Actinomycetota > Actinomycetes > Kitasatosporales > Streptomycetaceae > Streptomyces > Streptomyces sp. NPDC002125. Next base: position 189,397 of record NZ_JBSFDD010000009.1, on the reverse strand, counting down.
CGGTCGAAGCCTTGGAGGAGACCGGGCTTCGCGTCACCGAAGTGCGCGACGTCTTGCGGGTGACCTCCCCGGCCGCCGAGGCCCAGCCGGAGGACGAAGCCGCCGCCCTGGTGAACAACAAGCTAGGGCGGCGGCCTGGGCGCGAACTCCTTGTCGAGCTGGAAGACGCGCGGAGTGCCTGGCTCGAACGGGCCGGCATCACCCTCGAACGTGGCTTGGAGCAGACTGCGCAGATCCGGGTTTGGTGGGAGCAGCACCCTCTTGGTGACGACGGCTCCTCCCAGCTGCGGACGCTCACCGACCTCTCCAGCCGGTGCCTGGAAGGCACCTGACACCCTTCCTCGCCTACAACTACGACCGCTGTCGCAGGGGCTTGGGCGTGTAGCTGTCTGAGTCCCACGGACTCAGACAGCTGACGAGGGCCAGCGGCTCAGATTGGCCGCATCTCGACACGACATCAGGCATCGAGCTACGACTGCTCTTGGCCCAGATGCAGGTCCACGACGAGACGATGGCCTTCCAGTGGACGGAGAAGTGCACTGAGTGCACCCAGCGCCCGGGCCAGTTCCCCGTCGTCCAGGTCGACGGCCTCGTTCGGATCGCTCTGCCCCTCGGCGTAGAGCTCCACGTCCTGGCCGACGAAGCCGGCGTGGCTCATTCCCAGCTTCGTCTCCATAGCCTCGAAAATGGCGATCGTGTAGCGGTCTCTGCCCGGCACAAGGGTGCGTACCCGACGGGCGGCTACCCGGCGCCACGCGCTCTCTTCCGCTTCTGCAGCGCTCTCGCGGATTGCGGTGAGCGTCTGCGGGTCGAGAAGGGGGAGTAGGGCGCGGACTGCCCTGGTGTGCTCCGCGCGCCGTGCCGCTTGCAGGGCGACTTCAGCACAGCACTCCGACCGCCAGCACATGCATCGCTGGCAGTCTGAGCAGTCCTGAGCCCAGGGGTAGCCGCATCGGCAGTCGAAAGCCCGGCAGCCGGGCTTGTGGGTGGTCTGTTCCGGCCGTGTGGGCGCAGGGTGATCGAGTTCGGTCAGGTCACGATGTGCCTCTACGATGCCGGCCGAAAGGGGCAGGCCGTCGCGGGCCAGGATCTCAGCCACATCAGTGCACGCCTGCCGCCATATGGCACGTGCGTACGCCTCTACCTGTTCGCCGGCGAGCAGAGGGAGAAGAAGTTCGACGGGGTGGCTCTCGCGCATGGTTCTCCAGTCGGTGCAGTGTGAATCTGCCCGTCCTGAGGTGGCCGGGCAGCCGCCGACCGGTCGGTCCCGTAGAAGAGCTACCGGTTCCTGATCGACGTCTGCGCATCCCACGGCGTCAAGGGGGTGCGGTGCGAGGAACTGCGAATCCTGACGGCGTCAGCCTGGAGCGCTACCGGTTAACCACGCCCGCGCCGACATGGTGGAGAGGTTCAGCGTGCCGGGCAGTGACCGCAGGAGCAGTGGTTTGTGGCAGCGGCGGCGTGAGCCTGACGAACGGCGGAAACCGCAGCGGCGTACGACGACCGGACATATGTGCTCAGGTCCGTGGGCCCGTACGGCGCCTGGTCCGAGCCGTGGCGGCGAGCCAGGTTCGCTGCGTAGAGGGTGTTGACGGCTGCGTGCTCCAGAATCGTGGCGGTCCGCAACGCCGCTGAATCGCTGGTAGTACGCAGGTGTCTCACTGCCTCGAACAGGCTCATGGCGATGTGCCCGCCGTGCTCCCGGTCAGGGTTGAACGCGTGATCAGTGAACGGCTCGACAGTCTCGGCGATCCATCCGGCCAGGGCATCGCGAAGCTCGGCGAGGGCACGGGCTGGTGACAACTCGTGCGGTTGGGAGCCGAGGTCAGCTTCATCGGCGGGGAACAAGTGGGCCCTGTAATCGAACATGCGGTTGTGGAGGTCCTTCAGATGTGGCTGCCCGGCGGAACGTGCCAGCCAGAGTCGGAGGCGACAGGCAAGTGCCTAGTGCGATCGTGACAGTCAATCCGGCCAGTGGCTCAAAGGGGAGATGTTGCGAAATCCCGGAGGGCCGCCCTCTTTTCAGCCCTCCGGTTCAGAGCCTGTTTGACCAGGCCCCGAGCAAGAACCCCAAGCCGATCAGGACGAATAGCACACCCTGGGCGACGAAGAGCCACCAAAAGCCGTTGCCCTCAGCAGGGAGCATCCAGCGTGACGGATCCTTCGGGTCGTAGCGGAGCTCGACGCGAGCACCGACGGGGAGGGTCTTCTTCTTGGGGCGAGCTATGTCCGCCCTGCTCTCCATCGCTTCGCCATCGCCCGTGCTCCATGCGATGACTGGGTAGTACACGGCGGTCCCGGAGCTGCGGCTGGTACTCATGGAGTCCGCGCCTGGTGCGATACGAGCCTGCTCATGGCGGGTCACCACACCCCGCGCTGCCGAGCCTTCCCGAAGGAGGCGCCGAGTGCGTCGAATCTTGAGGGACGCAACGACGCCGACAACAGCCCCCGCGGTCGTGAAAAGCAGTGCGGCGAGGAATAGGCCCTGGGAAGGAGACATAGGCTTCATGATCGCGCACCGAGCGGACAGGACAGCGGGCGATGGTGTCCGCTTTCACCGGCACAGTCTTGGCGACAGTCGTCCCGCTGTGAACAGGAGCAAGCCGTGCCAGTGCCCCACTTCATCAAGCGCTCCCTCCCTGTCGCTCTGGGAAGCGCGCTCGCGGTCGCCGCGATCTCCGCCACGCCCGCGTCCGCAAGTTCCGGCTGGTGGTACTCCAGCGGTAACGGCGCCTCGGGCTACTACAACCACGTCAACGGCAGGGTGACGGCCTGCGACATCAAGACCGACGCCACAAGGCGGCCGTCCAGATCCTGAGGATGGACGGCTCGGTGATCACCACCGTCACCGACTCCTACAACAACGGCAGCTGCTCCTGGCGGACCCCCACCCTGTTCGAGGGCCGCCACAAGATCCGTGTCTGCGTTCAGAAGAGCGGCGCGCGCCCTGTGAACTGCAGTCCCGCGCACGAGTTCAGCGTCTGAGCGTCGGCCTGCTGGGCCTCGGGCCCGCCGAGGTGGAGAGCTGACCCACACAGCGGCCGGGGCACGGCCCTGGCCGTGCCCCGACCGCTGCTTCAAGCCCGTGCCCTCGTGACGACTATGTGGAGCTCGTCGTCTTCATGGGCTGGCGGCGTGAGCTCAGTGAGTGCGTCCAGCGATTTCACCAGCTCCGGGTCGTTCCTGGAGTCGTGGGACGCGAGGGGGACGTCCTCTCCGCCGGAACTGCTGCCCAGGAAGGTCACCTTCTGATCGGACCACTGGGGGCCGTTCTTGCTGTCCTCCGCCTGGAAGACCACCATGCACACGGCCGGGACCTTCTCCGCCGCCCACTGGGCGAGGTAGTCCTGGTGAGCACGCTCGGCGGCGATACCCGCAGCGTGCCAGTCCTCCAGGAGCGTGTGCCGCGCGGCGGCGGAGGGCAGGGTGGCTTCGGCTGCCGTCCCTCCGGAAGTGGGAATTGGTCCGGGATCCACGTTGGTCATCGGGGCTCCTGTGCACTGGGGAAGGCTGGGCAAGCCTGAGTAGAACGGGCGATGCCGCACATACCATCACCGTGCGAGATCTCTCTGCCCAGCGCCTGTCCTTTGCCGCCGATGAGAGCGTTGCTCCGGCATCTACTCGGCTCCCAGGCCTCCGTCGGTCCCGCAGGCCGGCGTGTACGACACCACCCACAGAGCAGCTGCTCAGGACGGTAGAAGCCAGTGTCCGGTCTCGTTGGCACTCTCGGGTCACGACCTTCAACCAGTCGCGTCACCGTGCGAATCGAGTTGGTGCCCCATGCCTGTTCTTGCAGCTCAACAGCCTGTGACCGCAGCGGCGGCCACCACACAACCCAATCGGTCCGCCAGGGCGTTCGGTCGAGTCTTGCGTGCCTTGGCACAGCTGGGCGCCGACCTTGAGCACCAGGTCGCCGACGTCGCACACTCTGCCGGGCTGCGCCCCGGCCATGCCTCCCGCCTGCTGCTGACTGCTGTCGAAGAAGGCTTTGCCGAACCCGGCGAGCGCTACGGCACCTACCGGTTGACCTGCGACGCCGCAGTCCTGCTCGGCCCTGCCCCAGTACGGACCAGCACTCCAGAGATCACCGAGACGCTACGCGCCCTGCACAGGGACACGAACCTGGCGACGGCGTGGCACGTCCCAGGCTGGCGTCCTGGGGCCGGCCTGCACCTCGACCTGGTCGACGTGGTCAGCCCCCGGCTGGCGCTGCGCCTCGACGCGGCCCAGCAGGATGGAGACCTTTCCCGGACAGCCGCCGGCCGGATCGCCCTGGCCTTCCTGCCGCCGCAGATGACCAGCACCGCCGACGGCCGGCCCCTGCGCTTGTGCGAGGACCTCGCGCGAACTGTGACGAGCAGCAGAATCGCTGCCAGTCGCACGAGCTCCACCCACAGCCTGGCAACCGCGGTCCTTCGCGGCGACGCTCTGGTCGCTACCCTCACCGTCACCGGCACCCCTGACCAGTTCACCGACGACCTCATCGTCCAGGAACACGCGGTTCTCCTACGCCGCGCCGCCGCGCGCAGCAGTCAGTCACGTGCCGCCTGACCAACCGGGACACGTCCGATTCCCCGTACCGGAGACAACGCCGCGAGACGTGAATCTCCAGGGCGGGAATTGCAGCCGCACGCCCGCCTTCCGCTTTCTACTGTGGCGCCACCCTCATCCAGAGGGCCCGCCAACAGGAGGTGTCGCATGCGCTCCATCCGTAAGACCTCGGTCCGTCGTCCCTGCCGGTTCTCCCGACCGGTCTGACCCATCGGCACACGCCGTGATGCAGGCGGCCGGACCTCTCCAGGTCCGGCCGCCTTCGCGTGTCCCTCCCGTGCCGTTTCGTCCACCTCGCTCCCGAGCGGGCCCCAGTGCCCACCGTGAGCCCAAACGCACCGTCCAGCCTGCGTAGGCCGACTCCCACAGTGTCGAAGGAGGAACCGTGACGTCGAAGTTTCTGAATCTGCCCTGGCCCGACTCGAACCGTCGCCGAGGTCTGCAGCCCGACCACACCGACCGGGAAGGCCAGCCCCCCACTCCAGATGAAGGGAACACCAGCCGGCCTGTCGAAGCCTCCGACAGGACAGCTCGGACCGGTACAGGACTCCCTGCTCAGCCGTAGGTACTTCGCGATGAGAGGGCCCCGTGAAACTGACGCAGAAGCTCAGCCGTACGACCAAGCTGGCCGCCGGGGCCACCGCTGCCCTGCTAAGCAAGTACATCGACTGATCACCAGGCGCAGCTCACGACGAGATACGCCCGCAGCCATGTGGCTGCGGGCGTATTCCTGTTCAGACCACTCGCCCTCCTCACGGTGGTACCCCGCTCGAGGTTGCTCCGATCACGACGGGTTGACGAAGACCATGACGTCTGCGTGGACGTCCGCCATGCTCAGGTAGTCATCTCGCTGATGAACAGGGCAGACCAGCACCGAGACGATGTCGGTTCCCTGGCGGCGCACGACCCGCTGCGCTCCGCGCAGCGCACTGCTCTTACGCGTGTAGGAGCCTCCGACGAACGCGGTCCGGGTCGTGTGGTTGACGACTATCTGTGTGTGCGGCTGGTCTTGCATCTCGCTGCCTCTCGGAGTCCTTGGGACGGGCGGTACCGGCTCGTGGTGACCGGCCCTGCCTTGGGCTGTCACCACGAGCCGGGTCGTCACGCCTGGGGCGTGAGAGAGAACCACTCACTGCCGACACCGGTGACGATCTCCATGGCCGCCCGATGCTGCGGAAGACCGGAGTCGCCATGGCTATGCGGTCGGTGGACGCGCATCTCTCGCACGGTGACGGGCTTGCCGTGGACGGCGATCAGGTCACCGGGCTGCAGGTCCGGGTCGGAGGCGGGCTTGACGAGCTTGGCCAGCTCGGCCTCCGCCTGGTGGGCGCGGACCCAGTCGATCAGGTCGTCGAAGACGGTGTCGATCTCGCTGCGCTCGGAGTGGTGGCGCTCGAAGTAGTCCTTATCGGCGTCGTAGGCGACGGTGCCGCGCGCCGAGTCCAGCTTCTCGACGAGCTGGCTGATGTCGACGGTGCTGCCGGGCTTGGGGCGGTTCATCGGTACGTACTCCCTGCTGTGCGGGCCGGGGAAGCGCTGGAGTCTTCCCTCCTCGGTGGCCGCAGTGAACCGCTCCAGGCTGGTGAGCAGCGAGGATCCGCGAGTTCGTGCGGATGGCGGCGGCGGAGACCTGTGTCAGCCGCCGTACCGTCAGGACAGGGAGCGGATGAGCCGCTGGTCCATGGCGCCGCGGCCTGGGCTGTGGGTCCGGCTTGGAGTAGGCCGGACCAGAGACAAACCCTGCCGCGCCGGTGCTGGCAGCCGGCGTACGCAGCAGGCATGGGACGCTGCGGTCATCAGCGGGTCCGGTCGGGCAGGCGAGCGTGGCACCATGCGCAGCGAGTGGCACTCAGATGTCGGAGGGGCCAGTGTCGGCCGTTGCTGGTGCTTGGGCAGCGGCGAGTGACGCGCAGAACGTCAAGCGCTTCCATCGCGGGCCCCATCAGCCGACAGTTGTGGCTGAGCTCATGGCCCGGTAGGCCTGCGATCCGGCGGGCATGCTCGGCCAAGGTGTCGCGCTCACGCCGGACCAGAGCTAGCTCCTCCGTCATCGCCCGGACTAGATCAGCGGCAGACGTCTGCCCCAGCCTGTCCAGGTGCTCGGCCAAACCGAGGGGATCAAGCGCCGCGGTCACGCCGTCCGTCTCAGGGTCTTTGCGTTCCTGCGGACGTTCGGTCATCACAGGCGGCCTCTGGGGAACGGCGAACTCCTGCTCCGTGCGGCTCACGAGCCGCACCCCGGCCCGCAGCGGTGACGGCCAATGCCGCGCCACCACCCCCAGTACAGGCGTCCCACCCGCATCCTCACCGTCCGCGCAAGCCGAGCCGGGCCGTGGATGCCGAGAAGGAATTCCATCGTGACCCCGGCCTCCTCGGCGATACAGGCGAGGTCGGTCGTGCTGGGCGTGAGCGTGCCGTCGTACAAGGCCGGCAGCTCCTCATACTGGAGCGGGCGTCCTTGGGACGCTCGTTCGATGGCGAGAGCCCGAATCCGGTCGAGGATCGCCTCCTCGCTGCGGGCGACAGACGCGATGCGCTTCATAGGGTGTGGGTGTCTCCTTGACTCATGGCGGGCTGAGAGGTCCGAGGAGACCTGGTGCGGCCTGGGTACGTCACGCGCTGGCGAATCCTGGGTTCATGCAGCCGTACTAGGTCCACCGGCCCCGCCTCTGCGGGATCACTCGGCGTCGTCAGCCAGCCGCCACAGCGGACAGTCGGTGATCATCGGCGTGGCGGCTCCGACGGCACAGCCCTCGGGGACTTCGGGACAGTTGCAGTACGGATCACCCCAGCAGCCGCCCGCAGCCTCACCCGGCTCGTGGTGCTCGCACGTCTTGCAGGACCGCACCTCGGGATTGCTCCAGCAACGGGCGACGTGCGCGGCGGCGGCGGGCTTCTTGGCCCAGGTACGGCGGCAGTGCGGGCACTGGTGGCGTACGACGGTGACCGGGAGGGTCACGGCAGTCGGAAGGCGGGCCGCTTGCAGTGCGGAGCGTTCCTCGTCGGCGGCCTCCAGTAGTACGCGGACGAGCCAGTCGACGTATGGGGTGGCGGTGAGCAGTTCAAGGAACGGCCTTCGGCCGGTAGGGGAGCCGTCGGTGTGGTCCACGGGGAAGCCTTCCTTCTCATGCGCGGACTGCTGCTTCATCGGCCTTGGCTGCCGTCGAGGCTGCTGAGGGCGATGGTTTGCGCCTGTACCAGCAGGGCGCGGCAGTCTTCGCCGCTGGAGCCGACAGTGATCGGAGCGCCAACTGCTGTGACCAGCTCCCACCCCTCACGGGTGGGCCGGAGGATCAAGCAGGGCTCGCGGCGAGCCCCGAAGCGCAGCTCGGTGCAGGGCGGTATGACCTGGATGTTCATGTCGGGGAGCATGCGGTCCGTGCGGGACGCTGGCCGTACGGCACTGCCTATGGAGTTGAAGGACCTGGCCAGGGCCGCGGCCCCTTCCTGCGTGGTCAGCGAGACGTTCCACGCGATGTTGCAGGTGCGGACGGGACGGCGAGGGTTGGTGGTCGGAGGGTGGTCGGGGCACCACAGCTGAGAAGAAAGGCTCTGGAGCCATGCGGTCATGACTTCCCGGGCGTACCGCTTGGAAGGGTGGTCGTGACCGCGTATCCACCAGCGAAGGACGCCGGCAAAGCCGTCTTCAGCCAGTGCGTCGGCTAGCTGCCGGTGAACAATCCGCTCCTCCAGCAGCTCGACTTCCGCCTGGCGGCGGCTCTTACGCTGCTCAGCGACGACCAGCCGAGCGCGAGCCGCCGCTAGCTCGTCCTCTAGCTCCTTCACGGTGTGCGCGGATGACTGAGACGCGTCGAGCCGCGCGACCTCGGCACCGATGCTCTCTACCAAGGTGCCGCGCAGTTCCTGGGGCACGTCGGGGCGGACGGCAATGAGGATGCGGACGCCGGGGCCGTTCAGCGTCTTGGAGAGCGGTTCCAGGCCGTCGGCGCCGAGAACGACGGACCACTGGGAGAGGTCGGGAGCGTTGTTGATCAGGTCGTAGATCTTCTGCTGCGCCTGGCGGAACTGCTCCTGGTTGAGCTCCGCCCAGCGGAGGTTGCCCTCCATCTGCTCGCCGACACCCATGAAGTCGGGATCCTGGGTGAGAGTGCCGCGCTGGCGGGCAGCCTCGGCGCGGAGGTCGTCATCGGTGTACGGGGCGGTGCTCATGTACGCCTTCCTTGAAGAGAGGCCGACGGTTGCTGCGGCCGTGGTCACTGAAGCCGACCGCAGCCGCAGCGTCGCCTGGCCGCGAATCTGGTCGGCCGGGTGCGGTCGGCGGCGGGGCAGCAGCAGCGGGTGCGGCCCTGTCGGCGCGGCACTGTGTCAGGGACGTTGGGTGGCCGCCGTGAGCCTGCTGCAGGGAACGGACAGCCGTCCCTGAGTGGGGGCAGGGCCGTGTGACACCTTGTCGCCTCGACAAGGAGACGTGGCCAGTCGACAGCCGCCGCGGTGAATTTGGGATTGCGTGCGGACGGTGGGCGCTCCAGGGCCCCGGACGTGGACTCTGGAGGACCTGGAGCGCCGAGTTGTAGAGGACTACAGCGAGGGCGTCGGGGCGGTGCCGTAGCGGCGGGCGAGCTTGTCGGTTACCTCGCGGGCGCACCGGACGGCGTCGGCCACTGCGTCGAGGTCGCCCGATGCGCCGTCGACCAGGGTGGCGAGGTAGTCGCCGGTGGCGTCGTGCAGGTGCGCGGACCAGGGTTCACGGTGCTCGGAGGCGGGGCGGTCGGCACGCTCGCCGGCGTACATCAGGACATGCGGGCCGTCATAGGCGGCATCCTCGTCGTCCGGGGCGCCGGGAAGTGCGGCCATGATCAGGAAGGTCATCCCTCCCTCAGTACCAGGGAAGGCGTAGCGGCCGACGGCAGCCAGAGCTGCGCGCAGCAGTTCGCCTTCGGTGGGCACGCTCTGGTGGGGCACTTCATTCATCGTGTCTCCGCTCCGCGGGTGGTGAGCGCCGGCGGAGCCTTGGTGCAGCGCCGGCAGGACGGCCGCAGTGAACAGGGCGGCTGCGGAAAGGGCGACGATCGGCGAATCCGCCGGCGGGCTGGTCTGCCGCGCGCAGGATCGGGGTCAGCTGGTGACGCTGCACCCCGACGTTCCACCAGGAGCCCGGGGGGAGAGCGCCGCGAAGGCGGCGGTGATCTCCCTTGGCGCGCTGGTGATGCGGATGTACGTCTCGACCGCCAGATGGCCGCCATAGGCCATGCGCCACATTCGTGAGACTGCTGCGGGCGGGTTACGCGATTCCGTTCTTGGAGACCGTGTAGCGGAAGCCGCAGGCCGAGATGATGACGAACTCGGTCCCGCGCGGCGAGGTGTACGGAACCCAGGTTGCGTCCTCGTCCCTCAACAGCCCGAGGGCATCCCTGAACACGACCTCCTGGGCCCAGGGTGGCATCTCCTCGAGCGGCTTGCCCTCCTCCGCGGTCCCAGAGGACGTGCGCCCGCCCTGACGCTTTGCCGTGGAGAGGGCGGGTCCGGTTGTGGGAGCTGCGGCTCCGGTAGTCAGGGGGCTCATTCGGCGGCTTCCTGCTTCTGGGGGTCGGTAATGGGGGAGAGGAGGGCGCGCATTTCGCGCACGTAGTGGATGCGGTGCTCGTTCCACCGGTGCCGTGCCGCGACGTTCTTGAGCGTGTCGTCGTCCCAGCCGATGAGGACGGCCCACAGATAGGCGTCGTGCCGGTCGGCGGACCAGTCACGGGTGTCGCCGACGTCCGCGCGCATCATGTTGCAGACGGCGTTGACGGCCCGTGCGATCCCGCCGAAGGTATTCCGGTGCCAGTCCCAGGCCTTGTACATGGCCTGCGCCGCCTCGCGGGTCTCGGCTCGGTCGTGCTCGGTGTCCTCCAGGTCTTCGTAAAGCTCCGCCAGGCTGGCCTCCGTGTGCTCGTCCAGCGACAGCCGACCGGGTGTTTCAGCGAGTGTTATAGGCGCAGCGAGCTCCCCGGCTGCGAGCAGGAGGTGTTCCTCCCACAGCGGCCGCAGAAGACCACCGTAGCTCTGGGAGCGGGACATCCAGCCGCATGTGCAGGCCACCATCCAGCGGCCGTTGGGCACGTCGACGGTGCGGGGCAGGTGCTCGGTGACGACGCCGACATGATCGGGGCAGAGGGAGCCGGTCGAGGGACCACGGGTGACCTGACGCCAGCCGGCACCGGACCAGGAAGGACGGGCTGGCTCCCGCCCGTCCATGCGGGCCGCCATGTCGAACTCCCGGAGACATCCCGGGTAGAGGCACTGGCGGAGAGACGGCTGGTTGCGGAACGCCGTGGCCTCGGCGATGAGATCGGCCAGCTGTTCTTCAGTGAGCGTGGCCAGGGTCGGCTGGTCGGACACGGGCTGTTCCTCTCAAGGCGGGCGGGATAACGGGAAGCAGCTAACCGCGAGCTGGGGACGCGGGCAGTCGTGCCGCGAGTTTGCGTGCTTTCACCACGGCCTTCAGAACGGCCCGGCTCAGGTACTGAAACGTGTCAGCGGTCGGCGACATGCGGTACTCAGTGCAGCCGCCCCCGGCGGGACTGCGTCAGGGGACGTTGCGGGCCCGAGTGAGTCTGCCGCAGGGAGCGGACAGCTGTGCTTCGTAGTTGGGGAGTAGGACCATGCCTCCGAGGCCGGTCCGCTCGAAGCCGTCGCTCGGCCGGTGTTCGGTTGGCGGTCAGGTCTCCGCCTTGACCTGCGTCAGCGGGGGAGCGGAAGGAAAGCCGGCGGCCCGGGGCCTGTAGCGGCGACGCGTCCCGGTGGCTGGTCCGGTTTGTCGATAGCGCCATCTCCGCTGAGAAGGCAGAGGAGGCTGGTCATGGCCCCGCAATGTCGGGGCCCGGCGGCGTTCCACCCAACTGCTGAGACCCGACGTCACCTGGTTGCCCTGCTACGCGCGCGGCGGCGCGTCCGGGTCGTCGCCCTGCTCGATGCCGAGGGCCTGGGCGACCGCCTTGAACACCTCGGGGTCGATGGACGGCCGAGGGAAGTCGTCCTGCCAGTCGAGATCGGTGATCGGCCAGTCGGGATCGACGATGATCGGACGGTAGGAGCCGGAGAGCAAATCGCTGGCGAGCAGGCCGGGCGGGAGCGGGAGCCGCTCGTCTGCTTCGGCGAACAGCCCGGCGAGCTCGGGCTCCCCCACGGTCTTGCCCGCGCCGCCACGCCGGAAGTTCTTCGTGTGCAGGTGGCGGCGCACTAGATCCTCAAGCTCCGCGTGCTGCTGGGCGGGAGTACGTGGGGCGGTCAGGGCGCGGGCCTGCTGCGGGGTCATGCCGGTGGCCGCGACGAGCGCCTTCACCGCGGCGTCGGGCAGGCCGTCGGCGAGCTGGTCCAGACGCTCGGTCGCTGAGGCGCCGGGCTCCAGACCGAGGAGCTCCATAGCCCGGTGCCGCTGAACTCCGGCGGCAACGGCGACGCGCTTCACGTAGCCCTCAAGCCGCTCACCGGGCCGGGGCCGGGGAGCGCCGGCGATCCGGGAGGGGAGGCCGGGGCGCGGGCCGGAGCGGGCGGCGACGGCGGCGCGGGCCTGGGCCAGGGTGACGCCGGGGTGGGCCCGCTTGTACGCGCGTACGGCACGGTCCTGCTCACGGCGGCGGGGGTTGGTCATGACGTCTCGTCCTTGTCCGGCCTGCTGCCCCACACGCGCCGGCCGTCCAGGAGGAGGGCATGACGAGTTGGCTCGCGCGAGTCTCAGACGTCTGCGGTCCCCGTCGACGGTGTGGGCGTCGAGGTCGGTGTGGACCGGGCGCGGCGCGGTTGCCCTTTCCTACGCCCACTATCGTAGCGGTGAGGACAGCTCTCAAGGCGAGCCCGCGCGGGTGCGAACGGCTCCCGCCCTCAGGTCCGGGCCGCAGTGCGAGGCGGGCGGCAGGAGGTCTGCCTGCCCGCCATCGCAGCGACGGCTGACCGCGTGCACAGTAGGCTCCACCTCCACCTGTAGAGAGGGCGGTACAACCAGTCCACACCGGGTTCGCTCGTCCTCGCAGGCCTCGACGAACGTACGGTTGTGCCGGTCCTTGGCCATCGCCTCTGGCGTAGCTGGCTGCGGTTCCGGGATTGTCTTGGCCCCTGGGTACTGCTCGCGGAGGTAGGAGAGCAGTAGCGGCAGCCATCCTCCGTGGGTCCGTTTGATCCCGAAGAGATGACCGACGGTTTCCCCGAACACGGCGGCGGAGACAACGGGGGCCACGATGTCCGCGAACTGCTGACAGATGCTCGTCCGTGAACCCTCGGCAAGTGCTGCGTAGTCCCTGGGGAGGGTGACCAGAGCTGCCACCTGCTCAAGGGTGAACCGGCCGCCCTTGTGCCCGACATCCACCGACCGGATCCGCGAGGTGACACCCGGGATCACGCGGCCCATGATGAACGCGTTGCCCCCGCTGGTCTTGCGCACGCCCCGGGTGATCACCTCCAGACCAGCGGGAAGTCCCGTCGCCAGGTCGGCGGTAATTGTGATCTCAGGTGCTACCGGTCCGGAGTTGTACCGGCCGAACGTCGCCATCATGAAGGCCCGGCGGCGCGTCGACGGCGACCCGTACGCGGCGGCGTCGATCTCTTCCCACGTCACCGAAACCGCCGCACCGAGTGCACTCTCCCCGGCGCAGTACAACTCTTCCTTGATCACGTCACGGATCTCTTGGGGCAGCTGGTTGGACTGCTCGAAGAGGATCGTGTGCAGCGGCGCCCCACCGTGCTTGAGTGCGAGGGCCCAGATCATCGGTTCGAGCATGAGCCCGGCCGTCTCGGCGCCGGGCAGGTTCTCGACGAGTGAGCGGATCTCGTCCCAGGTGGCGCCCGAGCGCGGACCGAAGTGGTCGTAGGCCTCCGGCCCGCACTCGCATTCCTCATCGGTGACGCACGTGCAACCCGGGCCGTCCACGATGTAGTTCCCAACGGCCGCCCCAGCCTGCTCGATGGCGTCGGCCAGAGCGGCCACGTTCTCAGGCAGCCGTCCAGCGCGCTTCCCGGCATTGGTGAAGTCGATACACGGCGAGGACCCGATCAGGATCTGGGTGTGCCGGAACACGAAGTGCTCGGGGTCGATGCTGCGCACGTCCGCGCAAATGGCGTGGCAGCCGGCCCGCGTCGCTGTGGCCGTGGCGTCGCGGCTTGCGTCTATGCACAGCATGTCGACCTTGACCCCGAGGATGCGGCGGATCCCGACGCACCAGCCCCCGCAGCCACCAAACAGGTTCACAGCTCTGGGCGCGTCGCCCTCGGCGGGGGCGAACAACCATCGCACCGGGCCTGGCCCGGCCAGCCTCACCAGGTCGGCGGTGTCCTCTTCGGACGGGTGCGCGGCGACGAAGTCGGCGTACGTCCAGCCGTCCAAGTCGTCGTACGTGAGCGGAGTCCGGCCCGAGGCGGCGAAGGTGTCCGGCACCCGCACCGGGCCACCCGGCTCCTTGGCCTCCGGTGCGGCCCCGCCTGCTGCAGGGCCGAAGGGCCCGGCAGCAGGCGGGGCGGTAGCCCCGTCGTCGGGCTGCGGGGGCTGGGTGGGGTACACCCGGCCGTCAGCGCTGCGGTGGAGGGTTCCGGCCTCGATCAGCGGCAGTACCCGGGAGACGTTGACCTTGCGGCCGGCGTGGCGGAAGCCGTCACCGTTCTGCCACAGCAGGCCCGCCCCGGCCCACTCGATCACCTCGGCCTCCGTGCCCGGCTTGGCGGTCTGCACGAACTCGCGCGAGGCCCACAGCTCTGCCGGTTCCTCCGGCCCTTGGTCGGCCTGATCAAGCAGGGCGAGCGTCGTCGTGCCTGCCTGGATGGCGGCGGCCAGGTCGAGCTGGTACACCCCGTACCGCTCATTTACCGTCGTGCACAGCACGTGCCAGGTCTCGGCCGTGGCATCGGTGAGATTCGCGGCGGCCGCAGACAGCGCATTGCCAGCCGCTGGCGTGATCGGCTTCTCGACGCCGTTGACGTTGTAGGTACGCGTCACACGCCGGTCGCCCTTGCCTGTGCCCGCGTCAAGGCGCGCCGAGGTGGCCCCGGGACGGTGACGGGTGACCACGTGGCCGATGTACGCGGCCGACAGCGTCGCGGCCGCCTCCGCGTCCAAACCGTCAGCGTTCAGCGCTTCCAGCACGGCCAGCTCGTCAACCGTGGGGGTGGCGGCCCGTTCGGCTGCGACCTTCTCCTCCGCGGCCCGCAGCGCGGCGGCCCGCTCGTTGGCGGCCTGCTCCGCCTCTGCTGAGGCTTGGGCCTTCTCCTGCTCCCCGGGCCAGGTTTCTCCGGCGGACAGCCACCGGTAGCGGGAGCTCTTTACCGCGGCGTGCCGGGTGTCCTTCTCCGGCTCCGTGACTGCGTTGATGCGCATCGCGTTCGACCACAGACGAAGCGCGCGGTCTCCCTCGTCGGTGAGACCGAACGCGCGGGCCCCGGGGGCGATGGCGAGCACCTTCACGAACCCGGCCGCCCACAGGCGTGGAACCAGGGTCTTCCTGATCTTCTTGGAGACGTCGGCGCGGTCGGGGCTGATGTCGTAGGCGCTGAATCCGTCGGCAGTCTCGCGCACCTTGCCGTCACGTATCCACCCCAGCGTGTGCCACTGGTTGCGGGAGAAGTTCAGTGCTTGGGCAGCATCGATGTCCTCCGGCGTCATCACGTCGGCGTCTTCCCGGGCGTGCGCGTCCAGGTGGGCGCGGGCGGCGTCGGCGGCATCCTGCTCGGTGTCGTAGACGTAGGCAGCGGCGATGTCGGCGACCGCGTCACCGAACTTGTTCAGCCCCATGGAGACGGGGCCATGCCGGTCGCACTCGGCCACCCACTGGGAGCCGATCAGGTCGAGAGCGACCGCCCGCGCGGGGGCGGGGGTGCTGTACGCCTCCCCGACCTTGGGCAGATCGTCGCCCGCGGCCGCCCAGCCCTGGCCGGTCTCCTTGTGCGTAGCGACGGCGGCACCGGGCGGCGTCCGTTCGGGAAACGTCTCGCCGCGCTCCGTGGCGTCGGCGTGGGCGCGGACGATGTCCCGGACGCTGGCCGCGTACGGCGCGTCGTTGATCACCGAGCAGACGTCGATGCGCGTGCCGTCCGGCGCGATGACCAGCCAGGGCCAGTCCTCGCCACCCTCCTTCGACACCACGTAGACCGCTCCGCGGACCACCGCTTCCCAGATACTCGGGCTGACCCGCGTCACCGTGACGCGCCGCCTACCCGTGCCCATGACGATCTCCTGCGGGCCGTGCTGCGACATGACGAGACCGTCATCGCGGCGGTCATCCTTCGCCGCCTGCCGCTCCTCGGCCTCCTGCTCGCTCCGCGCCCATGCGGCCGCCCGCTCCTGCTTGGCCTGCGCATCCCGCTCCGCCTGCTCCGCCGCAAGACGCTCCCGCGTGGCCTCCATCTCCTTGGCCCACTGCTCGACCTGCCGCATCTGCGCGGCGCGGCGGCGCTCCTCCTCCTGTCCGTACGGCAGGGGAGTAAGACGCCTGGCCTGGTCCCTGGCCGACTGCTTGCTGGTCCGGCCGGTGTGGTGGATACGCACCCGCGCCCAGTAGGCGGCCCGGTGGTCTGCGTGCAGCAGGTCGGGGGCGGCGGTGCACCAGCGGTGTGCGGTGACGCCGTCGGGGGTGACCGTGACGGGGCCGCGGCGGCCGGCGCGGGGGACCGCGATGTAGCCGCCGGATGCCAGCAGTTCGACCAGGGCGGCCCGTACCCGGCGTCCCTGACCCTCACGGCGGCGGACGATCCCGGACGTGTCCGCGTGCAGGTCTCCCACGTACACGGCGGCCAGGACGTCGGCCAGCCCTGTGCACCAGCCCATACGCGGCAGTTCGGTTCGGGCGTTGCTCTCATCGAGCCACCGGTCCGCGCCGCTGTTCTCCATCTCTGAGCCAGCGGGTGCGGCGAGCGTGGTGCCAGCCGTTCGGCTGGCGTCGTTGGCCCGCTCCGGGGCGTTGGTGTCGTCCGGACGGTACGCGGCGTCAGTCGTCGAGGCCTCCGTCGTGGAAACCACCGCTGTGTGAGGGGACGTGCTTCCGAGGCGTTGCTCGGCGGTCTGGCCGGAGTTGGCCTCGCCGGAGCGCTCCTCATCCTTGGTAGTGGACGCGGCGTTGAGCCGGGTGGAGAAGGCGGTCCGGCTCGCCCGGACTGCGGCGACCAAGGCGGCTCGGTCGGCGCGCGCCTCAGCGGCCAGCGCGGCGGCCTCGTCCAGCGCCTTCTTGCTGCCGCCCCGCTCGCGCACAGCCGCGCGGGCTTCCCGCTTCGCGCGCTCGTCACCGTCGGCCGCGCCCTGAGCTATGAGCGCATCGGCCAACGCCTTGGACGGCCACGGCGCCCGCTCGCCGTTTTCCAGAGCCTGAGTGAGCATCTGCCCGCACAGCTCCGCCGCACGATCACCCCACTGCTGCCAGTGCAGAGCGCACGTCTTGGGATCGCCCTTGGCCAAGTCGCGGGCGAGGTCGACCACATCCCGCCCGGCGGACTGGTCGCCGCGGTGGCCGTCGTCCAGGATCCGGCGGGAGAGGCAGCGGGCGCAGGCGACGAACCGGCCGAGCTCGCAGTCCTGGTCGTCGACGACCGCCACCCAGTAGCGGGCGCCGGAGCGCTTCGCGCTGCACTTGCCGACGTAAGGCGCGGACATCGCACAGTACGCGTCGACGTCGGCTTCCTTGTCGTCGTCGGCACAGATGGAGACGACGCGGAGACGGGAGTTCGCCACACTTTCCAGGGCGGAGTTCCACACCTTCCACTCAGCCACGTAGCGCCGGTGGTCAGGCCCCTTGCGCGCCCAGTCCTCACCCGTGCACCCCTGGCTGCCGTCGGCGGCCGTCAGGTGCTCGAAGCCCCAGCGGGCCTCGGCGATCAGGCCCACGGCGCCGAAGCGGCGGATGAGGAACACACCAGGCTCGAGCTCCATACGCTCCGGCGTGCACCCGAACGCCGGAGCCAGTGCCGTGCGCTGCCCGTACTTGGACCACAGGGCGGCGAACCGGCTGCGGGTGGTGGAGTCGGCGCGGATCCGGGCGAGCACCTTGGCAAGGGGGCGGTCCTCAATGTTGGCGGCCCACCAGTACGACCCGTCAGCGTCGTGTCCTGCCTCCCACTGGCCCTCCTCCGGACGGCAGTAGGTGACAGGCCGGATCCGGAACGTGTGTCCGGCTGCGGTCGTCAGCACCCACCCAGGGGAAGGCTGCCGCCCGTCCAGGAACGACACAGCCGCGATCGACTCGCCTTCCTGCAGCGCGGCCGCGAGCTGACCGGCGGCAATGTTCCCGGCTGCAGCCTCGGGCAGTCCGGCATCGCCGTTGACCACGGACTTGTGCTGGCTGTCGACGGAGCTGGGGACGGTGTTCACGGGATTCCTTCGTGGGCCGGGAGAGGCCACGCGGATACGCGGCCGGGGCCACTGAAGCGGCGTGCGCCAGCGACGTCGCCTTCTCGCGAATTCCGGCATCGGCGCGCGCACCAGCAGGTTCTCGACCGCGTGCTGGCAGGTAATGAGGGCGTCCTCGACGACGGACAGCGGCCGGCCCGGGTCGAGGGGAGCGACCCGGGCCGGTTGGTGACCGCGCATGACCGCGGTCCGGATGAACAGTGGGGCTGCTACATCGCGAGGGGAGGGCCTGCACCGCGCCCTGAGGCGTTCGCACGTCCGGCGGGGGTCCTTGCCCCCGCCGGACGTGCGACGGCCTGCAACGAGGAGTCCGAGACCGGCGCGCTCACCCGGGGCAGCACGGCGCACCCGTCGTGGCCCCTACCGGAGCACGTCCTCGCGCCGGTCCTCCTCCGCCTGCGCGGCATCCGCGAAGGCACACCCGTACAAAGCCAGCGTCTCTTCACGCCCGGACTCGGCACGAGCGGCGGCTTCCTCCATGCGCGCGCACTCGGCCACGAAGTCAGACAGGGCGCCCGCTGCGCGGTAGGTCTCGGCCGACTCCTCGTAGTGGCCGGCGTCCCGCTTCGCACAGCTCACGTCGTCGTACGCCTGTTCGCAGGACCGGACGGCCGACCACACGCCTTCAGCGAGCGCATCGCCTTCCTGGACTCGGTCTCCGCACGCCCGCGCCCGCTCCACGTCACCGGCGGCGAGCACCCCCGCCGCGTGCACACGCATGCGGGCCTTCGTCAGCCGCCCCACCGCCGCCTCCCACGCGGCCGCCGTTCGGCCGGACGCCGCGCGCTCGGCCCGGGCCTGGTCACGTCCGGCCAGGCCGGCACGGTCGGCTTCCGCACGCGCCTCCGCCCGCTCGCTGGCGTAGTGCGCGTCCCAGTGCAGGGCCTTCTCGAAGTCCCGAACGCCGTTGTACGCGGCCTGGGCGGTCTCGAGCGCCGCCCACTCGGCGACGGCGTGCTCGGCAAGCCGGGTCGGCTCCCCGAAGCTGTTGTGCGGGTACTTGGCCCAGCCAGCCAAGTGCTTGCGGTCGTTTCCAGTACCGAACCCCCGGGGGTTCTTGCGGACGGCGGCCGCCGCCTTTCGCAGGTTCTCAGCGCCGCGTCCCTCAATACGGTCAGCCACGGCCAGCGTGAACGCCACGGCAGCGGCGTCGACCCGGTCACCGGCGATCAGCGCGGCGGAGGTGTACCGCGACGGGTAATACACCGACCGGCTGGAACGCTTGGACTTGGCCCAGGCGTCGTACTGCGCCACGAACGACAGCGAGGGATCGCCGTGCCCGGCGTGCGTGACACCGTCGTAGTCGGTGTAGCCGTCGAACCACGCACACCAGGCGCGCGAGGAGTCCTCGAACATCACGATCAGCCCGGCGTACCCGCGCGCCGACGGCTCGCGGCCTGCGTCGGCCAGATGCTTCCGCCACTGGGCTTCCTGGGCGATCAGCCGCTCCTGTGCCTCCTCAATGATCGGAGCGGCGAGCGCCTCCCGCTCCGCGCGCGCCGCAGCGTCCGCGATCGCCTCCCCGGCGTCCTTGACGTGCTGCCCGGCCAGCACGATCGAACGCCGCCACGACGCACACCCCCGCGCGTCCTCGCCGTTCGTCTCGGCCAGCCACGCCCGCGCCGCCTTCACAGCATCGGTGGCCGACCGCTCCGCCGTCTTGGCCTCCGCGTAGGCGGCGGAGCCCAGCTCCACCGCCCGCGCGCCCGAGGGCGTGGAGCCGTCGAGGGCGTTGAACGCGTCCCGAGCGTCACTCAGGGCAGCACTCACCTTCGCCACGGCGTCGTCCATCTGCCGGACCCACTCCGCGGCGTCGCGCCCCCACACCGTCCGGCCCGTGGCCTCCTGCTCACGCGAGACGACGCGTACAGCCTTGACGGCCTCGCGCACGGCCTTGAACCCGCCGGTCGAAGCGGACGCCACGAACTTGCCCGTCGCCTCGTTCCATGCGCACACGTGCTCGGTTTCCTCCACCCCGGCGCGCACCATCACGAGCCCGGAAAGCACCGCGGCGCGCACCCACAGGCGGCCGGTCCAGCGGCGCTCCACGCGTACGTCCCAGTCCAGCTGTTCGGCTTCACGCACCAAGGAGCCCGCGTTCTTGGGCATGCCGTCCAGCGCGGCGGCCGCCGCGTCGGCCCCGAGGGCAGCGGCACATCCGCCGCAGCGCCCAGAGCGGACCTCCCTGCGCTGGCACGCCGGGCACGACCCGGCTGCAGTTCCCTCTCCGGCGAGGCCGCGGGCATCGTCGTGTCCGCCAGAGCTGGCGGTCGGAGAGGAATGCGAGTGGGGGGCTGCGGTACGCGAGTCGGCGTTCATGGGGCGCCTTCCTGGGAGAGGACTGCCGGCGGCTGCGCGGCTCGGCCACTGAAGAGGCAGAGCACCGTCACCGTCGCGATCTTGCGAATCCCGCGTACCGACTGGGCCGAGGCCCCAGCCTGCCGACCTGTCGGTCCGGCGGCGGGCGCTCGCCGGTCGGGGTGCGGCAACGTCAGCGGCGGCGACCTGGCGCGCGGTTCTCGTAGATCAGGTCCAGGTCCCAGGACCCGCGGTGCTCGTACACCGTCATGTGCTGGCAGGCCGGACACCGGAACGCCACGTAGCGGCCCGGGGGTTCACTGCCGCGCCCGGATGCCATCAGCCCGGGCCCCGGATCCTCACAGTTCTCGCACGCCGTCGAGTAGTGCGACAGGACGAGCTGTGGTTGCCAGTCGCACCAAACGAGTGGCCGACCCCGGTGTTCGCGTGGCAGCGCAGGAATCCGCCGTTCGACGGGCTCGATCGGCTCGGCGCCGGGCAGCTCCTCGAGGACAGCCTGCTGCGGGGCAGGGTCGCCCCGCCACACTCGCAAGCACGCCCGGCATGTCTTCGGTCCATTCCAGGGGCCGTCGTACGCGCGGACTGCGGGGGCCTGTTCCGGGTCGGTGCAGCACAACAGGGGGACGGTGAACACCGGCAGTGGGGGAGGCGTGGCGCCGGGGGCCAGGAGGTGCAGGGCACCGGCGGGGGTGCGGACCACGACGGCCGCAGGGCCCCCGGTGCTCGCGGCCGCGGGCGCGGCGGTTCCCGGCCGTGGCGGTGCGGCCGGTTCGGTGGGAGTGACGGTGTGGCGGTGTTCCACGGGCGCTCCGGAGGCGAAAGATGGGGAGGGGCCGGCGGAAGGCCGGTCACCAGCCGTTGCCGGTGTGGCGTTCGAGGATCGCCGCCAGGTCGCGGTGCCAGCGGTGGTACATGGCCATGCGGTGCTCATGGACGAGCCGGGCCATCTCTGACGCGTCCTGGCCGAGGACGAACGGTGCCTTGGTGTTGAGCAGCTGCCGCAGGGCGGGCTCGGGGGAGCGCGGCACATTCAGGCGCTGGTCCGCTTCGGACAGCGCCGACGCGCCCGTCCAGGAGTGGGCGCGGGCCCACAACTGGTGCAGGGCCTGCGCCCGTACGAAGGTCTCCAGCTGCATGCCGGGAACGGGGCCTTCGGCTTCAGCGGTGTTGACCAGGAGGGTGATGGCCTGGTGGTGGGCCTTGCGGGCCACTCGCGTCTCCTCCAGAACGGAGGCGACGATCAGATCGTTCGTTGTCGGCTGGGGCATCGGGTGTCTCTCTTCTGTGAGGTCGTGCTCAGAGCCGCTGGTCCAGGGCTCCCGGCCTGGATGCGCAGCGGGATGGTGATCGTGACGAAGGGCGATCGGGCAGCCTGGATGGGCCGGATGAGGGCGCCTCGCTCCTGCGGCTTGTCGAGTCAGAGCCCGCTTACGGCTGTGACTGCTCGACGGCCTGCACCGACCACGTCAGCAGGTACGCCTGGAAAACGATGCCCTCGTACCTGCTGCGGTCCTCTTCCGTCGCCCACCGGGCGCGCTGGATGGCCTCGGCCGCATCGGGGAACGCCGACAGCCGGTTGTGGCCCCCGTTGCGGTGCGCGTCGAAGTCGATGCTGCTCCACCTGCTCCTCCAGGAGGGGGTGCTGGAGACGAAGGCGTAGTCGGGACCGCCGGGTGCGGGGGTGTCAGCGTCCGCCGGCGCACTGGTGCGCGTGATCCGGTACAGCGTGGGCCCGGGCCAGGGGCCGGGCCCGGCCGCTTCGGCGTCTTCGCGGCTGGGGTGGGCGTGGGGGCCGAACGTCCGGGTGATGTCGCTGTCGGAGGATTCGGCCAGGAGGACCAGGCCCCATGCCATCGAGGGGCTGTCGGACCAGACGAACCTGGTTCGGCTTTCCTGTGCGCTCATGGGGCGGCTGTCCTCTGTTGCTGTCGGGATCGTAGGTGAGGGACGCGGGGGTGGCCGCTCTTGCGTGCGGCGGGCGTGGTGTCCGCTGGGCACCGTGCCCGCCCGGGGGCCGCTGCTCTCGGTGCGCGGGCGGGCGGCGCTTGTCGTGGGTGGGTTCAGGCGTCGGGGACGAGGGTGAAGTAGAGGCTGCCCCGGCTGGTGGTGATCTCGGTGGTGGGCCGGTGGCGGGGGAGACCGGAGCGGGGGTGCTTGTGAGGGGCGTGGAAGTTGATGCTGCGGACGGTGGCGGGGTGGCCGTTGTGGAGGATGACGTCGCCCTCCTTGAGGTGGGGGTCGGTGGGCTTCTTGGCGAGCTGGGCCAGTTCCTCGTCGCTCAGGTGGGTGCGGACGTAGCTGATGAGGTCCTCGAAGGGGAGGTAGCGGCCTTCGCCGTCGATGGCCACGCATTCGGCTTCGAGCGCGGCGATGAGCGCGAGGGGGTTCAGGGGAGTGCCGTTGCTGGGCATCGGGTCGGGCTCCTTGGCGTAGGGCAGGTGCCGGGGCCCTGCCGGGACGGCCTTCAGTGAACGGGGCGCCGCCGGTGGTGGCGACGTCTCGCGAATCCCGGTGCCGGCGGCTGCGCGGCTGCCTCGTCGTTGTCGGCTGCCACGAGAACGTCAGTCGTTCTGCCATGGGAAATGTCAGTGGCTCGTACGGCGCGCGTGAGGGCGGGGGCCGTCACGCTCCCCGCCCTCACGCGCGCCGGGGCCCGGCGCAGGTCAGCTGACGTCGATGGTCAGGTCCAGGCGTATGCCGGGTTCGCCCTTGGCCGGTGCGCATTCGATGGCGGGGCAGAGGTGGGACCCCACGAAGTTCACCGAGATCAGACAGGCACGGGATGCGGCCAGCCATTCGCCTGCGGCTTTGAACAGGGCGGCAGTGCCCTCCCCCGCGTTGCCGGTGAAGCTCACGAGGGTCAGGTGGTCGTGTTGTGATTCGCGCGTGACTGGCATTTCGCTCCTGGTCAGCGATGTGCGAAGCGCCCCGGAGCGGAGCCCCGGGACGGTCTGTGTGACTAGACAAGCGGCAGTCTTCTGCCCAGACCGGACAGGGTTGGTTACAGCAAAGGTGCTTGTTCGGATTGGGGGTCGCCGAGGTCGGCGCCGCGCACGGCCAGCCGTGCTGGCACCGTGCGGCCCGAGGCGTGAGGCGGCGCCCGTGGACTTGCTCATCGAGCGGAAGAACCGTTTGCTCTCGGGTTGATCTTCTGTGAACTCGCCGCCGGGGTGGGGGAGTGTCAGGTCACGGTGTTGTCAGTCCGGTGAGGACCCTCTGCGCTTCGGTGGGGTCACCGGCGCAGTAGCCAAGGGCGACGGCCTGCAGATCGCTCTCGGTTCCGATGAAGGTGACGAATGCCCGTGTACAGCTGGGGTCCTCGCTCTCGACACTCCAGTGGACCCGAGCGGTGATGTCGGCATGCGTGATCGAAGGGGTGTGGTCGGCGGCGGCGAGGACGACGTCCAGGGCTTTGTCGAGCGTGGGGAGTGGCGGGCCGCAATCGGGGTCCTCGGTGCACAGTTCCAGCGTGAGCGACTTCAGCATCGGCCTTGCCTTACTTCCGGGGTGGGGTGGGGACGCGAACATAACGAGCGGTGCGGCAAAGGGAGAGGGGCAGCGATTTCGGGTCTGTCGATGCCGGATTGTCAGTTGTCAGTCCAGTGCTGCGTCGAAGATCGAGCGGTTGGCCGAGGTGGAGGCGTACTCGCGCTCGGACCAACGGACACGCCTCACGATCTCGTGTCTAGACCGCCGGACGGCGGCCCTGGTTGGGGGCGGGGCAGGTCGGGCATTCTGCGCCGGAGGCGGGGGTGCGTTGGAGGCTGCCGCAGGTGTCGCAGCGCGGATGTCCGGTGACGTCGCCGAGTTCTTCGAGTAGGCCGCAAAGTCGCCGTATCTCGGTGTCGGCCTGGGTGATGACGTGGGGCGTGTGGTCGGACGTCATGCGCCACAGGGGGCCGAGGAGGGTCAGGGCGAGGTCGACGGCGCAGGATGCTGTGTATGCCCATGCGTCGAGTGCGGCGTCCGGGTCGTCGGGGGCTTCGTCGTCGGGGAGGCCGACGGACCAGGGCGGGACCGTCATGCTGATGCTCTGCAGCCGGTCTCGGACGAAGTCGAGTTCGAACCGGGCTCGGCGGGCTTGGTCCTCGTGCAGGGGCCATTCCCAGGGGCCGGTGAAGTAGCGGCGGGCATGGTTCGGGTCGGTGGCGG
Organism: Streptomyces sp. NPDC002125; assembly: GCF_053593715.1. Taxonomy (NCBI): domain Bacteria; kingdom Bacillati; phylum Actinomycetota; class Actinomycetes; order Kitasatosporales; family Streptomycetaceae; genus Streptomyces; species Streptomyces sp. NPDC002125. The sequence goes on along the minus strand of NZ_JBSFDD010000009.1, from coordinate 165,054 downwards.
CGTCTTCGTAGCCGGCACCGGCAGCACGCCAGAGCAGGGCCCATAGGGAGGCGGTCCTGAGCTCGGGATCGTGGGTGCTGTGGCCTAGGTCTTCTGGGACCTCGATGCGGAGGGTGCCGAGGGCGGCCAGGAGCTGCTTTTCCGTTGCGTGGGGCGGGCGCGTGGTCATGGCCGTTGTGTCTCCGGACGGTGGCGTTGGACGGCGGGCTCTGCCGTGGGGGCGGGCCGGTTCTGCGAGGGGGTGCGCGTCACTGTTGTCGTGCGCAGAGTAGATGTCAGTCCGGCGCAGGGTTTTGTCAGCGCGAAACGTCCCCGGCGCGGGATGGCGCCGGGGACGTTGGGCTGGACCGTCCAGACTTCCGCGTCAGCTTCTCGCTTCGGGATAGGTCGTCACCCAGGTGCGCATGAGGCGCTTGCGAGTGCGGAGCCAGGGCCACCGGTGCTGTGTGCGGAGCAGGGCGTCGGCGGTCTGTCGTTCCTGCTCCGGCAGGGTCTGGGGATCGGGGAAGTCGTAGAAGACGGTGTCGACGAGGCTGTCCTCACCCCAGTTCACGCGATGCTGACGCTCGCGCCAGGCACGGCCCTCCAGTTCGTGGGCAGCGTTCCACACCCGGTGGCTGGGAACGTCCTGCTCGGCGGCCTCGCGCTGGGGGATCCAGTGGTAGGCGACGAGGACGTCCTCCTGGCCGAAGTCGGGCCTTCGGTCCTGTTCGTATGGCATCGGGCAACTCCTCCCAGGGCTCAGTCTTCGCGGGCGTCGAGGACCTCGTGCGCGTTGTCGCGGAGCACCGCGGCCAGGTCGCGCAGGCCGGCCAGCCCGGCGTACTCGTCGCGGGCCCCGGCGTCGGGAACGCGGGCCGTGGTCTTGTCCCACAGGCCGTCGACGAAGTCGTACAGCTCGTCGCGGGCGTCGGCCTGTTCACGCAGGTGCGCGGTGCTGAGGTCGTTCAGCCCGGCCTTGTCGTGGGTGGTGATGTCCTCGCCCAGTCCCTGAGCGGCTTCCTGCAACGAGTCGAAGTCGACGGCCATGCCTGTGTTCCTCCCCTTGGTGAAGCGGACGTAGGTCATCCTGCCTGCCGCATCGGACAGGCAGGGTTCGGATTTCGACGACAGTCGTACTGTCCGGTCTGGTCCGTACGGTGCGGGCACTGCTTACGAGAGAGAGGACAGCGCCCGTGCCTGCGACCAGCCGACGAATCCATAACGGCAAGAAGCTGGGTGTCCTCCTCTATGGGTGGCTGTCCGGCTCCCGGCCCTCTTGGGGGCCCGGACGTGACGATACGGAACGACACGTGACGACCCGTGACGAGTCGTCACGGCCGGGTGGGCACGGTGCGGGCGGGGCGAGCGGGCTAAAGAGAGGGGCGGAGCGCTTCTTGCCGTTATGGGTTTGTTGGCTGGTCGTGGACACGGTGGAGGCGGTTCGGTGAGGCACGAGCGCACCGTACGCGGGGGAGCGGACACCGCCCCTTCCCGCCGCCCGGGCGCGCCCCCTGCAGCGGAGCCTGTCCGCGGCCGCGCCTAGCGTCGACGGCCCACGCGCCGAGAGGAACCCGATGACCGACACCGACCTGCCCACCCCCGCACGCACCACCCCGGTACGCGACGACCACGCCTGGCCCTTCCCCCTCAGCACCGGCGGCCGCTCCCACGTACGCCTGCGCGTCTGGCCCACCCGCGACCGCCCCGGCCCCCTCGTCATCGCCACCGACCTGATGCTCGGCGCCGGACTCATCAACAACGCCGAGAGCCTGTGCCGCGCAGCCCACGCCGAATTCGGCCCGCACACGACCGTCGTACGCCACTTCCCCGCCTGGTCCATGCTCGCCATCAACGGAGAGGACGTCTTCGACCAGCTCACACTCGACGAACAGGACCGCGCCCGGGCCCGCCGGTGCACCGAACAGGTCCTGGACCTTCTCGGCCCCGGCGTCCTCGGCTACCCCGGCGACACCCCTCCCACCCACGCCGACGCAGGCGCGGCCGCCGTCCCGCCGCAGAGCACCCACATCGCCCGCGCCCTCGCCGCCCTGCTGCGCCTCGACGAGACCCGGGTGATCGAACGACGCCCCGACGGCTACCCCACCCGCACCGGCCCCGTCGCCGAGAAGGACCTCGCACCGCTCAGCCACGTCAAGCTCGGCACCGAGGCCCTCCAGCGCCTGTCCGGCTTCCTCGCCGAGGCGGACACCAACCCCCACCAGAGCGCCGCCGGCGTCAAGCGGGAACGCCGGCTCGGCAAGATCATCCACACTCTGCAGGAGCAGACGTGGCAGCTCGGCCTCCTCGCCGACGAACTGGCAGCCGAAGAACGGACCTGAACCAGCCACCCGGGCGCCCTCACCGCGACCAGGACGAGCGCAGGAACGCCGCGGTGCGCAAGACTCCCGCCGTGCCCCCCTCACCCAAGAAGCCGACGAACCGCATGGAGCCGCTGGGCCAGGTCGCCCGTGAACTCTGGATCCTCAGCGGCAACGAATGCGCCTTCGACCCCTGCACCGAGCGGCTCATCTGCGAAGACGGCGCATTCATCGGCGAAGTGGCCCACATCCATGGCGTTGAGCCGAGCAGCCCCCGGCACGATCCCGCACTGGACCGGCAGGCCCTCCGGGCCGCCGACAACCTGATGCTCCTGTGCCCCAAGCACCACACCCGGATCGACCACGTGAACAGCCGCAGCAAGTACCCCGCGCCCATGCTGCGCAGGATGAAGAGGAAGCACGAGGACCGGTTCCGCGCGGCGGCGGCGTACATCGAGGCCCAGTTCACCGATCACACGAAGGCCGCGACCGTCCGCTACGCCACCACCCTCGACGCACTTCACGCCGCCATCGGGGTCGACAAGCTCACGCCCGACGAGAAGCACGACGACGTCGCGATGGTCAACACCATCGCGGACAAGCTCGCCGAGCTGACCCCGCCGGCCCGCAGCCTCCTCTCCTTCCTCGTCCAGGCCGACGCCGTACTCGGCATCGCCGAGGTGTCCCGGCGCACCCGCCGGTCACAGAGCGAGATCAGCAGCACGATGGAGGAACTGGACCGCCTCGGGTACGCCTACCTGGAACGCGAACCCGACGAGGACGAACCCCGCGGCGCTCTGAAGCTCTACGCCCACGACTCGTTCGACGGATGGCCGTTCTGGGATGACCTGCGGAGCTTCCTCGACGAGCACCCGGAGCGCATCGCGCGGGTCATCGTCGACCTCGAGTTCAACCTGCTGGACTGACAACGCAGCGGCCTGGATGCGCTCAGCGGCGGGGGCCCTCACCCGATGCCGCGGCCAGCCCCCCGGCTGTGGCCTGAAGCATCCCCGCCGTCGAGGAGGCCGAGGGGGTTCGTGAACGGCTCCCTGGCTGAGGCGCTGGCGTACTACCGGCCGCGCCGGGCGCGGGCGCGGTGGCATCCATAGCGGCCTTACGCGGAGGCGGGAGGCGGCCCCGGGTAGACAGGGGCGGCTGGACGTTCGGCGTCGTGCCGGACCGTGCGGTCGGGCCGCTGGACCGCGCCAGGCTCGAACAGGGCGTACTCGCTGTAGCCGCAGATCATGTACGAGGTGTTCGTCCTGTCCGCGAACTGGGCTATCACCTCCCCGTCGCGGCAGGTCAGGTGCCAGGCGAACGTCCAGGTGACCGCGTCGACCGGCTTTCCGTCGCGCATGACATCGAGCGGCTCCACCTCCACCGTCGCCACTTCACCGACTTCGTACTCCTGGCCGAGCCACGGCCGGAATACCGTCTGGATGAGCAGTCCAGGCTTGAGCTGGCTGGCCGTTACGTACGGCAGCCCGGTGGCGTCACAGGCGGCGCAGGTTCCATCGGTGGGGTGGCGGTGCGTCATCGACTTCTCCGAAGGGGCGGGATCGCGGTTGGGGTGTCGGCCCGGATGCTTGCGCAGGCCGAGCGGATAGCCATCGGTCCGCGAATTCAGGCGCCGGCGGTTCGCTGCAGGGCGCGTCCCGAGGTGCCGGCCCTGACTGGTTGATGGGTGGGCATGGGCGTGTCGGCGGCGGACAGCGGTGCGCGATGTCTGCCGCCGGCACGCAGAAGACCGGCCGCCTGCTGTTCCGCACCGAACTGAGGGGAGCGGCCGTCAACACCACGGCTCCTCTTTCGAGGGACCTCTGCCTACTTCCTGGCAGTCGCTCCTCGCGGTGCCGGTAGCGTCGGGTGGACGGCAGAGTGCCTGCCGGTCTCCCGCTGATGCGACACCCCACGCGGTCCCAGCGAAGAGGCGAAGGAGCCTCGCGGTGTCCGCGGGGTGAGTCCCGGACCCGGCACGCACCATCTCCTGTGAGACCGACCGTGGACTTTGACGGCCGGGCGTGGGCGGCCTCGAAGGACGCAGCATGGCACGGAACCGGACGGTGCAGCGCAGAGCCCGGCAGCTCCAGCGGCGGGCGGGCGGCGGGTTCAACGCCGCCCGCGACCAGGTGGTGGCGCTGCCACCGTTGCGGGCGCGTCTGACGCATGAGGAATGGCTGGCCGCCGGGCGGGCCCGGTTCGGCACGGACGACATCAGCCAGTGGTCTGCCCTGTGCCCTCGCTGCGGGCACGTCACGTCCGTGGCACGGTTCGCCGAGGTCTCCGGGACCACGGAGCTGACGCAGGCGTTCACCGAATGCCTCGGCCGGCACCTTCCCGGCACTGGATCCCACACGTTCCCGTGTGACTGGGCCGCTTGGGGCCACGTCCCCCTGTACGGGTACACCGTCGTCGACGGGCGGGAGTTCCGGGTGTTCGCCTTCCCGGCCCCGGACGAGGACGTGGCGAAGAACAAGACGCGCCAGGAGGAACGGGCTGCGGCCTGGCAGGCCCGCGTCGACGCCCAGGCGGAGGTCGAGGCAGAGGCAGAGGAGGACCAGGAGGGGGACGAAGACCAGACCGATGTGTGCGATTCATGCGACCGGCCGGTGGGCCGTCGTCACCGACAGGACTGCATCTGGCGGGTCGAGGAGCTGCTGGGTGAGTGGACGGACGTCGAGGAAGTGCACACCTGGGCGGATGGTCAGGCGCTCCTCGATGTCGCGACGGACCTTGAGCCGGCCATCGGCGCCTACATCGAACTCGTCGGACAGCTGCTGACCGCCCGCGGTATCCCCGTGACGGAGCAGGCCGGGGTCCGGGTGGAGGACGGGTTCGACCTGTCGGCCGACTGTGACGTGACACTGCGCGAGCGGAACCAGTTGGGCGGTCTGCAGTGGTTCTCCTGGGATGCCGAACACGGGTGGTCTTTCACCTCCATGGATCCGGCCCAGCGGCCCAGTCCGGTCTTCTACGCGGGAGGCCCGGTCACGCCGGTGGCGAGCGAGGCCGCCGAGCGGATCGCGGCGGTCGTCGAAGGCCGGGAGTCGTGGACAGGGCAGCGCATCCGTCAGCGCGTGGTGGTCGAGCCCAGCGCGTGGCACGGTGTGGCGCGTGAGCTGGAGACTGCCGTCAAAGGCCTTGCCCGAGCAGCAGGTCGGGGCGCCGAGCCGGTGAACTGACGGCCGCCGGCGCGCGCCGCTACGGGTTCATCGTGCTGTGCACGGCACGGTGAACCCGATGACCACGCCCGTGCCTGTTCCCGTCCCGCTCATGCGCCCCTCCGCGGTGTCGTCCGTGCCTGCGGGGCCCGGTTGGTCCCATGCCATGAAGCTGGACGGCTGGCGGGCAGCCGTTCACCGCCGCGGCGACCAGGTCCTGGTCCACTCCCGGTCCGGCCGGGACATCACGAGGGAGCTGCCCGAACTACGCACTGTGCTGATGGACTTGCCCGACGGTGTCCTGGACGGTGAGATCGTGGCGGCCTACGCGGACGGACGGATGGACTTCGGTGCCCTCGCACGCACGCCTGCGTGGCGGGCCTCCCACGGAGTCGGGGTCGTTTTCACCGCGTTCGACATCCTGGCCTTCTCCGATTCGCCTGGCCGGCCTGCGTTCGACGTTCGCTCCCGACCTCTGCGGGAGCGGCTGCTCCTCCTTGAACAGGCCCTGGCGGGTCGCGCTGTGCGATGGGTGCCGGGGATCGACAGCGCGGCCGAGGCGGTACAGCAGGCGAGGGATCTGGCACACCTGGGAGTGGAGGGTGTGGTCTCCCGTCGGCTTGACTCGCCCTACAGCGCGCGGACCTCTCGGGCGTGGGTGAAGTGGCGTACCGATGGTGATCCGGTCGACGCGAAGGTGATCGCGGTGATCGGGCCGGTGCACCGTCCTTGGGCGTTGCGAGTGCTGGTCAACGGCGGGGAAGCTGAGACATCACCGCGGTTGGACTCTGTGCGCGCTGCGGAAGTCGCCCGGCAGCTCAGAGGCCACGTGGGCGCTCGGCGACAGCGGCCCGACGGCTCCGAGGAGCACCTGGTCGTCGGGGTGGTTCTTGCCGAGGTGCGTCCGCCTGTCGGCAGGCACGGCAGCCTGCACTTCGTGCGGCTCCGCACGGACAGCTGAGGGCTCCCGCAGGCGCCGCGTCGTCACCTCGGGCAGTTGACGGCCGGGCCGTCCAACTGCGTGGGCACCGTGGTGTCCGCTTCGCACGAAAGGCTGCCTCACGTAGTCACACACGGCCCCGGCGCGGGCTCGCGCCGGGGCGGCCGTACGGACATCGCATGTGGTTGACCGCTGACACGCTCGTGTCGACGCCGGTCGTTAGGGAAGGACGATCATGAACGACGCGGCTCCCGTGGCGCGCGGCGACGCCCTCCTGCAGCAGGCCATTACCTCGCTGCGACAGGGCAACCCTCTCGTCGATCCGGCCTTGTACGAGCCCCTCACCGAAATGCTTGAGGATGCCGTCCAGGGCGATGACGAGGGTGTCATCAACCCCTACGTCGAAGCCGTCGCCGCAGCACTGCTCGGCAGCCCGCTGACGTCTGCCCGGCCGGCGGCCGCGCCCGGGCACCGGTCGGCTGCCGCTTCCGACAACCACACCCCTACACCGACCAGGAGCACCATCTCGTGACCGCCCTGCCCCGCCTCACCGCCGACGCCCGTGCCCAGGCACTGCAGAAGGCCATCGCCGCCCGCAAGGAACGCAGCGAACTGCTGATCCGCCTCAAGGCAGGCCAGATCTCCCTCCACGAGGTCCTCGACCGTACGGACACGGTCGCAGGCAAGATCCGCGTACGCCCCCTGCTCGAAGCCCTGCCCGGCATCGGCAAGATCCGCGCCGGCCAGCTCCTGGACCACATCGGCATATCCGAACGCCGCCGAGTCCGAGGGCTCGGACCCCGCCAGAAGGCCCAGCTCCTCGATCTCTTCCCGCCTCAGAAGTGAGCCGCCCTGGTGCCCGGCGCCCGTCCCGCCGGGCACCAGGGCGGCCGGAGGCCGACATCCTTCCGGGCGCCACGTACTTGTAGCGCGTCCACTGAGCCTTCTGCTCGGCTGGCGCTACGACGCCCCGGCGCCGTCGCCTGCAAGTAGTGCAACGCCGGGGCGTGGTTGCCCTCTGGCCTCGCGTCCCGGCCCTCCCCCTGCCCCCGGGCCGTCGGGCTCAGGCGCCGGGCAATCGAAGCCTGGCTAGGCCCGGGCCCTTTGTCGTGCCGTGCGGCGCTCGTGCCGGGCGGCTTCCACCGCCGTACGCCGCCGTTGGCGATCCTCCTCCGTGGAGCGGCACTCGTCCGCGATCTGCCGCCCCAGAGTTGCTGCCGACCATGCGCCTGGGCGATCACTGTTCCCCAGCTCTACTCCGGCGGGCGGTGTGGGCACTCGGGTGAACTCCGGCTCCTTGCCCGGACCGCCGTACAGAGCCACGTATCCAAGGCCGACGGCCCAGAGTCGGAGAGCTTCCACCTCGCGTACCACTGCTTGCCCCAGATCTCCGTCGGGGGTGTCGGCCCAGAGAGCCACCTCGTGCCAGCCGTCGGCCGGTGGCGGAGTGAACTGCTGCACCGCCCCGGCGACGGACTCGGTGGTCTCCAGCCACAGCCGGGTGCCGGCCTCGTCCCGGCACGCCACTCCGAGCCACGGCCACGTCCGGACGTCGTGCTCGACGGCTTGTCCGTCGGAGGTGTACGGCGTGAGGCGTACACCTCGGAACCGCAGCCCGTTCACTGTCACCTCGACATGTGGAGACCTGATGCCTGCGCCGGTGTCCGCAGGCCCTGCCATTGTGGCCGACAGAATCCGCGTCCTCAGGGGCCTGCCAATCCGAGGGGAGAGAGTTTGCCGTGCTCCGTCATGAGCCCTACGCGCTCTGTTCCTTGCGGCTTGCAACCTGCGGTGCGGCCCGGCGACATGCTGCTGCGTCCGGGGGTAAGCCGGGGCTTCGCGGTTTTCCTCGCCGAGGCTGTTGCGGTGTTCGACGATCCGGTGGACGTCTCTCACGGCCTGGCCGCCGGGCTCCTCCGCGCGAGACGCAGGCCCAGCCTTCCGGACAGCCGCAGGCTGGCTTCCGGCACGCCGCCGGCGTCGCCTCTCTCGCTGCCGGAACCATCGAGCGTGCAGGGCGCTCCGTCCTGCCGTCGACTTTCTCCACCGCCGCCCGATCGACACCAGAGGTCCAGGTATGAGCCAGGAACGTAGCCACGACGAGACGAACGACCTGATCGACGCTGAGCGCAGGGTCGACTGGGACGAAGAGGAGTACGAACGGTAGGCGTCTCAGACCCCAACTCCCTCGATCGGGTGAGGCAACCGTCGACAGGCTCAGGGCAGCTGGGACGGCCGCTAGGGTCGGGGCTCTGGGAGTAGCGCAACCTGACTCCGGCCTGCATGGGCGCCCACGCCGCCGCAGGACCGGCCAAGCCGTCTCGGACGCAGCGCTGCATTGTCGTGTAGCCAGCCGGCACGTCTTCCATCGTGGAACGGACGGCGGGGGCGTGGGGTCCGCCGGAGGGGTTCACCATGGTCAGGAGCCGTAAGGCGCGCCGGAACACCCGGGCTCGCGTGGCTGCCACCGGACAGCGGCCAGCCGCCGCCTACCGTGAACTGCGCGAGGTCGATGCGCCCTACGAGGGGTACGTCGTCGATCTTCACCATGTCGTGGACGACGTCACCGCGCCCGGGCACCAGGGGGACTCCTGGGCGTACCGGGTGCGGACTCCGGAGGGAGTCGACCTGACGTGGAACGATGTCAACGACCCCGATGCCGGCGGCCCGGAGCTGACTTCCAGGCAGCAGATCTCCCTGTTCGGCGGGTGGCCGCTGACTCCTGAGCTGCTGCGGGCCCGGTTCCCGGGCGCCAGGATCCTCGAGCACAGCGTCATGCCGGAAGGTTGCCACGGCTGCCATCTGGTGAAGTGCTGGACAGTACACGTCGGGTGCACCGTTCCGTGCGAGCGTCTTGAGGCTGCGCGGGAGACGGAGGCGCGGTGGGAGGCCGAGGAGGCGTTCGACCGTGCGTACGCTGCGTACCAGGCGGAGCTCGCTGCTCTGTGGCTTCGGCACGAAGCCGAGGATGCCGATCTTGAGCGGGATGGGCAGAAGGTCCGCGAGCGGGTGGAGGCCTGGCGGACCGCGGTGGACTCCGGGCGCTGGGAGGATGCCGGGGGTACCGAGGCGATGTGGCGTGAGTGGGACGTCTGCAACGCGCGCGAGCGGGATCAGCGTGAGCGGCATGACCAGGAGTACAAGGAGCTGACCGGCAGGCAGCCTGAACCCCCTGCCCACTGGGGGACGGCTGTCTCGGCCTGAGCTGTGAGCTGTCGGCCGGTGGCCGCATCGGTGAGTCCGCTGCGTAGATGCTGGCGGCGTGCGTCACCAGGCGGCGGATACGCCGGTCGTACGATGTGACGTCATGGACCGGCTCGAACGCCCCGCCCGCACCGAGATCACCGCGCTGCTGAAGAAGCTGGCACGCGGCCCGCAGGCGACGTACGACCAGCGCGCCTTCTTCCTGAACGAGTACCTGCGGGTGCTCAGCGACTTCCTTGAGCTCCCTGAGGAGCGGATTCAGGCAGGCGACCTCGTGGACGTTGGTTACGCGGTCGCGTGGCTGAACGCCGCGGCCGCGGGTTACACCCGTCAGCGTCGGGTGGCCGGCAAGCCGGACGCGGCCGCGGCGTCGCAGGCAGCTCGCTGCGCCACTTTCAACGCCTTCGCTCGTCACCTCGGCCAGCCGGAACGTCTTTCCGAGGGCTGGCCCGACAGCCAGGGCCTGCCGGTCGACGAGAGCCGCCGGGTAGTGGAGCTGCTTGCGGACAACCGACCGCCGCGCACGAACCGCAGCACGTGGGAGCGCACCAGCGCGCTTGCGGCCCTGAGGCTCGTCACCGGCCGCCCGCTTTCCGAACTCGCTGGTCTTCAGGTGTCGGCCCTCGACCTGAAGGCGGACCCGCCCACCGTCACCTTGGGGGAGCGCGTCTTCCCGCTGGACGACTTGGCTGTGCGGACGATGAACCGCTGGCTGGATACCTGGAAGAGACTGACCGAACAGTTGGAGGGTGGGACCGTCACGCAGGTGTGGGTCACCATCAAGCCGGGCCGGCCCCGCTACGGTGAGCCGGCCAAGCACCCGTACCTGCCGTGCTCCATCCGCGCTCTTCGGGCGGCTCAGCATGACCTGACCAGCAGACTGCTCGCCCGGCCGACACGGCTTGGGCAGCTGAGCGGCCCTGATCCAGACGATGTCGTTTCCCAAACCCCCAAGAGACGCCGTGCGCCGTCGGCAGCTCCTCCTCCGGAGCGCACTGCCGAGGACCGGGCGCTGGCTCTCCGACAGGCTGCCGAGGTCAGGCGTGAGCGGGCGGAGATGCTGGGGCGGCTGAAAGCCGGCGACCTGTCGCTGCCCGATGTACTGGCCCGTGAAGACAGGGTGGTCGGCGGTACCCGGGTGGGCCGGCTAGTGGAGTCGCTGCCCGGCGTTGGGCCCGCTGCGCGGAGGCGCATTCTGGCGGAGGTCGGCTTGGACGAGCAGCGGCGTCTGCAGTCCCTCCGGGCCCAGCAACGTGAGCGGCTGCTCCACGAATGCTCAACCATTTCGTGAGCCACGCAGTCGCCCGCGGCTGATGGCTCCGCATGCGAACCGGCCCAGGGAACGGGGAAGGCACCCGGGGGGTGAGTCCTGGCGAGCCACCGGACCCACGGGCTCTCGCTGTCAGGGGGGATATGCCGCGCGGACAGGCGAATCCGCGGCTGTTGCGCGGTTCACTCCACACTGGGGTCTCTTGATTCCCAACTTGGAGTGAACCGCCCATGACCACGGACCCGAGCGCCGACCCGGCCGCCGGCAAGGATCTGCTCGACGAGACTGCGCTGCTGACGCACGGCGACACGATCGCCCGTGCGCTCCGGCGTTGGTGCGCAGACCGGATCGAGGACCTGAAGGAGGAGTTCGACCTGTTCGGTGCGCCCGACAATCCATCAGAGCGACGGCGCTGGACTCTCGAGCTTTCGGAGCGCCAGGCGCTGGCCCTGGCCGAGATCGAGCAGCTCCAGCGGGTACGGGCGGAGACCAACAGCGCTTGGTCAGAGGACCGGTGGGCCGACCTGGGGGCGTTGGGGCTTCGCCACCAGCGGCACCTGAATGAGGAAGCAGTCGCCACAGCCCGCCGCCTGCATGATCTCTCCGACGCGTATCCGGGCCGCGGTCGGGCCCCCAGGCCCAGGCAGTCTTCTGCGACGCTCGGGCCGGGAGAGGTGGCCGTGCCGTGGGGCGTCGATCCCGGCGCTCCGGCCACCGGTCGATCGCCGCAGATGACCTCCCGATCCTTGTGGGCACTGCTCAGAGAAGCATTCCCAGATGCCTCCTCCGGCCGGTGCACGGTGACGGCACACCGACTGCTGAAGGAGGTTTTGCAGCCGACACTCGGTCCGGTCGACGCGATGCGGATGCGCCGGGAGATCACAGCGGCCCTGTACGACGGGGTGAGGCCGCCTGCCGACGAGCACGAAAAGCACCGCAACCAGTGGATCGTCGAGTCGGTTCTTGGGCGGGTGGTCGTACCACTTGCTGATCAGCGCAACCGGCTCGCGGCGGCGGCGGATGACGTCCGCGCTCTCCACCCGCTCATCTCGGGTGGCAGTTGCCCGGTTTGCGGGGTTGCGTCTCCGTGTCCGACACGGCGAGCGCTGGGCGACACGGCCGTAGACGGCATGTGAGCGGGGTGGTCGTCGGGGAGGCATCTGAGCTGGCGCCGTCCGTGCGTGCTCCTGGGCAGAGGAGCTGGTGGCGGCCACTGAGGTCCGGGGCCGCCACCAGCTCAAGCGGATGCCGGGCCAGTCAGAGGGGACGCCCGGCGGGCAGCAGGGAATCCTCCGACAGGCCGTCCTTGAGGATCGGATAGCTTCTGTCCGGGTCCTGGAGGATGCCGCCACCGTCATATGGCCAACGCTGCGGATCACGGAACGCCACTCCGATATAGGCACGGCCTGGAGTATCGGCCCAGGTGGGATCCACGACCGTCCCGTCAGGCCGGACGCACCAGGCGTGAGCGAGGGGGAAGTCGACGCCGTCAGGGAGGGCGAACCCCTCGGCGTAGACCAGACCTTCCGAGCGGCGGCCGCGGGCGTAGCGGGCGGCATTGCTGTAGCACAGCCGTGGCTCCATGCCCGTCAGGTCGGGCGGAGGCGGGGAAGCGGTGAAGCGGCGACCGTGGCTGAGCAGGAGGTGGTAGAGCGTGGGGAACGCCCATCCGTCCGTGTTGTAGTTGCCCTCAGCAAGCCTCGCTACGTCGTGGAGATAGGTGGCGACCGCCTCCTCGGAGAGGGGGTCGACGATGGGTGTGATCATGAGCGAGAGCTTCCTCCGAAAGGGCCAACGCGCCGAGCCTAGGCGAAACCCGCATCTGGGGTGAGGCCCTCCGTCAAGGTGACGCTCGCGCCGCAGCCACAACGCCCCGCGCATCGTCGTTCCCGGCCGAGACGGCCGGACACTGGGCGGAGGACCCGTTCAGGCAGTGAGCGGCCACTGCTCGGCGACCTGCTGCTGAGCCTTGTGCCACGCTCGCTCCAGCTCGCTTCCCTCGGTGGGGTCCTGCAGGGACCATCCATCTGCGGCGAACTGCCTGATCTGCGGCAGCAGCATGAGAGAGGAGCCCCGCAGGGCTGCCCTCAACACAACGGTGGCGGTCGGCTCGTGGGGCGAGTCGCCCCACCAGTCCGGCACGCGCCCCTGCCGCCGCGGCGCCGGCTGATGGACGACATCACAGACGCGCAGCGTGGAGCCGAGGACGAAGGGGCGGAAGTCGTCGCGGGACGTCAGTCGTAGCGAGCTGACGCTGAGGCGGCTGCCGATGGCCGGGACGGCGAGAGCGAGGTACCCGTCCGGGCGGCAGAGCGCCCCGAGGAGGCAACGCTGGTCCACGTCCACGGTGGCGGCGTCGAAGAATTCGATGCGGATTCCCAGGTCAATCATGGGTCGATCCTGCCGCCGTGACCGGACACCCCTCGGCCAGGCACAGACGCTGGCATCCCGGTGGGCTACTCCTGGGCGCCGTCGTTCCCTGTCTCCCCGGCCGTGATAGCGGCCAGGGCCGCTTCGAGCTTCTCCTGGGCGATGGGCCCGGAGTCCGGGAGGCCGGCGGCTCGCCACGCGGCGACGGCGCGCTCAGTGTCCCCAGCCACGGCCTCGACCATCATGTCCTTGGCGTCCTTCTCGGCGACGGCTCCGTCAGCGGGGCCGAGGTCGACCAGGTGCACGGCCATCCGGACCTTGCTGGGCCGCTCTCCAGCCTGGGCCTTCGTCGTCTCCATCTCCTTGTAGACGCGGACGAGCCGGCCGATCAGCCGCTGGGCCGTGGCGTACAGCGCCTTGCCCGAGTCGTTCTCGAGCCGATCAGTGCGGAACCGCTCTTCGCCTCGGCCCAGGGCCTTGATGTAGATGAAGGCCCGGTTGCTGCTCTCTTCGATCTCAACGCGGGTAAGGACACCGCGGACACGGTCCTTGGCGCCCTCGACGCGCGCAATGTCGGCGGCCAACTGCGTGCCGTCCAGGTAGAGGTTCAGCGCGAGCTCGCGCACCCGGCCGTGCCAGGCTGCCTCCAGCCCGGGCCGGCACGGCCCGGCGGCCTGCGCTGCCGCAACGATGAGCTGATGGGGTACGGATCCGTTCACAAGTCTCATCATGCCGTGCCTGCGTGCTGCCTCCTGCTGTTGAGGAACTCCGGAAGGGCCTCGTCCCGTCCGAGCGTGAGTCGGCCGGCGTGGTACGACCTCCACTCGGGCGGTTTCCCGGTACCGGTTCCCCACTGCACCTCTGTCAAGTAGGTGTAGTGCTGGCTCATGTGAGAACCCTCGGTCCTTTCAACTGGCGTCCAGGAGCCCTTCCGTGCTCCTCCGCTGAAGCTAGCTAGCACGCGAGGCTACGCGAATGATCCGCTGTGTCTTGGCGAGTGGGTCACCCGGCCCCGCCCACTTCCTGCTGCCTTGGCCATCCGGTCAGTTGCCGGATGGTCGCCGGGTACAGCTTGGACAGGCGCGGCGGAGCAGCGAGCCGACGGCCGGTCTGAGCCAGCACCGGCGCAGCACAAGGACCTGACCGCCGCGCAGTGAGCTGGGTCACTCCCGTTGTGCACATCGGAGTGCACACGGCAGGCCCGGACGCAGCCATGCTCGGTCCGACCACCCGCCGAGAGAAGGGGAGGGGCCGCCATGCCGGTGCTCCGCCAGATCGCCACCTGCACCGCGCCGTCGACGATGGTCGTCGAGCGTCGGTCACATCGGAAGGACCGGGACCTCGACTACCGGGTGGAGGTGTGCGCGCGGCACCGGTGGCTGGCGGAAGAGGACTGGGGCAAGTCGTTCACGGGGGAGGGGGCCGGCGGGAGGTGCGGCACGGTCATCGACTACCGCGACTACGACCAGGTCGTGCAGTCCCACTCCGATCTGTGGCTGCGGCCGCTGGCGATGAACGGTCTGGAGGACTACAGCGGGGACGTCGCGCTCGCCCTGGGCGCCGCCGCCCAGTTCCTGGCGGGGGCGAGGGCGTACCGGGAAGAAGGCGGGACAGTGGCCGCGCTCGGGCACGCGGCGCGGGTGGCCGAGGCCCTCGCCGCTGGTGTCCTCGGCACCGAAGAGGGCCAGGCGCAGGTGCTGGCGGCGCTGAGCGCGGCCGAGACCGTGGTCAGCGCCGACCGGGGCGCGTAAGAGCACGCGTCAGCGGATCGCGCCGCTATCGCTCCGGGAACTCGCTCCGCGGGCCGTCGAAGCCGTCGGCGAAGCCCCGGAGCAGAGGGTCGAGCTCCTGGGCGGCCCCGCACAGGGAGCAGAGCCGCACGCCGGCCCGCTCGGCAAGGTCGAGTGCCCGATCCAGGGCGAGAGGCGTCGCCCGGGACGGCGCCTCGGCGCAGTCAGGCGCATGGATCACGCCCTGGCCGCGGTCCAGGCCCTGCATGACCCAGCCGGAGGGTCGTCGCTCGCCCAGGAGCTCCTCGACGAGCGACGGGCGCGGGAGCCGGGTCACCGGCACCGCGCTGTAGTCGACGCCAGGAATCTGGCGGATCTGCCCAGGGGCGTCCAGCCACACCCGGTACTCGGAGGCCTCGACCGCGTGCTCCTCGGTGTTCCGGTAGGACGGGAGCCCGATGTCTCCCTGCCACCCGGTCGGTGTCTGGTGCCACGAGTAAAGCCGGGCCCGCACTTCCTGGCCGTCCGGCAGGACCACCGTCACGGCGATGGGAGCAGGATCGGGAGAGGGCGGCGGCTCTGGCACGCGTCCACCATAGGCTGCCGACCATGGCGTGCGGCCGATGCCGGGGGTGTGCGCTACTGGATGTGGAGCCCCTCGCGTTCCCACTGTCGCAGCAGGGCGTAATCCCGGTCGATGGTGCTCTGGGCTTCGGCGGCGAGGTAGACGTAGCCGGGGGAGCTGGTCAGGTCGCTTGTGCGCTCCAGTGGTTCGCCGGGGGTGATCGAGGAGCAGACCGCTATCGCGCTGGGGAGCGTTGCTACCGTGCCGGCGGCTTCGGCGCTGGCACGTCCGGGGGTGGGGTTGATGAACTCGACATTGCGGATCCGTCCTGGCCAGGAGGTGAGCTGGTCGTCGAAGTCGAGGAGGGTGCGGGGGTCGACGAGGGCCGCGGCGAGCAGAGCGGTCTGGGAGGTCCCCAGGTACTTGTCGATGATGTCGGGGGAGGTGGCGCCGCCGAGTCGGGCGCCGGTTTCGATCAGGACGGGGCCGCGGGCGGTCAGCATCACCTCGGTGTGGGCTGCCGACTCCTGGATGCCGAGTGCGTCGAGGACACGGCAGGTGTAGGCCTTGAGCAGCTGCGCCTCGGCGGTGTGCGGGGCGACGGGCTCTTCGTAGTCGTACAGGGGCATGGGCCCGTCGGAGGCCCGCTTCGTGTAGCGCCAGATCTCCGCGATCCGGTGGGCGCCGCCCGAGCTGACCGAGTTGATGTAGTACTCGTCGCCGGACAGCCGCTCCTGGACGATGACGGCGTCGTTGCGCTGCCCGAAGATGTTCGGCTTGGCCAGGATCGCCTGGGTGGCGTGGGCGATCTCTTCAGGGGTCCGGCAGAAGCGCACACCGTCGGTCGCCGCGCTGGCCAGGGGCTTGACGACCGCTTCAGTGAGGTCGGAGGCCGTGAACCATTCGGCTGCGGCCGCCGGGCTGCTCGCCGTGGTTCCTTGCGGTACGTCGAGTCCGGCGCGTTCGGCGATCTGGTACATCAGCGCCTTGTCCCGTCGTGCCGGTCGGCTGGCGGGGGTGTTGGTGGGGAGGCCGAGCTGCTGGGCGAGGGTCTCGGCCAGCGTCACGCCAGATTCGGAGCCGGCGACGACGCGGGAGATACCGAGGGTGGCGAGCTGCCCGGCGAGCGCGGGGATGTCGTCGGTGTAGCCGAAGTCCAGGGAGTAGTCGTCGGGACGGAAGCTGCGCTGGAGGTATTCGTTGGTGCGGGGCTCGCTCTGGACGTGGATGCAGTTCACGCCGAGGTCGCGCAGGCGGCGGGTCAGGCTGGCGCCGGTGGAGTAGCCGTCGACGATGCAGATCTTCATGTTCTTCCTAGGTTCTGGCGCGGGGTGAGGTGTGATGCGCGAGGTCAGCTGAAGTCGAAGCCGGACATCCAGTTGCCGGCCGGGGGCTGGTCGGAGACTGGCTGTTGGGGCGCGGGTGGGGCAGGTGGCGGCTTCGGGGCCGGAGTCTCGGGCTGGCGCGGCTGCTCTGGCGGTTGGGCGGCCGGAGGGGCAGCCGGAGCAGCCGGGGGCGCCTTCGGGGCCGGTGTCTTCGACAGGGGCGGCCGCTGGGGTTCATCCGCTGGAGGTGGTGAGGGCGCCGGTGTCGAGTCGGGGGTCGGCGGGGGCTCGTCGACGAGGTCGCGGCGGACCCAGCGGGGGTCCTGGCCGCCGTCCTTGTTGGGCACGAGTACCTGCACGTAGCCGAGTTCGGCGAGGTGCGCGCGGGCCAGGTCCTTGGCCCCGTGAATGGTGACGGTGGGGTCCCACGGCAGGGGGGTGGTGTCGTCGGGCAGGAACATGATCTGGGCCTGCTGGTAGCCGTACTTGGGGTCGTAGCCCCAGGAGCGGCCCTTGGGGGTGCCTTCGGCCGGGAAGCGGGTGCCGTGGTCGGAGTTGAGGATCTGCTGCGATTCGTACTGGTCCAGGGGGCCGACGCCGAGGCGTCGGCCAAGCTGGGAGCGCAGCTGCATGCCGAGGATGTCGCCGGCCGGCTTCTGGGCGGCGCAGGCTATGTTCGTCTCCAGTGCGCGGCCGAGGCGGGCGACTTTCTCGAGCATCGCCTTGGCGTCGTTCTTGAGTTCCTCGATCTCCTTGTTCGCGGACTTGGCGAGGTAGTCGGCGATCTCGTCGAAGAAGAGGATCAGTCGGCCCGGGATGGTGTCGTCGTCGCGCAGGACGACTTCGCCTCGGGCGACGGCGTCGCGGAGGAGTTGCAGGTTGCGGCGCCCGTACTTGTTCAGGAGGGACTGGCGCTTGTCCATTTCGCCGGCGAAGGCCTGGATGGCCTCGTAGATCTCTTCGTCCGTCGCGGCGAATCTGATGACGGCGGGGAACTCGGGGGTCCAGGTGAAGTCGGTGCGCTTGGGGTCGCAGACGATGAGCTGGTAGATGGTCGGGTCGTACAGGGCGGGGAAGAGGATCAAGGACAGGGCGACGGACTTGCCGGCGCCGGTCTTTCCGCCGATGAGGGCGTGGGGGGTCTGCTGCAGGTCCCAGTCGAGCCAGCCGCCTCCCTTGACGGGGCCGAAGCGGATGGTGCCGCGGCGGGCGAGGGCGAGGAACTCCTCGAACTCGGGGCTGCCGGGTTCGGGGAAGGCGAGCTGGGTGGGCAGTCTGGGGACGGCGCTGACGGTGACCCGGCCTTCCGCCTCGCTCCAGGCGTAGTGCCAGTCGTTGGTGTCGGTGAGAGAGTCAGCGTGCTGTTCGAAGGCGTCCCTGGTCTCCGGTTTGGTGACGTCGTAGGCGCCGAAGGTCACGGTGAAGGACTCGGGCCGCTCGACCGGGGAACCGTTGCTTCCTCGGTGGCTGCTCCAGGTGTGGATGTCCACCTCGACGGGGTCCTGGCCGCGCTTGGTGGGGAACTTGGACTCGACGACGGCCTGCAGTCGGGCCGTTTCCCGCTTCCGTACGGCGCGGGGATCGGCGTTGGAAACAGCCTTCAGGACGAGCCGGTTGGTGTTGGCGAAGGTCCAGTCCGGCAGCCAGGTCCGGTCCGGAAGGGTTTTGGACAGGGCTGTGTCCAGGGTGCGCTCGATACGGGTGCGTAGTTCTGGCGCGGCGACGTCCAGGGTGCCCAGGCCGATGGTGATCTCAAGGGGCGTGTTGGCCCTGGGGCTGTTGGGGTCGTCCTCCCACTTGGTGATGTCGACGGTGAGCTGGCCGGCCTGCCGAGCCGGGATCTGGGCAGTGATGAGGTCGGAGATGTAGCGGGTGCCCTGCTTACGGATCGCCTCCGGTGAGCCGGCGGGCACTCCACGGATCGTGAGCTCCCCGGGCTGCCAGGTGTAGATCCACACGTGGCCGCGGTCGATCTGGGCGTCGATGACGCGTTCGACGTTCTCCCGGAAGGCGCGCTGAGAGACGTCGTAGGCGCCCAGGGTGACAGTCAGTTCGGTGGGGACTTCTCGACCGTCGCGGTCCTCCCACGCGCCGACCGCGACGGACACGTCGACGTCGACACCGCGGGGCGCCGGGAAGAGCTGGCCGACGACCGTGTTGATCCACCGCTCGTCCTGCATACGCAGCAGTCGCGGGTCGCCCTCGTTCACGAGATCGCACGCCAGGGAGCCGGGGTTGGCCCAGTCGAAGACCCAGCCGGTACCCGGCGGGATGGGCGCGGCTTCGACGGCCTTCTCGGCCTGCCACCGGGTGCGGGCCTGAGCGGCCGGCGCCGATGGGGCGATCATGATGCGGGCCGCGGCGATCACGGTGGAGCGCCGCCAGCGGGTGACGCGGATGTACTGGCCTTCGTTGACCGGCCGGGTAACGGTGGGAGCCGGCAGTCCGCATGGCTTCATCACACGGCCGTACAGCTCGGACAGAGCTCGCCGCTGGCGGGGGATGACCCGTGCGGCCCGCCCGATGGTGTACAGCAGGGCGGTGACGGTGACCGCGGAGAGGACCTGCCACTGGCGCCACTGCAGGTACCAGGCTCCAGCCAGCAGCGGCAGGATCAGCCAGTTGAGAAGGACGTGCGGCACTTTCCCGAAGGCGCGACTGCGGTCGCGGCCCAGGGTGAACGCCAGCCACGTTCGGGTGTGCGCACCTACCGGCCATCCGGGCCCTGCGGCGGGCCGGCGGGCGGCGGGACGGCGGCGTTTTCTGGCCGCGGGCATGAGGGTGGTCCTCCCGAGTCGACAGCGGTGTTACCCGGATCGTGCTCGGGAAAGCGGACAGCTCTGATCCGCCGGTCCGCAGCCGGTGAGCAGCGAGGTGAGCAAGAGCCTCGCTCCCGGCCTGGTGTGACGGTGGCCCGCGTGTACGCAGACGGGGCACCGTCACCTACGGACTTGGCTGGGCTATGCGAGCGTCGCGCCGGGGTCGAACCGGTCGTAGGCAAAGCCCTGCCAGATCTCCCAGGCGGTGCTCACGTGGCCGGTGCCCGCCGCCTTGCCGGTAGCGGCCCAGAAGGGGCGCAGGACCAGCGCACGGAACTCCGGCGGCCGGCATCCGACCGCGTGCGTGACCAGGTGGGCCGTGTGGTTGAACTGGCCGGGGCCGTGCAGGTGGCCGCAGCAGGGAACACGCCAGTCGACGACTCGGTGGCTGGCCGGCACCCGGTGGCGGTCCACGTGGGGACGGTAGTGGTCGCGGATGACATGGTTGCCGTGGGCCTTGGCCGCGTCGAGGTTGGTGTAGGTGCCCAGTGTCTGATCGAACTTCTGGACGTTCCAGAGGCTGGTGCTGGCCATCGTTGGGGTCCTCGCATGTCGGCGGCGTGTATGGATCGCTGTCGCCCGGAGTCGGCGTGCTGTCGGTGCGTGTGTCATCGCAGATGGGTGTCGTCATGGAGGGCGACCCTGGCCAGCTCAATGCTCTGATCGGGCAGTCTCCACCACATCAGGCGAGGCGCGGCCGAGGTCTGGTTCTTCAGGTGGCAGCGCATCGCGACGGCCTGGTCGGCGCGTACGAGCGGGGCTCCGCCGCGCTCGTCGCGGGCCCGCATCCGGTGGACCTGTCGGCCGGGGATGGCGGCGGCGAGTCCGGTGAGGACTTCGACGGTCACCTCGACGATCTTGCGTCGGTCCACGAGTTCGATGGCGTGCAGCGAGGTGAGCCAGTCCGGGCCGAGAGTGAAGGGGGCGAGCGGCTGGCTGGGGCGGTCCGGCTCGGCGATCATGCGCAGCCAGCATTGGTCGAGCTCGTAACGGAACTGCTGTTCGGGGTCGGCGTAGATGGTGGGGGTGTCGATCTCGGCTCGCTCTTCGGCTGCTCGCAGCGCCTTGCTGAGCCGCCGTACGTCCTGACGCAGCGATGAAGTGGTGCGCTTCTCGGCCGCCAGCAGGGTGCGCAGGTGCTCGATGTCATCCGGCGCATGGCTGCTGCGGTCGCCAGGCACGGGCGGGCGGCTGTTGCCGGGCTGGGGCGTCGTGGTGCTGTAGACGAGAGTGCGCCCGAGCAGCTGGTGGTGGATCTCCCGGAGGGCCTCGTCACTGCGGCCGGGGGTGATCTTGACAAGAGGATGCCGGTGCTTGGGGTCGTCCGGGGCTGCGCCGGGGCGGACGATGCGGACGGCTCCGCCCCACACGGCCAGGTCAGGCATCAGCTCCCGCAGGTTGCGGGCGGCTGTGTGCGTGGTGAGTACCGCGACTTCCGCCTCAGGGTGGATTTGGTCGTACAGGCGGATCGGATCGATGAGCGGGACGCCGTCCTCGCGGCGGGGGTCAGGAGACAGCACCGCCACGGGGGCTGTGCGGGACAGATCGAACAGATGGTTCATGAAGGCGGCAGTGTCCGAATCGCCGACCTCACGTACAGGGCGAGACGTCGCCGCGGTGCTCTTTCCCGGCGCGCTCGGAGGGGGGCTTGGTACAGGCATGGGACGGCTTCCTTTCTCTGAGTCAGATGTCAGCTGGCGTAGGCGTAGAAGGCATCAGAGGCGGGAGGGGTGGGTTCCTCCCTCGCTATGGCAAGGACCTGCTCGCGGGTGGCCCTGCGCGCCCGCCGGATCCGTTCACGCTGCTCGCGGTACTCGGCGCTGGGGGCGTCGCCCGGGTGTGGGCGCGCAGGAGGCGCGGGTGTTCCTGACGGCTGCAGGCATGTGGGCTCTCCAGCTGCTTTCCGCGCGGCCCGGGCTTCCGCCTGCCGGGCACGTTCCTGCTGGTACTCGGCGGTGGGCGGTGCGGCGCGCTCCTTGCGGAGTACCGGGGCAGGTGCCTCGGGGACCGCTGGCGCAGCGTCGTGGGATGACGCGGTGGGGCGGCCGCTGCGTAGCTGCACGTCGAGTCGGCGCAGCGGGCTGGATCGGCGCTTGCCCTGGTGCGTTCCGGCCTGGAGCCGCTCGAACTTCTCGTTAACCTCGGCGATCACCTGGGCTGACAGGAGCCGCAGGTTGGCCGCCCATGAGGCGGATTCGCACAGGACTCGCAGGGTGCCGGTCTCTTCGTCGAACTCTTCGGCCTTCCAGTGGGTGGCACGTGTTTCACCGAGGAGGGAGGGCCACTCCTTCTTCAGGTCCGCTCCCGCAGCTTCTCCCTCCCATTCGTTGTCCACCACCAGTTGGCTGATGACGCTGCCCAGGGGGTTGGGGTCCCGGCCGTCAGCGCCGTTGGCCCGCCGGGGAGCAGCAGCCCGCTTGCGTTTGGTCTTGACGGGGTTGTTCTTGGCATCGGCCCTGGCCCGTCGCAGAGCGATTCGCGCCAGGTCAGCGCCTGCGGCCGACTCTGTGGCTGCTTCGGTGGAAGGGGCGGTGGGGAGAGCAGCGGCGTCCGCATTCGGTGCACCGGTGAGGTCCGGTTCCAGGTGCATGGCGGGGTGTGCCGTCATGTCGTTCGTCCTCCTCGTGCTCGAGTGCGGGTCAGCAGGCGTTCTGCAGGCGCGGGTTGTTGTGGAAGCGGATGCAGGCGTCGACGAGCTGCGCGGTGTAGAGGCGGGATGCCTCGGCCACACCGAGTCCGTCGACGGCGGTGAGGACCAGGTCGGTGTCGCCGAAGTGCTTGAAGCGCCCCCAGGCGTCGGCCCTCATCTGCTGCACGAGGCTGGCATCGAGCTCGTCGATGGTGGTGGCTGCCGCGAATTCCTCGATCTCCTCGGCGTTGCCGGCGCTGTCGTTCCTCAGGGCCTGGACGGCGTTGGTGAACTCGGCGGTGGGCGGGGTGGCCCGGGCTTCGTCGGCCAGCCGCTGCGCCGTCTCCCGGTCCTGGGCGGCGTCTCGCTGGAGCTGTGCGGCGACGTAGGCGTGCGCGCGGTGGGGGCGCCAGCGCGGTCCGAAGTAGTGGCTGGGGTTGATCTCGTGGAGCCAGGCGTGGACCTGCTGGAGGGATGCACCGGCGGCGGCCTTGTCGACCAGGACCCAGGACAACTGCTCGATGGGGGTGCGCTGAAGCCAGTTGTGGAGCGGGCGGAGTGCCCGGGCGAACCGGTCGGCTACCTGGTAAGCGGCGGCGGTGACAGGGTGGCCGAGGACGGACTTCTTCTTGGGCTGAGTGATCTTGTTCGCTCGCGCCTGGCGCGTAGTTGTTGATCTACCTCTCACATCAGCTTTAGGGGAGTGGGTGGTGGTGCTACGGGAAGGGGGCTCACGCCGGTTCTGATCTGCTGTTTCCTGCGCAGCGGCGATGGCCTGGGCCCGGCCTTCGGGGGTGAAGCCGGTATGCCTGGCGGTGTATCCGTGGCCGGACAGGCGGTGGCCGTGGGCAGCGTCGTAAGCCGGCGGGATGGTGGCGCCGTAGACGGTGGCTGTGGCGGTGTACGGGCGGCCCGGGAGACGGAGGTTGCGGCGGCTGCCGTGTTCCAGCCAGACGAGTGCGCCGAGCTCGCGCAGGACCTTGATGTGCCGCTTCACGGTGGCGCGCGATATGCCGACGCGCCGGGCGGTGCCTTCGAGGTCGTACAGGACGATGCCCCGCTGGAAGTCCATACGGGCAGCGAGGTCGAGGGCGACGTCGACCGTCGTGGTGGCCAGTGCCTTGGGATGCGCGCCGCTGTCGATGAGCCAGGCGACGGCCCGGAGCCAGGCGCGGGGTTGGCAGCGCCGGGACCGGGTGGTGATGACGTCCTGCTCGGCAGGCGGGACAGGCTCCAGCCGATGCGGCTCAGCGTGCGGCTGGTGGGACGGGCGGCGCATGAAGAGGGGCTCTCAGTGTTTTCGGGCAGCCCAAAGTCAGGCGTGGCTGCCGCTCAGGTGCGGAGGAAGAAGGGGTTCCGCCTCAGGGGCGGGCGCTTGCCGGCTGGAGACCGGAAGCGAGGTAGCCGGGGTCGGCGGTCAGCCGCTGTGGGCGGCGGAGGCCGACCCCGGTAACGCAACGGGCGAGGAGGCCGCTCTCGGCCTGCCGCAGCTCGCGCTGTCCGATGTCACGGTCAGAACCAGGGCAGGAGCTGTTCGGCGGTGCTGAGGACCTTCTTCGGGGTGAGGGGGTTCCGTCGCGGCCGCCGGCGCACGTTGCAGGAGCTGCGCTGCTTGCGGCGGATCGTGCGGGTGGAGCATCCGAGCTCCTCTGCCATCTCCACCTGCGTCAGCTGGCCGACCGCGGTCATGGCGGCGACCTTCTCGGCGTCGACCTCGTCGTAGGTGCGGCGGACCATGAGGTAGATGTCCGTGTCCTCTTCCGCGAAGGGGGCCAGGCCGAGGCTGCTGCGGATCCGCTCACGGTCGGTCTCGGTGGTGCCGGCGACGATGCCCTTGACCGCGTGATCGGTTACCGCGGCGAACAGGCACGACTCAAGCATCGGGCAGGCGGCGCACAGGGCGCGGGCCTGGCCGAGGGCCTCACGGAAGTCGGCTTCCTCGTCGGTGAACATGGCGAGCTGGTCCCCGTCGAGCATCTGATCGTTGATGCCGGAGCCGGACAGGTCCTCGAGGAGTCGGAAGAGATCGGCGTGGATGATGCAGGGTGTGGTGCTCATGCGATGTCCTGGCGGGAAGCTGCGGAAGGTGCGGGGGCGACGGCGATGGTGACGCCGGGCTCCGGGAGAGCCCAGTCGTGCGTTCCCAACGGGGCGGGATACGTCTTGTGGGGGCCGATGTCGTAGCCGACGATGCGGGAGTCCTCCGTGTAGACGCGGAAGGCCTTCTTGTCGGCAGGGGACAGTGCGTCTTGGACGGCGCGGATCAGCTTGTCGATGTCGGGCTTGGTCGCGGCGTGGACGGCTTTGGTCTTGGGTGCGCTCTTGGGCCGGGGCAGGGTGAAGACGGCCGACATGATGAGCGGGCAGTTCGCCGGCTCCCAGTCCGTGCCGCAGGTCTTTTGCGCGGCCGCGTTGATCTGGCGGCGCCACTCGCGGAGTTCACGGCTGTACTTGACGACGCCGGGGGCGGGAACTTCGACAGAGCCTTGGGTGACGGGCGTTCCGATGACCGTGAAAGTCAGTCGCCTCTCAGGGAGATTCTGCAGACTGCCGAGGGCTGCTTCGCTGACGGCGGCCAGGCGCGGGCCGGAGGTCTTCTTCGGTTGGGGCGCGTCCGCCGACGGGGCCGGTACGAGGGTGCGGCAGTGGGGGCAGCGGGTCGTGGTGGGGCGGAGCACGGCAGGGCATGACGGACAGGGGCGGTAGCCGCGGTCGGTGATGAGGCGCTGTATGTCGATGCTGGTGCCCATCGTGCGTCCTTCTCTCGTTCGGGCCCGGTGGGGGCGGGAGCGTCTGTGCGGCGCTCCCGCCCCCACCGGGGTGGATCAGGCTGCTGTGGCAGCGGGTTCGGCCTCGGCCGTCTGGCGGGCGGCGGCGCTGGCCCGGGCGGCAGCGAGGAACGCGGCCGGGTCGGCTTCCCACTCCGCGAGCGCGGGGAGGAAGTGGGCGACCTCGATGCGGTCCAGCTCGTGGGTGCCGAAGCGGTCGGTCAGGAGCGGGAAGACGCGGTCGGGCCAGCCCGCGAGGCCGACGTCCTTGTGACCCATGAGGATCTTGAAGCGGTCGAAGGCATCGCTCTTGAGCACCGGGTGCACGACGGGGATACCGTCCGGGCCCACGGCGCGGTCGGTCTCGGCAACGCGGGCCACCGTGTCCATCAGCGGACCGACGGTGGCGATGACCTTGCTCGCCCACGCGTTGCGGGCGAGGACCGCCTCAGCGCTGATCGGATCGGTCATCTCGGCGGTGTAGGCGAGTGCGGGCTGGTGGCTGACGACGAAGTCGATCCACGCACGGGCTTCGTGGTGGGAGCGGTCGGACCGGATGGCGCTGCCGTCGGTCTTGCGGTAGACGCCGAGCTGGATCCGGTCGGCCATCCCCAGGATCAGTTCGGCGAGGGTACCGACCACGGCCGGATCGGTGTCAGGGTCGACGCCCGCCGAAGTGATCATCTGGTGCGCCTGCGCGTACGTCTCCCGGATGGCGGTGGCCAGGTAGGAGCCGTGGTTGAACCGGCCGTCGGTGTTCCAGTCCTCCCACGGCTTGGCCTCGGCGGCGTGGGCAGCCCGCTGCGGCGGGCGGCCCGGGCGCGCGTTGGCGGCCGGGGCAGCAGGGGCGGGGCCGAAGTACTTCTCCAGCTCGTTCCGTACCTGCTGGCTCACGTCGACGCTGCCGGATGAGGCGTTAGCGGCGGGGATGATTGCGCCGCCGAAGACGGCGTATCCGTCGGGGGCGAGGCTGCCGTCGCGGTTCTCCCGCAGCGACTCCCACTCCTCCGGGTCGGAGACCAGCTCGTCGGTGAACTCACCGTTGACCGCGACCACGAGGTTGCGGCAGTTGCGGTTGGTGATTTCCGCGTTCGCCCGGGTCGAGTCGCCGACGATGCCGCGCAGCTCGTGGATGGGCGTGAGCGGGCTGATCAGCTCGCCGCTGTCGTTCTGCTTGTACCGGCGGGTCGTCTCGATGGCAACGGTGACCGGCAGGTCGTTCTTGAACGCCTCTGCCAGCAGTTCCGCTGCCTTGGAGTCGGCCTGGACCGACCCGTGGAAGTCGTGCTCCAGCCCGACGGACTCGGCGTCGAAGGTCACGCGGCCGGTGCGGAAGGGGCCGTCGTCGGTCGCCTTCGTCTTCACCTTGTACGCGCTGACCTTCACACCCACGTGCTCCCGGACGTACACGCTCGGACGGGCGCGGACGGTCTGGCCGTCGGGCCCGGCGGCAGCACGTGCCTTCTTCTCGTACGCGATGAACGGACGGCCCTTGGCCGGCGGCTCGTACGCCATGGGGTGACTCCCTCTGTAGTGGATCGACGGGCTCAGATTCCGGCCAGACGTGCCGTACGGCGAGCTCTCGCGAAAATCCATCGGGCGGGTCGGCAACAGGCTTCGGGAGCCGAGCGCGCCGACGTTCAGAGGAGGGTCGGGATAGCGAAACTGGCAGAAGTTGTGGAGCCGTCTAGGCGGGGACGGCACGCAGGTGACACACTCATCTCAGGCTCCAACGCTGGTTGGGAACATGCCGAGACCAGGCTTTTGACTGGTTCCTGCAGGCAGGCTCGGTCACGGCTCCTCACGGAGCGGACAGCTGGTGGAGGAGCAGTTGGATCAGCCCCCCGATAGGGAAATATAGACGAGCCACGTTTGGCTATCAAATGGATAGCTAAACTGAAGTTGTCGCGTCCCCCTACACACCACGTTCAGGAGCGTCTCCGGATGCCTACCCCCCGCCACTTCGACGGTTCCCTCGTACGTAAGCTCCGTCGCGACAAGGAGCTCACACAGAAGCAGGTCGGGGCCGCCAAAGGAGTAGAGGTCTCCGGCACGGCGGTTGCGAACTGGGAGGGCAACAAGTCCACGCCCGATCCGGAGAAGCTGCCCGGGATCGCCGCGGTCCTAGGGCGGCCTCTGGACGATCTGTTCCCCCGTGACGGCCTGCCGGACCTGGCCGACCTGCGGTGCGACGCCGGCATCCCGCAGTACCGCACTGGCGAACTCATCGGCACACGCAGTCACATCCCGGTCAGCAACGCCGAGCGCGGCGTTCGTCCCCTGGACGACGAGTACGTCGGAAAGCTCGCCGCTGCCTACAAGGTGAGCGCCGAGGAGCTGCGGGCTGCCCAGGACCGGTCTTTCGGCAAGTACGTCCCGGACGTCTCTGGCGCCTTCATCCCCACGGCCGCGCCGGCCCGACCGCGCACCATCGCCGAGAAGATCGCATACATCCTCAACGAGACGTACGACCAGCCCCCCACCGACAAGGAGCTGGCCGCACGTGGCAATGCGAAGTCTTCGCGTCAGGTACTGAACACCGAGCTGGTCTTCGCGCTGCGCACCGGCGCCGAGACGGCTGCCTCGGACGAGGTCCTCGACGCGATGGCCACGGCTCTCGACGTCCCCCCCATGTTCTTTCGCAGCGACGATGAAGAGGTCGCCCGGATCGTCGCCAGCATCCGCACCGCGAAGAACGGCCTCAAGGTCATGGCGGCCCGCGGTGGCGAGAACGGCGGCGTGTCCGCCGAACTGCTGGACTACGTCAACGACGAGCTGGCCAAGCTGCTCGGCCCCGACGGGCTCGACGGGCTTGAGGACCTCTAAGGCGCCGAACGACTACACCTCAACGTAGAGCAGCCGACCCTCCGCCCGGGCAATCAGCGCGGCCTCCCACATCTTGCGCGCCAACGGAGGGATGTCCGACTCGGGGATGTCATCGGGGGCGCTGAAGCGGTACTCGCTCAGTTCCCCCTCCTGCAGGCGGATGGACTGCTCTTCGCCTGCGGTCAGCTGTCCGCATTCGAAGAGGTAGTACGCGTGCGCCGGCCTGCCAGGGGGCGAGATGAAAGCGGACACCAGAAGGCGCCCCACCTCCAGGTCGAGGCCGACCTCCTCGCGCAGCTCACGCGCGCACGCTTCACGAGGACGCTCTCCCTCATCGAGGTGACCGCCGGGCAGGTTCCAGCCCGGCTTGTACGTCGGCTTCACGAGGAGAACGCGGCCTTCGTGATCGGTCACGATCGCCCCGGCGGACACGCCGGCACTCAGGTGGTTGGGTCGCATGATTCTGTGCTCCGTCTGCTTCGTCAGGTCGTCATCGCTGCGATGGGGGTTGACGGTCCGCCGCGGTTCTCGCTGGCACTCACTGGACCGATGCGGCCGTAGACGGCAGCGACGGCCCGGAGGTGCGGGATCTCTTCCGCGAGGTCGTCTCCGGCGCCGAAGGGGAACGGAGCCGGAAGGCCAGCCTCCCGCTCGGCCAGTTCGATCTTGGCACCCCGGATCCAGTAGGCCTCGGCGGTGATGTCCGCGTCGCTGCCCTGCGCTCCGTCCAGTTCGGCCTGCCGCCGGGCCCAGTCGACAAGGCCTTCCGGGGCATGCCGGCGAAGCTCGTAGATCACATCGCGGATCTCAGTGACATAGCGGCCAAGGCGCCGGGTCGGGGAGTCGTCGTGACCGAAGAGGTCGCGCAGCCTGTTCACCGGCGCGCTGAGCTTGGTGTTGCCCAGGAGCTGGCTCGGACGGTGCCGTACGACCTGCGGCGCGGTAAGCGCCAGGTCACGCCACAGGGGGTGAAGGTCCCGAAGGGAGCGCAGCGTCCGGTACCTGACGCCGGCCGCATGCGAAGCCGGGGCAATCGCACCCAGGCCGTAGAGGAGGAACGTCGCGTACAGGATCGCGTCGGTCACGGCTTCCTGCTTGATGGCGAAGCTGTCGGAGACCGGGTGGACCGTGATCAGGATCAGGTAGCCGATGCGCAGGACGGCGTACAGCACGGCCAGGACCATGGAGACGGACATCATGCGCAGCCCGATCTTCAGCGAGCGCATCGGCGCCTGTGACACCGCCCCGCCCCACTGGACCGCACAGACCGCCGCGGCCGCCGCGGTGTAGAGGTAGAAGAGGCCCATGTACACCGCGAGTTCCGGCTCGCCGGCGTGCCGGGCCAGGAAGAAGACGGTCGAGGTGTCGGGATCATCGAGGCCGATGAGGAAGACGGCCGCCATGACCCCCACGGTGACGAGAGACGCGCGCGTGGCCACGCGGTGGACAAGGGCGGAGATCCGCACCGATCGGCGGACTCTGGCGGCATCGTCAGCAGTGCGGTAGACGGCCGTGACGTACTTGAGGAGGACGCAGATGCCCAGGATGGCCAGGACGTGCTTGACGAGGTAGGCGAGGTCCGGCACACCGAAGCTGTTGAGCAGGTTGCGCCCCGGCTCGGTCCTTGCGAGCCAGGACGCGGCAAGGGCAGCGAAGGCGCCCCAGAGCGACCTCTCGCGCACGCGACCCCGTAGTGCGGACTTGGCTCTCAGTACGGCCTGCACGAGCAGCAGGCCCGCGATGACGTACGCGAGCGCGTCAGACATTGTGATCCCCTCGTAGGGTGCTTGTTGCGTTGCCGCAGGGATAGGCGAAATCCGCCGCCAGGCGTCGGGCGGTCGTGTCTTCGATGTAGGTGTCGAAGGAGGCTGCTTCGTTGATCCGGGCGGCGGCGGCTTCTGTGCGCACTTCTCGGTATGACTCGTACCGGCGGCGGGCGGCGACCTGGTTCCGTCCGATGAGCCGGTCAACGAGGGCTGACGGAAGGCCCGCCACGAGGTCGTCCATTTCGCCCTCGGTCACACCGTCTGCGTCGTCGGCCCAGAGATGGACCAGCTCGTGCAGGATGATCTGCTGCCGGTGATAGGCCGAGGTGCTGTCCACGTGCAGGATCACGTCCAGCGCCTTGTTCTGGTGCTTGAGCCATAGGCCGCACACGCCGCTGCTGCCCAGGAGGTGGTCGGGGACTGGCATGAGGATGATCCGCCGGCCTCTGGCCGCCTCGATGTTTGAGATGAGCTGGTCCAGGTCAAACGGAACCGGGATGGGCATCGAGTCGACGATCTCGGAGACGTCGCGGCGCAGGGTCCGCCGCCGCTGCCAAGCAGTGCGCCAGGAGGAGAAGACAGAAGGGCGAGCGGGTCTGCGCGGAACTCGCAGTCGGCGGACCTTGCTGTCCGCCTCTGCCTGTGCTGTGTCCTGGGCTATGTCTGCCGACTGGCTGGAGCCGTCGTTGCGCGACATTCCGCTGCTTCCCCCTTGATCATCGAGACGGGTCTCGAACCCTGCGGCGTCACGATGACGCCGATAGGTCGGACAGCCCTTCCTGTGCTGTCCTCGGCAGGACGCAGGTCAATCCCGGCACGTCCTTGTCCGCGGCGGTGGACACCTGCGGCAGCCATGCCGATGAGCCCCGTCTCCCACCGGCACAGCAACCGCCCCCGGCCGGATCATTGGCACGCCCAATTCGGATCTGTTCCGACTGGCGGCAGCAGTGCAACTCGCCCTGCAGGATGGAGGATTGACCGCGAACTGCTCATCCCCGTCGACACGCGGCACACGGAAAAGCCCTGCGCCACGGCTCGCGGCGTAAGACCTCACGGCGCCAGCCCCTCGATCCATCTCAGTTGATCAGGCCGGTATGAACGTATGCGTATGCCCGTGGCATAGTCAACTGAGATGGATCGCCCCCGACGCCGAGAAGGACTGCATGCCCCCCGCGAACCCGCGACCCCAGCCGGAAGAGCCGACTGAGGCAAATGACGCCTGTGACGAAGGTCTCTCACTGGCCGACAAGCTGAACCAGCTCTTCGAAGTCGTACACCCGAAGAACCGCGGCCCCTACACCAATGACGAAGTCGCCGCAGCCCTTAAAGAGCAGGGCGGCTCCACGATATCCGGCACCTATCTATGGCAGTTGCGAACCGGACGGCGCGACAACCCGACGCGACGCCACTACGAGGCTATCGCGGAGTTCTTCAAGGTACCGCCGGCGTACTTCTTCGATGATGATCTTGCACGCCGATACGGCGAACAGTTGAAGCGTCTACAAAAGCTCCAGCATTCCGGCGTAGAACGCGTAGCCCTGCGCGCCGTCGGCCTCTCACCCAAGAGCATGGACACGCTGATGACCATGATCGACAGGGTGCGGGAACTCGAGGGGCTGCCTGACGAGCCCGACGAGCCGGTTCTCTAGTGTGTCTGACCAGCACCCATGACCAGCCCGGGAGGATTAGTTGATGCAGGAACAAAGGCGGGCCAGCGAAGGCTTCGTCCGCGGCCTCCGCCTCCCGCCTGCCCCCAGCATCCGTGACCTGGCACCCGAGATCGAGCGGCGCACAGGTCGCGCAGTCGAGCTGCAGCCCGCCGAATTGGACTGGTCCGCCCCATGCGGCATGTGGGTCGCCACGAAGAGTCGGCACATTGTCTTCTTCGATCCGCGAACCACGCTGGCTCACCAGGATCACATCATCGCCCATGAATTCGCTCACATGCTGAGGAATCATAAGGGTGGAGTGAGTATCGGCGGCGAGACCGTCGGGGGACTTCTTCCGGATCTCGACCCTGAACTGATCCAGATGGTGCTCGGTCGGACCCAGTACGACGAAAAGGACGAGATGGAAGCCGAACTCGACGGCTCATATCTCCAAGCCCACATCCACGCATCCCAGCGTCGCGTAATTTCCCAACGCGGCGAATCGGAAGTGGACCGACGCGTAGCGCGCACATTTCTGCGCGGAAGAAAGTAAGGCCCGTGAAGGACATACTTCACCCCATCTGCTTGGTGATCGCGAGTTTGGGGTTTCTTTTCCTGCTCCGGGACCTGAAACAGAACAGGCGAGAATCATCTCTCGTGCTTCTAAGCCTGGTGTATCTGTCGTCCGCTCTGAGCTTCGCGATATCCATAACACCAATCTGGATTCGCATCGACAGCACCTTGGGGATCACCAACATCGCGGTTCCGCTCGCCCAAAGCTGCGTGATCCTGGTGCTGGTGTTCCAGACCAGCGTGCTGGCTCACTGGGCCCTGCCGGCCCAGAAGGCACGTCGTCGGACCCGCCTCTTCGGCGCCGCCGGTGTCGGGGTCATCGTCGGCTTGTTCACTCTGTTCGCCTTCCTGACGCCGGCTGTGCAGCGGACCTCCGACTTCGCCACCTACTACGTCCACGATCCGGCTTACAAGGCCTACCTCGCGCTCTACATGGCCGCGTACACGACCGCGGAGGTCTACCTTGGGGTTGTCTGCTGGCGACACGCACGCCAGGCCGGCAACGTCTGGGTCGTCCGCGGGCTGCGGACCATCACGACCGGCGCTGTCGTGATCATGGGCTACTGCGCCATCAGGATCGGCGGAATCCTCGGCGACTCGTTCGGCTTCAGTGTCGCCCGATTCAAGGACATCGCCTGGTTCTGCGGAGATGTAGGTGCGCTGCTCACCTTGATCGGATACTTCCTTCCGACCCTCATGGGGCGGATTGAGGGCCTTCGCGGCTGGTCGCGTGATCAATACGCCTTGTGGCGCCTTCAGCCCCTCTGGCGAGCACTTCATGCTGCCGCACCCACGATCGCCCTAATGCCCGCTCCGTCGCAGATGCAGGAGCTTGTGCGGTTCCGTTCGGTGAGCTTCCTTCTATACCGACGAGTAACTGAGATTCGTGACGGGATGATCGAACTTCGGCCCTACCTGGACCCGCAAGTTCGAGCCAAGGCCGAAACCCGACTTCGGGGGCAAGGACTTCAGGATCCCGAACTTGCGGCTGCGGTGACTGCCGAGCAAATCAGCCAGGCTATTTCCAGCCTCACGCGTGGCCAGGACTACACCGAGCCGGCCGAGTACGCCGACGCACGACTTTCGATTGCCACGACACAAGAGGACATGCAGGCCCAACTGCGCATCGCCGCACACTTCACTCCGCCTGCCGAATCAACTTCACCAGCACAGCACCCGGCACGCTCCGCCAGCCGGGCGGGAGACGAACAGTGATCAGACGTACCTTCCTCGCCGGCACCGCAGCAGCCGTGGCCGTAAGCGCCTCGATGCCCAGCGCTGCCCATGCCGTAGTTCCGCCCCGCACCCAGGACAAGGACGACCGAAGGGCCGCATCCATGACCACCGCTCCCCACCTGCGCCCCGCCCACGAGCAGGTGGCGGCCCTCACCAGCCGAAAGATCTCCAGCCGACAGCTCCTGGAGCTGCAGCTGAAGCACATCGAAGCGGCCAACCCAGGGGTCAACGCGATCGTCACCCTGGATGTCGAGCGCGCGAGGAAGGAAGCCGACAGCGCCGACCGGCACATCGCGCGTACGGGCAAACCGCTCGGACCCTTGCACGGCCTTCCCCTCACGGTGAAGGACGCCCTCGAAACCGCCGGCATGCGGACCACATGCGGCGCACCCGACCTGAAGGACCACGTTCCCGACCAGGACGCGGACGCCGTCGCCCGGCTTCGTGAAGCGGGCGCGATCATCATCGGGAAGACCAACACCCCGGCGTACTGCCAGGACATCCAGACCTCCAACGCCCTCTTCGGCACCACCAAGAACCCGCACGCTCCCGGCCGGACCGCAGGTGGTTCCTCCGGCGGCCCGGCGGCCGCCGTCGCCGCAGGCCTCACGAGCGCTGAGGTCGGCAGCGATCTCGCCGGGTCGCTACGGCTCCCCGCCGCCTACTGCGGTGTCTACACCCTGCGCCCGAGCTACGGGCTGATCTCCACCCGCGGCCACATTCCCCGGCTGCCCGGCTGGCTCACTTCGAGTGACATGACCACGCTCGGTCCGCTCGCGCGGACACCGGCCGACCTCGCTCTCCTCCTGGACGTCCTCGCCGGGCCGGCACCGGCAGACGCCCCGGCCTGGCGGGTAGAGCTGCCCGGCCCCCGCTTGTCCCGGCTACGGGACTACCGGGTCGGCATCTGGGCCGACGACGACCACTGCCGTGTCGATGCGGCCACCCGGGACCTGATGAACACCGTGACGGGACTCGTACGCTCCTCCGGGGCTCAGGTCGACGTCACCACGCGGCCCGTCAGCATGCCGGAGTCCGACCGGGCCTTCACGAACCTGATGTACGCCACGTCAACCGCCACCACCCCGGACACCGTGTTCCAGGGCGAAGTGGACCAGGCGGACAAGCTCGCCCCCGGCGACACCTCTCCCGGAGCCTTCTACCTGCGGGCACGCACGCAGCGCCATCGCGACTGGCTGATCGCCAATGAGGCCCGCGAGAAGCTGCGCCAGCGCTGGGCCCAGTACTTCACCCAGCACGACATCCTGATCACGCCGGCCACACCGACAGCGGCTGTCGAAGACCAGACGTCCATCCCAGTGCAGCAGCGGTCCATCACCGTCGACGGAGCGAAGCGCAGCTACTACGACCAGACGACCTGGCTGAACCTGACCAGCCAGGTACGCCTCCCGTCAGCGATCGTCCCCGCCGGGCGGACGACCGACGGGGTGCCACTGAGCATTCAGATTGTCGGGCCGTACCTCGCCGACCGCACGGTCATTGCTGTGGCAGCACACTTGGCACAGCTACTGCCGAAGCCCCTGAGCCCTGCTGAACTGCGAAAGCAGTAGAGCCGTGCCAGGGCCCCTCGGCTGAGGTGCTCTGGCACTTTCCAGCAGCTCGGTATGTGGTGCACGCCGTCAGTGCAGCCTCACGCACCTGGGAGCGGACAGTCCAGCAGCTCCTCGATGGTGCCGTGCTCGGCGAGGAGCTGCTCGGCTTGCTGGAGCAGGACGGTGTCGCCGAGTTCGCTCAAGTGCACTCCGTCGCTCCACAAGGCGGCCGGGTCGTCCATCAGCCGGGCGACGGTGGTGAACGGGGTCCACACGTCCAGGAACAACGTGCCGTGCG
This sequence comes from Streptomyces sp. NPDC002125, assembly GCF_053593715.1. Taxonomy (NCBI): domain Bacteria; kingdom Bacillati; phylum Actinomycetota; class Actinomycetes; order Kitasatosporales; family Streptomycetaceae; genus Streptomyces; species Streptomyces sp. NPDC002125. The sequence continues at coordinate 130,072 of NZ_JBSFDD010000009.1, read as the reverse complement.
CGGCGGCCGCCGCGCGGGCGGCCTCGTTGTAGCGGCCCAGCTCCGCGTTCATCGCTGTGACAGTGGCCGGATCCTCGATCGGGCCGAACGGGGTCTCGGAGACGACGACGATCCGGCGGGAGTATCCGCTGAGCTGGTCAAGCATGCCGGTCAGGTGCCGGGCGTACTCCGCGATGCCGACCGCTTCGGCCATGCGGCCTTGGAAGCCGCGCCAGACGTCGTTGATGCCACAGCCGAGGAACACCAAATCGTAGTTGGAGCCGGTTGTGGACCGGTCGGCTTCGATGATGCCCGCAATGTCGCGGCTGGTGGCCCCGCCCTGCCCGTGGTTGCGGACGTCGAAAGCGATGTGCGGCCAGGCGGCGCGCAGAGACAGGGCCAAGCGGTGCACCCAGCCGCGCTGGGCCCAGCGTTCGACCGTGACCCTGGAGCCGATCTCGGGCAAGTTCGCCTGGGCAGTCATCTGCGTGTTGACGGCCTCAAGGTGTTCCATGATCGAGGTGCCGAAGAATCCGACGGTCAGGGCGTGGCGAACTTTCCCCAGCCTGTGGTGACCGTCGGAGCCGGTCACCACAGGCTCAGCGCTTCCAAGACATGCGCGGCGGGTTCCAGGGGCGCGGAAGGGATGGTCGTGAGGATGTCGTTGGGGACGACGGCCTTGCTATCGAGCCTGATCATCTCGCGCCACCGCAGGACCTCCGGCCACAGCGCTGCCCAGGCTGGGCGCAGTTCTTCGACCGGGATGCTTTCGAGTCGGCGGCCGTCAATCAGGAGCCGGGCTGCTGTCTTAGCACCGATGCCACGGACGCCGCTGATGTTGTCCGCGGGGTCGCCCATCAGGGCGCGGAAGTCGGGCCACTGCTCGGCAAGGACCCCGTAACGGGGACGAATGTGCTCACCGGCCGTGTAACGGCGGCCCTGAGCGAGGGCGGTGTTCAGCAGACGCACACCAGGGTCGACCAAGAGCTGGATGTAGTCCTTGTCGGTGGTCATGATGTCGACCGCGCGGCCTTCGGCGCGAGCGATCGTGGTCAGGGTGGCGATGACGTCGTCCGCCTCACAGCCGTCTTGCTCAACCCACTGGACTCCCTTGTGGTCGAGAGCGTTCTTGACTAAGGCAAGAGACTCGACCAGGCCCGCCTCCGGGGCTGGTCGCTGGGCCTTGTAGTCGCTGTCATGTCTGGCGCGGGCCTGGGAACCGTCCTCGGAGTCGAAGACCAGGACGATCTCGAATCCATCGGCGTGTTGGGCTTGGGCCTTGCGCAGCAGCGCCAGGAAGCCGAAGACGCCGGTGCGGTCGATCGCGCTGTCGCGGCTCATGATGCGCGCGGCGAACCCGTGCCAGGCACGGTAGAGGAGATAGTGACCGTCAACAAGGAGCAGTGGTGTGGTCACGACTTGGCCTCCAGGCGGATGGTACGTAGCTGGGGGTGCCTGTGACCGCGGCGTACGGGCATCCGTTGCCGGATGACCACGAAGTCTAGCCCCAGGTCAGAAGTGAGGTCGCCGATCGGGCCATGCCGGGCGGGGGTGCTGTGCATCGGCTGCATCCCTGTACAGGTCGGGGCGAATAGGTGGGGTCAGACGTCCAGGAGCCCGAGCAGCGCGCCTTGCCCGGGCTGGAGCACATGCGCGGTCTCCGGCGGGATCCAGAAGCACTCGAACCGTGTCGACTCGCCGTGCCTGTCGTGGTCCTCCTCGCTCGGCCACCGCTCGGGCGGCGGCTGATTCACCCGCCCTCTGAGCCGGACGCGAGGGTGATCTGCATCCAGGGCACGGCGTTCTCGCGGAAGGAGTGCCCGAGGGGCTCGATGCCGCTCTGGTCGGTGAGGCTGAAGCCAGTAACCATGACCATGTTGGACTCATCGGCCACGGATACGAGGTGTGTTCCGCAGTCGGGACAGAACCCTCGTCGCAGGGTCGGGTAGGTCGCATACCACTTCGGTTCGCCCGCGGGCCCGGTCCAGATCAGGGAGTCCAGGGGGAAGCCAACCCACAGCACCGCTGGCCCGCCGGAGATCCGCGTCTCATGGATACATGAACACAAATGCGGATCATCTGGCACACCGGTGACCTGGTAGGAGATCTGGCCGCACTGGCAGTGTCCCGTTCGAACCGGCGGTGGAGCATCCGATGCGGTTCGTGTGGCCGGCAGGGGCCGAGCGGCCACAGCGGGCGTGCCCAGGGCGGGTGATGTGTTGCTCATGCGAGTCCTCGCTTCGCGATGGGCCGGGGATCTACGAGGTGGTGAGGGCGGTCGCGTCCGGCAGTTCGGTGAGGGGTTGCCGCGCGGCGCGGGGGATTCCGAGCCGTGCTCGGGCCTGGTGGACGGCGGCGAGCTGGTCGGCCGCCGGGGGGCCCCAGTCGAAGAGCTCCAGGGTCTGCTCGGGTGTGGCCAGGACCCGGATGTGGGTGCGGCCGGTGGCCGGGTCGACGGGTGGCGGGCCGAGACGGGTGAGGGGTGCGGCGTAGCGGAGGCGGGCGTACGGCTTGCCGGGGTCGGAGAGGTGGCCGAGGAACAGCGGTTCGCCGAACTCGGCCGCGGCTTCCTCCCGTACCTCCCGGCGCAGGGTGACGAGCGGGTTGCCGCGGTCCGGGGGTTCGGGGGTGCCGCCGGGCAGGCAGGCCGCGCCGGTGTCCGGTTCCAGCAGCACCAAGGCTCGGCCGTCGGGGCCAAGGAGCCACCCCCAGGCCTGGACCACCGAAAGTTGCTCCGGTGCGGGGCCGGCGTGGAAGGGGAGGTGGTGTTGGGCGCGTTCGGTGCGAAGGGCGCCGGCCCGGTCCAGGACGGTGGGGGCGATCGGGAGGCCGTTCTCCAGCAGGGCGGGGCCGGCGGAGTTGATGCGGGCGCGCAGGGCGGACAGGGCCCGGCGGGCGTCGCCGGGGGACATCAGGTCCGGGAGCCGGGCGGGTTCGACGAACTCGACGGACGTGATCTCGCGGTCGGGCAGCTGGACTGCGGCGATCTGCTCGTCGTTCCACGTGCCGCCGTCGTAGACGTGGAGGATCTCGCCAGGGAAGCGCATGTCGGCGGGCGCGTTGAGGCTGCCGGCGCTGACCCAGTCCACGGCGAGCCCACGGTCGACGGCCATGGTGACGCCGAGCTCCTCGCGCAGTTCGCGCGCGGCCCCCTGGGCCGGGGCCTCGTTCGCGTCGACGGCGCCGCCCGGCAGGAGGCAGGTCGTGCGGTAGTCGACGCGCTGGATCAGGACCCGGCCGCGCTCGTCGGTGATGAGCACGGACGTTCCGGCCCACAGGGCTGCTGAGGCGCGTAAGGCTCCGTACTCCGCGTCGGTCATCGACGTGCCGGGCGGAGCGTCAGGGGAGGGTGTGGTGGTCATCTCGTCTCCGGTCGGGCGGGCGGGACTCTGTGGGCGGTGGGCCGGTCAGGCGACGAGCTGGTGCGGGTCGCCCGGCGCGGGACCGGCGGAGAGCCGGGTGAACTGCTCGGTGCTGATGATCTCGTCGCGTTCCGGTTCGGGCAGGCGGGCGAGCAGGCCGGGTAGGGGGCGCGGGCGGGCGGCCTCACTGCGGTGGGCGCAGATCGCGGCCCACTTCACCGCGGCCCAGGGTGAGACGTCGACGGTCGTGGTCGCGTACGTGTCCGGTACCGCGAGGAGCGTCTTGCCCACGCTCTGAAGGAGGGGGCCGAGCCGGCCCATCCCAGATGCGGAGTGCGTGGCCGCGTACAGCGCGGCGGGCTGCCAGGGCTCCCCGGCGTCGGGGTACAGGTGCGGCAGGGCGGCGGCCCCGACGGCGAGGAGGGTGATCTGGTGGGCGCGACGGTGGTCCGGGTGGCCCGTGAGTTGGCCCAGGGCGTCGTGGCCGACCACGATGTCGGGCCGGAACTCGCGGATGTGCGCTACCAGGAGGCCGACGGCTTCATCGAGGGGCGCGTCGACAAGGCGTACGCCGCCGCCGGGCGTGGAGGCGGGGTTGCGGGCGTCAGCGTAGCCGAGCAGCCGTGGTGAGCCGGCCCCGAGAACTGTGAGAGCGTCGGCGAGTTCGGGGGCACGGTGGCTCGTCGGCGCCCAGGTGACGGTGACGACGGCGGTGCGGGCGCCGGCGGCGTGGTGCTGTGCGAGCACACCGCCAGCCAGCAGACTCTCATCGTCGGGATGGGCGAATACCCCCATCAGCGAGGGCAACAGCTGGTTCATGGCGAAGAGAACTCCTCGTAGGGGCGGACGGGACAAAGAGGTCAGATGATGGGTGGCCGCCCGGCGGCCGTGAGCCGGTAGACGGTCCGCCAGCTCATCGGCCGCCGCCGCTGCATACGCCGGGTCCTCCACCCTTCGCTCATGCCGCGCAGCGTCTGGCCCAGTCCGCCGCCGCGCACGGCCCGGGCCAGGGTGATCGTGGTCCACACGCTCAGATAGACGGGGAGGAGCGGGGCGGGGAGGTTGCGGTAGGCGATCCAGATCCTGTTGCGGGCGGCGAGCCGGTGATACAGCGCGTGGCGGGCGGGGTCGGTGAGCGGGTGGTGCATGTGGATGTCGGCCGCGTACCAGCCGCTCCAGCCCGCGGCGTACAGCCGCCAGGCCAGGTCGAACCCCTCGTGGTACAGGAACAGCGTGCTCTCCCAGCCGGCCGCCGCGTCGAAGGCGTCCCGTCGGATCAGGACGACGCCCTCGGTCATTGAGGTGACCCGCCCCGGGCGTCCGGGGGCCGAGGCGCGCAGCCGGGGCACCCAGCGGCGCGGCGTCGTCGCGTCGTCCGGGCCGGTGAGCCGTGGCTGTACCCAGGCCGCGTCGGGATGCCGCTCTGCCTCGGTGACGAGCCGGGCGAGGACGTCGGCGGCGGGAAAGCTGGCGTCGTTGTCGAGGAAGAACAGCCAATCGGCGGTGTCTCCCGCCGTGCGCAGCGCCTCGGCTCCGGCGTTCCGGCCGCCGGGAATGCCGACGTTCGCTGGCAGGCACACTGTGAGCGCGCCGGGCGGTACGACTTCGGGGCGGCAGCCGTTGCCGACCACGACCACCCTGACGTCGACACCGCGCTGTGCGAGGAGCGTCGCCTGTGCAGCGGACTCTTCGGCCGGGCGGTCGTTCATCGAGGGCACGACCACGTTGACGCGTGGGTAGGGCAAGGGTTCCTCCAGGCCGGTGGGGCGCCGTTGTGGTCAGGGTGTGGGGATGGGGGCACCGATGAGGTGCTCGGCCCTGCAGATGACGAGCGGAGCGAGGTGGGGGTGGACGCCCCGGGAGCAGGCTTGGAGGAGCTGGCCCAGGGTGACGAGTTCACAGGCCCGGCCCGCGGGGGTTTCGAGGACATCCGCGAACTCGTGCCGCACGCCTGCGGCGACGGTCGATACCGGCAGGGAGTAGGCGTGAAGTAGGCCGGGGTCGTATCCGACCGGCGCGATCGCCCCAGCCCTCAGCCAGCTCGTACCGGCGCGGCGCCCGAGCGTGCGTCCCTGCCACCCCCACACCTCCGTGCCCGACGGCGTGAGGTGTAAGGCGCGGACCGCGACCGCGACCGCGAAAGCGCCGCGCATCCGCGTGACGTCCTCGGCAGCTTCCGGGGCGGTGAACACCGGTGCGGTCATGCTCCGTTCCCTCGTTTCTCTTCGTTGTGCTCAACGGACGTGAGCGGGTGCCTGTCACGGCCCGGACCCGCGGGCATAGGCCCCGAGACACCAGCCGCTCCGTGGTCTCGCCGCGCAGGAAACCGGGTCAGAACAGAGCACTCTGCTCTGCCTCCGTGCCCGAGGGTGGCCGTTTGGGCTGCAGTCCAGCCGCCGCGTCCAGTTCGAGGAGCGTGCGCCACCGGCCACCGGCACACCCTTCCTCCAGCAGTCGGGCCAGCACCTGGGCGGTGACCTCGACATCCGGCATCGCCCGGTGCCGTCCGGTCGGCTTGGCGATCCCGTAGTGGCCGAGCAGACTGTCCAGCCCGTACGAGCCGAGCCCGGGCACCACGGCCTTGGCCAGACGCAACGTGTCCAGCAACGGTGTGGCCGCGAGTACGGGACAGTGCTCTGCCTGGCGGGCGATGATCCCGGCTTCCGTGGAGGCGTGATGGGCGACCAACCGGTACGGCGGCGCTGTCAGGCGCGCCTCAAGCCGGGCCATCACCTCGGCTGCCGACGCTGCCGAGGACAGCATCTGCTGGGTAATGCCCTTGAGCTGGACGTCCCTCGCGGTCACAGGCACGTCAGCCGGCGGACGCATCAGCTCCTCGAATCGGCCGACTTCAGCCAGCCGCCGGTCCACGGGGCGCAGTGCCAGCACGGCGACCTCGACCGGCTCGGCGGGTCGCCCCGCCGGGGTAAGGCCCTCGAAGTCGATCACCAGGAGCGTTGTCCCGGCGAAACGCGGATCGCTCATCAGTTCTTTCACAGCGTCCCCTCCTGCCAAGCCGCCGCTAGCCACTTCCCCACAAGGTGTCGGGTGGAGCGGAGCCGGGCCAGCGTGCGGTGGCCGCGTTCCACCAGCTCGGGGTCTCTGTGGGCGGCGCCGTAGGCGATGCCGGAAACAGCGTCCAGGACGGACAAGACCGTGAGCTGGTCCTCTTCCTCGCGGGTGAACGGGCGGCCGTAGCCGTCCATCACGGCCTGGAGGAGGTCGGGGCGACCGTGCCACGCGTCGGACAGCCGCACGAAGTCCCGTACGGCCGGACCGTCTTCCGACCGCTCGAAATCGATCACGCGCAGGGCCTCGGCGGATCCGTCCCAGAGGAGATTGCGCAGCTGGAAGTCACCGTGCGTGGGCACCACGTCCACCCCGGGCAGATCGGCGCCCTTCTCGGCCACGGTGCGGATGAACTCCTCGTCCCCGGGCGCGAGATAGGGCCGGGCTCCGTCCAGGTGCCGCTCCAGCTTCCCCAGGGGCAGCATGCCGCCAGCCGTCCGGGCCGGGGCGCTGGTGTGGATGGCCGCCGCAAGCTGCCCGATCCGGCGGAAGATGAGGCGCTGCTCCTCGGGCGGATACGTGGCACCGTGCAGGGACCGGCCTCCCACCTCGGTGAGCACGACGACCCGCAGCCCCGCATCGGCGGCCACCAGCCGGGGCGCGGCCGCGCCGAGCCCGCCGACCCAGCCGCGGAGCGCGGCGACTTCGCGGTCGTGGAAGCGGTCGTTCTGGTGGATCTTGACGTACCAGGTGCCGCCCTCGGCGCCGCGCACCCGCCATACACGGCTCTCTGCACGGGCCCAGGAGACATCGCTCCAGGTCGTGATCCGGCCCACCGCCTGTTCGACGAAGGCGCGCACCGCGTCCTCCGGTACGGCCCTGCGGTCGGTGTGGCCGGGAACCAGGGCGAGGCGGTCGGCAGCCGGGTCGTAGGCGATCGCATCGCCGGGTTCCTGGAAGTGCAGCGCGACCGGCGCGCCGGCCCGGTAGGCATCGATTCCGGCGCGGCAGTAGGCGATCATCGGCTCCGGGAGCCCGTCGAGCTCGAACCATCCGATCGCGTCGCACTTGTCCTTCTCCACGACCCGCGGGGTGCCGCTCCAGCGGCGGACCTCGAAGAAAAGCCCGACCCTCGCCTGACCGCCCGGCGGCCGGTGGTGCACCGTGACCGCCGCCCGCACGTCCGCCGCCTCCACGACGAGACCGGTCTCCTCCAGCGTTTCGCGTACCACGGCATCGACGACGGTCTCGAGCTCCACATGGCCCGACGGCGCGTGCCACAGCCCGCTCGCGTACACGTCGCCGGCCCGCCGGGACAGCAGAACTTCCGGGCCCCGATCTCCGTCACGGACGGCGAGCAGGTGCACGTCTACCGGCACGGTGTGCCGCCCGCCGCTCACGCCTTGCCTCCTGGACGTCGGGCCAGCAGCACGGTGAACACCGCTTCCTCAACGAGGCCGGTGTGTTCGCTGTGCCGTTCCAGCAGCTCCAGGGCTTCGGCTTCAAAGCGGTCGTGGCGGTCGCCGAAGAGGTCCGGGCGGGCGAAGCTCGTGCTGCGCAGGTAGCCGAGGACCTGAGTCGGCGCCCAGACACGGCGGACAGGGAAGCGGCGCTCGGTGACCTGGCTGAACGCCGACGCGGCGAGGTCGTCCTCGTACCGCCGGCCCGGTCCGGCATACACGCCGCCCGTGCCCGCGCGGCGCTCCTTGCCCAGGTAGGACTGGATCAGCTGCTTGAGCGCGGCCGTCCAGTCCGCCCGGTAGGTCCACAGGCTGCCGTCCCCCATGATCGCCACCGTGGCCCCGGGAGTGGTGACACGGTGGACCATCTTCAGGACAGGGGACCGCTCCATCCAGTGAAAGGACCGCGCGCAGGTGACCAGGGCCGCCCGGTAGCCGTCGAACGGGGGCATGAAGTCTTCGGCCGCCACCGGGTGGAAGCCGGCCCGACGGCCGGCCAGAAGGTGTTCAAGAGTAGCGGCGGCCTGACGGAGCATGTCCTGGTCCGGGTCGACCAGGTCCACGCGGTTGATCTGGGGAACGGCCGGGAGTAGAGCGGCAGGCACCTGGCCCGTGCCGGAGCCGAGGTCGAGGAGGGCTGGGCGGCCGGCGTCCCGCATCGTGTCGGCGAGGAGCGAGACTGCCTCCGGCGGGATGCCGGGGCGGTGGCGGGCGTAGTGCGCCGCCGTCGACGTGAACAGCCCCGTGGGCTCGTTGCGCGGCGGGGTGCTCACGCGTCCTCCAGCAGTTCCCGCAGTGCAGCGGCGTCGGCCTGCAGCTGCGCCTCGTCCTGGCGCCCGTTGTCGAGGTCCTCCCAGGGCAGCGGCCCGCCCGGCGCCGGGTCGGTGTCACCGGCGTACCGGGGGCAGATGTGGCTGTGCAGATGGGGTACGACGTTGCCGTACGTGGAGAAGTTCAGCTTGACCGGCTCGTAGAAGGCCGTCAGGGCCCTGCCGAGCGTGAGGGTGTCGTGCCAGTAGGCGGCCGCGTCGGCTTCGGACAGGTCGGTCGGCTCTGCCACGTGCGGGGTACCGCGGTGGATGAGCACGCAGTAGCCGCGCAGGCGTCCGCTTCTCCACAGGTAGGCGTTGGCCACCTCGCCGCGGCGGAGCAGGACACCCCACCCGATGTCGTCCGCGGCGTAGTCGTTCGCGCACATGGGACAGCCGTCGCCAGCACGGTGGCGGAGGAAGGTCTCGGGCCAGCCGCCCGGCACGGCGGGGCTGACGGCTTGGGGGTGAACGTTCGGTGGCTGGGGCACCCGTAACTCCTCGTTGCTATACGGCTGGTGGGGTGGTGCGGTGCGGCCTGTCAGAGGTAGCCGTGCTGGTAGGCGAAGGCGACGTCGCGTAGCAGCAAGTCGGTCAGGACACCGTCGGCCGTGAGCCGGTCGACCATGCCGGTGCGCCGACGGCCCGTCGCCGTGTGGAGGTCAAGAGCCATGAGCGGGGTACTTCCCGGGAGTGGGCGCAGCAGCGGGCATGGTGGTCAGGCGGCGGACTGGCGAGGCCCACAGCAGTGCTGCAGGCACGAGGGAGAGCAAGGTCCCGGCGATCAGGGCGGCATGTACGGAGGAGGCGGCGGCGATGGCGCCGGCCGTGAGGGCGGCGGCCGGGCGCAATCCGGTGACCAGCCAGACGGAGGTCTGCTGCGCGCGGGACTGCAGCTCGGGAGGGCACAGTTGCTGGCGCAGGGACCGTTGTGTCGTGCCCGCGGCGACCGCGGCCGCCGTCCTGAGCGCGCCGGCGGCCGCGATCACGCCGAGCCACACCGGTTCCGGCCGGGCGACGAGAAGGGGCACGCCGCACACGGCGTAGGCGAGGAACCCGGTCAGCATCACGCGTGCCGGCCCGAACCGGTCCACGAGACGGGTGGCGGCCACTGCCCCCGCGAGGCCGCCGGCGGCGGCTACGCCCATGACCTGGCCGAGACCGGTGCTGCCGGAGTCCAGGCGGGTGAGCAGCGTGTACGCGAAGTACGTCGTGACGATCCCGTCGGCATACGCGTTGCCGGCGAGCGAGAGCACCAGGGGACGCTGTATCGGATCGCGCATCACGTAGCGAACCCCTTCGCGGATCGCGGCGCCCATCCTCACGGGCCGGTCAGCCGCCCGGCGTGCCGCGCTGGGCCGGATCCGGGAGGCGCACCAGGCGCTGACCAGGTACGAGACGGAGTCCAGCCACAGGGCGCGGCCCGCACCGAGGAGGCCCACGACGAGGGTGCCGCCGTAGGTACCGGCCGTGTCCGCAAGGGAGAAGGCGCCGGCGATCCGCGCGTTCGCCGGATGCATGTGGTCGCGGTCGACGATCTCGGGCACGATGGCGATCGACGCGGCCTGGTGCAGCACGGTCAGTGCCCCCAGCAGCAGGGCGACCGCGTAGAGCACGGGCACGGACAGGACGCCCACGGCCCAGCAGACCGGCACCACGGACACCACCACGGCTGCGGCGAGATCCGTACCGATCATGATCTTCTTCTTCGGGTGCCGGTCGCCGGCCACCCCGGCGGGCAGCGCGAGAACGAACGCGGGGACCGTCGCCGCGGCGGCCAGCAGCGACACCTGGCCGGGGGAGGCGTCCAGCTCCAGCACCGCGATCACCGGCAGCGCCACGCCGTGGACCGATGACCCCGCGAGGGTCACCGCCTCGCCGACCCAGTAAGCGCGAAAGGACCTGTTGGCGCGCAGGGGAACGGCGGCCGTGCCTTCCGCGGCCGTTTCATGGACGGTGCTGGTGGGCGTCACGATCGGCTCCGCCCCGGTCGGCGGGCCAGGGTGTGCACGAGGTGGCCCAGGTCCCGGTAGGGGCTCCGCGAGGACGCGGCCCACTCCAGCTCCAGTGCCGCTGCGTAGGCGGCCGGATCCGGAGCCCAGGTGTCGTCGAAGTGGTCATGGAAGATCCGCACGCCCTGCCACGGCTGCGGACTCAGCCCGTGCTCGGCGGCGAGCCGGTCGAGGGCGTCGGGGTCGTCACCGCGGGTTTCCCGGCCGAGATTGCCCACGCTCCGGTCCGCTTGGGACACGATGAGCCGGCAAGCGGTCTCGGAGTCTCCGGCGAGAGCCTCGCGTACGCCGACGGCCCGGCGGTTCTTGGCGAGGATGCTCAGCAGGCCGCCCGGCGCGACCAGCCCAGCCAGACGGGCGACCGCCTCACCGGGATCGTCCAGGTACATCAGCACACCGTGGCAGCACACCCCGTCGAACGGCTCCCCGTCCAAGGACAGGGAGTCGAAGCCGGCGTTGACGAGTTGGACGCGGTCGGCGAGCTCGGGCCGGGCCGCGAGACGGTCGGCCGCGGCCGCCAGCATGGTGGCGGCCGGATCGACGCCGGTCACCCGGTGGCCGGCGGCGGCGAGGCGCAGCGTCATCTCGCCGTTCCCGCAGCCGACGTCCAGAATCCGAGCGGGCGCGGCCGGCAGCTCGGCGAGAAGCCGCCGTTCCACCAGGTCGTGACGTAGGCGGCCCCGCGCGCTGTCGGAGTGGACGGCGTACGCAGCGCCCACGGAGTCGAATCCGGTCACCGCGTCCATCCCAGTTCCGTGTAGACGCGTCCGGCCCGAATGCCCTCGATCGCAGCGCGCGTGTAGGGGACGACCTGCTCGGGAAGGTCCTTGACGTTCCACCACTCCCACTGGACGCACTTGTCCGGCTCCCGCAGTTCCGGTTCCCCCTCCCAGCGGAGGGCGCGGAAGAAGAGCTGGACGCGGGGCGGGTCCGTGGGCTGGTCCCTCATGTGCACGGTGTGGACGAGCTCGACGTCGGCCGGTTCGATGACCAGTCCCGCCTCCTCGTACGCCTCCCGCACGAGGCACGCGGTCGCGGCCTCCGCCTCGCAGTGGCCCGCCAGCACGTGCCAGGAGCCGCCCGCGTACGCCGAGTCGGGATGCCGCAGGCCCAGCAGGACCTGCCCGCCGCGCTCCAGGTAGAGGTGGACACCGACCACGTTCAGCACGGTCCCGGACGGCGCCTCCGTCCGTGCGGTCCCTGCGGGCGCCACCGGACCGTCGGTGGGCAGGGGGTGATCGGAGGCGTGCTGCTCCAGCAGTTCCCGGGTCGAGGGCAGCATCGTCATGTACGGGAACTTCTCGGGCCGCACCCAGGCGAGCATCACGCCCTCGGTGAGGGGCAGACGGGCCGGGTCGCCGTTCCACAGGCCGGTGAACAGCTGGATCTGAACCCTTGTGCCGTTGGTGCCGGTGACGTGCTCGACCGCGTACGGCTCCAGGTCCAGGGCCGTCAGGCCGGCCTCCTCGCGCAGCTCCCGACGGACCGTGTCGAGCAGGGTAAGGTCCTGCAGCTCCCGGCCGCCGCCGAGCAGCGACCAGCACCCGGGCTCCCAGATCCACGGCTTGTTGGCGTCCCGCAAGTGCAGCAAGTACCGGCCCTGGCCGTCGTGGATGATCGCGGAGGCGTTCACCGCAACGATCACCCCGTCCAGAGCCGAGCCGGCGAGTTTCTCGCGCAGCGTCGGGGAGGACACTTCGTCGAACGGCAGCCACGCCGATCCCGTGACCTCCTCGGCCTGCAGCGCGAGCTCGGGCGCACCGTCGGCGAGGTAGAAGACGAAGCGCACGTCGTAGTGCCGGTGGGCTGCTTCGCCTCGTGCCGGGTTGGGGTCGATGTCGTGGACGTCGATGTCGATCGGCTCGTCTTGGAGCTCGGGCGTCAGGACGAGAGCCGAGGCGGGGATCCCGGTCTCCTCCTTGACCTCGCGCAGGGCCGCGGCCAGGAGGGTGTCGTCGTCCGCCTCGACGTGTCCGCCTGGGGCGAGCAGCAGTCCTCCGCTCGCCTTGTGGCGGATGTGCAGGACCCGCCGGTGCCGGTCGATCACGACGGCGCTGCACGTGATGTGGGCAGGAAGGGTGGTGCGGCTGGTCGGCTCGGCGGCGGCGTCCAGCGCCGCCAGCAGGCCGGCCAGGGCGTCCCGTTCGCCGGGATGCCGGTCGAGGTAGGCGGTGACCACGGTACGGATGTGAGAAGAAGAGGGCGGCATCAGGACCTCGGCGCTGAGGGGACGGGTGTGCTCAGGCTCTGGTTGAGCCGGGCACGGGGGCAGGGGAGGGTTGGCGGTCAGCGAGGGGACGGGGCGTGGCGGTCAGCGGTCCTGGGAGAGCTCCAGCAGCTCGGCAAAAGTGCCGCCGGCGTGCACGAGGTCGTCGTACCTGCCCTGTTCGGTGATCCGGCCGTCCTCCATCACGACGATGTGGTCAGCGATCTTGGTGTTCTCCAGGCGGTGCGTGACCATAATCGTGATGCGGTCCGCGGCGATGGCCTTGATCTGCTCGAAGATCTGGTGCTCGCCGCGGGGGTCCATCTGGGAGGTGGGCTCGTCGAGGATCAGCAGCCCCGGGCGCCTGTACAGGGCCCTTGAACAGGCGATGCGCTGCCACTGACCGCCGGAGAGTTCCGAGCCGCCGAAGACGTCGCGGGCCAGGAGGGTGTCGAGACCGGCGGGCAGGTCCTCGACGGCCTCGCGCAGGCCCACCGCGTCGACGGCCTCCCACACGGGGGCGTCGTCGTGGGTGCGGGGCTGGCCGAGGGTGACGTTCTCACGGACCCGCAGCGGCCACTGGGCGAAGATCTGAGGCACCAGGCCGGTGTTCGCCCACACCGTGGCCGGGTCCATCGCGGCCAGGTCGGTGCCGTTCCACGTGACCGTTCCCTTGTCGGGCAGGTAGATCCCGGTCAGCAGCCGGGTGAGCGTCGACTTCCCCGACCCGTTCGCCCCGACGATCGCGAGGATCTGCCCACGCCGCAGCGCGAGCGAGACACCGTTCACGGCCGGCTTGTCCTTACCCGGGTACTGGTAGACGACCTCCTCGAGCCGGATCTCCTCGGTCGGTGCGGCATGCGCGTGGGGGCCGCGCTTGGGGGCGCGGGCGGCGGCATCGTCGAGAAAAGCCTGCATGTCACTGAGGTACAGGCTGGTGTGGAAGACGGCGGCGCCGTTGATGACCACCTGGGACAGCGCGGCGAGCGTGGTCTGCACGGCGATGACCGCTGTGGCCGCGACCGCGAGCTCGACACGGCCGGAGACCGCCAGCCACGCCAGCGCGCCCCAAGTCGCGACGAGGAAGACACCGCCGGCCAGCGCGGAGAGCAGGGCGATCCGCAGGGTCCGCGGTGCGGCGGCCAGGGTGCGCCGGTCGCACCGGTCTGACAGGGCCCGGTACCAGTAGATGAGGTAGTCGGTCATCGAGTTGGCACGGACCTCGTCGCCGTACTTCGACTCGGTCGCCCACCAGCGCATCATGCCGCGCACGTTGCGGTCGGCGATGTTGGCGTAGTGGATCTCGTAGTCGACCCGGGCGGTCAGAACGGCGCCCACGCCGGCGGGCAGCACCGCGAGCAGGAGCGGCGGCAGCATCCACGGGTTCAGCACCGACAGCACGCCGCCCGCAGTGACCATGCGGATCAGCGCGGACACCAGCCGCTGCGCGTCGGTGACCATGACGTGCGTACGGATCACCCCCATCTCGGCCGCCTCATGCCGGTCCGAGAAGCCGTCCTCCGCGTAGGCCGAGGCCTCCACCCGGCACACCGCCTCGACCAGCGCAGTGTCCGTCTCCGTGGTCAGCCGCGGAGTGATCCGCCGCTCGGCGTACGCGGCGACCGCTCCCGCCGCGCGTGCCAGCGCGGCGGCCAGCGCCACCACCAGCAGTGCCGGCAGGGCGCCGCGCAGCCGCTCGCCGGCGGTGCCGTCCCCAAGGACCGGTGCCATGGCGCGGGCCGTGGCGGCCAGCAGTACGGCGGCAGAGACGCCTGTGACCACCTGGCAGCCGAGCAGGAGCTGCACGGCCCGCTGGTCGGTCCGCCACGACAGCCGCGCGATCCGGCCCAGGACGGCCGGGATCTGGGCGCACATCCGCCGGAAAGAGACCTCGGCGAGCGGGTTGACGGAGTACTGCCCGCTGTACGTGATCTCCGCTGGCGGGGGCGGCAGAGGCACGGTCTCCTGCTGTTCGTTCGTTGCGGCCGAGCTCAAGGCGGGTCCCCCTAAACGGTCGTCCAGCATCATCGTGAGGTTCAACGACCACGCCGAGATATCGAACTGGTGTATTTGAGTCGCTTCGGATTTCCCGAGATAGAGCGGCCGGAGCCACATGGAGAATGCACGGACCCAATCCCCGCAACAGGTCTATGGAACGGAACCGTTGGCCGAATCGCCGAGGGTGGTGTTCGCCGCCTAGCGAAGGCGAAGTCGCTGGCAGTGGCCTTGAATGTCGTGAACGATCGTGCGGGCACGTGGGTGTACTGCACTGTGCCGGTCAAGGAAGAAGGCAAGATCGCGTAGCAACATGACGCTTCGGGTGGATGCAACGGTCGGCAACCGGGTGAGGGCGGTCTCGGCTGCGTCGACGGCGGTGTCGAGATTCCCAAGCTGGGCTTGAGCCAGGCTGTAGAGGGCTCCGTGGCGTAGGGCGGAGCGTTGATGGTCTCCCCCCAGCGGTGTCTGCGCCCTGGCCTGTAAGAGCTCGGATGCCCGGGGCAACACGATCAACGGGTCAGCGGTGCGCTTGGCGGCGAGAATGACCAGGCCGCGTCCGGCGATGGCGTCAAGTTCGGTTCGGTCGGCGTGGCCAGCCCAGGAGGGGGCTTCGGCTTGAAGATCTACTTGTTCGAAGAAGCGGTTACTGTCGTCGATCGATGCCTCGAAGGCGTCCAGTTCCCGGGCGCTGGCGTGGGCGATTCCCTTCCGGGCGGCGACGAGCGCTCGCACACTCGGCGCGGCGTGCGCGGCTGCCTCAGTGGCTGTTGCAGCGAGTTGGACGGCATCGGCGGCCTGTCCGTAGTCAGCCGCTTGCCCTGACATGCGAGCGAGGATGCTTGCGACGAGGGCTTGATCGCCTGCGGCATGGGCGGCTCGCAAGGCCATGAGGTAGAGGCGCTGGGAAATGCCAGCAGCGAGTTCGTCATGGTGCATGGAGGCCAGGGTCTGGCAGACCTGAGCCAGGGATCGGGCCAGGTGGGCACCGGCTTCGGGGGAGTAGTCACCTTCTTGGAGCAGCTTCACAATGATCGGGACGGACATGCCGATGGTCTGCCTGGCCGAGCTGCCTTCCCGGTCGTCAGCGGCCTGCGCGGAGGCGACCAGGCTGTCCACGATCCGCAGTGCGGATGGAGGGACCGCGGTGGTCGGCTTGCGTGGGGCGATGAGACGGGGAGTCGGGGCTGCGAGAGACTGCCAGGCAAGCGTTGTCAGTACGGTTCCTGTGGCGGCCAGCACCACACGGCGGGCGGGCACCGTGTCCAGTTCCTGCAGCAGATTGTGCAGGCCGGTGATGTCCCAGGGTTGATCGAGCCCCTCGTGTGCGCGGATCACTTCGGTGACGGTAGTCGGACCGCGATGCACCCAGACGTCATCAAAGGTGAGATCCCTACCCAAAGCAGTCGATAACGCTCGGACGACGAGAGCCGGCACGGGGCCACTCGGGACGTGCCCACGCAGCCACTTGTATGGGGTGGTGCGGTGGATCACGCGGCGGCTGCCGGCCTGGTGGAGTAGCCGGTTCACGCGGTCGGCAAGAACACCGACGCTGTCCCATCCGGTCTCGGCTATCAGCTGTCCGAGCCGGTGATTGGGTGAGAGCTCTTTTGACCGAGCCATGGGGAGAGTCCTTCAACACGATGGCGCATCAGAGAGTGACGGAGAATGTACATCGCGTGGCTAATTGTCCCGGGGTAGTTCCGGGGAAGTGGCTCGATCATCCCGGCCCTAGACGGCACCGGGGAGGGGCCGCAGCGGGTTGCACAGGTTGCACAGCATCGAGCTCTAGCGACTAAGCAGACGTGCGCAGCACCCTCAAAGGGCTCTATCAGCAGTCGGGTTGACGGCCATTCAGGTCCCTCTCGCACCGGTGGCCTCCTACTGCTCTCCGCCTGTCCAAGAGGAGCCTCATGACCGTCATCGTCGGCTTGAACATGAGCCACGACAGCGCCGCGGCGCTCATCGTGGACGGACAACTTCGCGGGGCCTTAGCCCTGGAACGCACCACCGGTGTGAAGCGCGGCGTCGTCGCCCACCACGCCTACCCCGCCGCTATGGCCCGCCTCATCGACGCCATCCTCGCTGACCAGGACCTCGGCCGACGGGACGTCGATCACTGGATCGCGACCTCCACCGAGACCCGCAGCCAGGGCGAGGAGAACGGGCTGCTGGAGAGCCTCGGACTGCTCACGGACCCGGGATCGGCGCTCGCACTGCCCCACCCCGGGCACCACCTCGCCCATGCCAGCGCCGCGTTTTACTGCAGCACCGCAGACCGTCCGGCTGCCGCGCTTGTCATCGACGCCTACGGTTCACGTATCGGCCAGAACGCCCGCGAGCAGGAGAGCGCGTTCCTCTTCCAGCCGGCGGGTGAGCCGAGGCTGCTGTGGCGAATGGTGCGCCCCTCCAGCCGGATCGCCGGTCGCCGCCGGGACGGTGCACTGTGGATCCCGACCGACCTGTCCGGCATCGGAGAGGTCTACCGGGCTGTCACGCTCGCTCTCGGCTTCGCCGAGCCTGGGTCCACCTACGACGACGCCGGCAAGACGATGGGCCTGGCCAGCTACGGCAAGCCCCTGTCGAAAGAGCCTCTCTTCATCCACATCGACGGGGACCAGATCCGGTTTGACGGAGCCGCCGACCACCTCGCCGACCTCGGCTTCGCCACCCGGACCACCGACGGCTACCTGCTGCGCCCCTCACACAGCGGGAGTGGATTCGGCCACCAGCACTTCGACCTGGCCGCTCAGCTCCAGGGGGAGTTCGAGGCCGCCTGTCTGGCGCTGGCCGCCCGGACCATGCAGGAGGCAGGCACCCGCCGCCTCGTGCTGGCCGGCGGCTGCTTCCTCAACAGTGCCCTGAACACACGCATCGCCTCCGAGCTGCAGCCCGAGGATCTGTTCGTCTTCCCCGCTGCGACTGACGATGGCAACGCCGTCGGCGCCGCCCTGTATGCCGACCGAGTCCTGCTCGGCCGCGCCGCCCCCGCACTCACCTCGCGGATGCCCCACGTCTACCTCGGACCGTCTCAGGTCACCGGCCAGCAGGACACCATCCAGGCCCTCGCGCAGAAGACCGGGCTGGATCCCGTGACCCACGCTGACGAGCGCAGCGCCGCCGAAGCGGCGGCCGCCGCCGTCGCGCGCGGAGAAATCGTCGGCTGGTTCCAGGACCGCGCCGAGCTTGGCCCGCGAGCTCTGGGAGCCCGCTCAATCCTGTGTCACCCGGGGATCGCCGGGATGAAGGATCGGCTGAACGCCCGGGTCAAGTTCCGCGAGGGCTTCCGGCCGTTCGCTGCCTCGGTCCTCCATGAACAGGCAACGCAGTGGTTCGACCTGCCCTCCCACGACAGCCCGTTCATGCTCCTGGTCTGCCCCGTTCGGCCCGACAAGGCGCCGCAGGTGCGGGAGATCACCCACGTTGACGGCACCTGCCGCCTGCAGACCGTGGCCGCGGACCTGCCCGGCGGCTTCCGGGCGCTCATCACGGAGTTCGAGCGGCTCACCGGCATCCCGATGGTGCTGAACACCAGCTTCAACGTCCGGGGCAAGCCGATCGTCGAGGACCCCGCGGAGGCGATCGACTGCCTGTTCGGCAGCCAGCTCGACCGGCTGTTCATCGGCACGACCGAGATCCCCGCCCCCGATCGCCTCGATCTGCGCCCAGTCCGTACACCGGGGGCCAGCACCACAGGTCTCGATCCGGACGAGGAGCTCCTGCTCGACCTGGCCACTGGCGAGCGCCCGCTTCGGGAGGCCGCCGAGCATCTCGGCTGGCAGCCGGACCGGGCAGTCACGATGGCGCTCGACCTGCGCCGACGGGCGCTGCTGGACTGGGACGCCATCCCTGCCTACACGGCCCCGGAACTGCCGATGGCACAGTACGACCCCCACCACGGAGGCTGACGTGCCCGGTATCGACCTCGCCGACCCGGACATGTTCGCCACCACCGGAGGTCTGGAAGAGCTACGCGAATTGCAACGCAGCTGCCCGGTCTACTGGAACTCCGGTGCTGGTACCGGGTTCTGGGCGCTGACGCGGTATGCCGACGTCGTCGAGCTGTACCGGAGTCGGCGCCAGCTCTCCAGTCAGTACGGAATCCACGTCGGACAGCTGCACGAAGCTGACCAGCCGGCCCGCGGCCGGATGCTCGTGCAGTCCGACCGCCGCACACACAGCCGGATGAAGGCCGCGCTCAGCCGGGCCATGACACCCCATGCCCTCTCTTTCGTCGAGGAACCGCTGGCCGAGACGGCACGCGGGGTGGTCGACGAGGTACTCCAGGCCGGGAAGGTCGATTTCGCTACGGCCGTGGCCACACGGATGACCCTGACCCTGACCGGTCTGATCCTCGGAATCCCCGCCGCCGACCGCGAGCAGATCTCCCAGTGGACCGCCGCGGCCTTCGGCTCCAGCTTCGGCCCGCTTCTCACGCCCGAACCCAGCCACCAGGACGTGGCCGAAGCCAACACTGAGCTGTTCCTCTACTTCCAGCGGCTCCTGCACCGTCCCGACGCAGGCGAGGGAGTACTTGCCCGGCTGCGCGCCGACAAGCAGGAGGATCTTGGCCTGGAACAGATCCTCTACAACGCGCACCTGCTGCTCGCCGGCGGGCACGAGACGACACGGCAGGCCTTGGTGGGCGCGGCCAACACCTTCATCGCGGCGCCCGAGCAGTGGCAGCGACTGCGCACCGACCGGCAACTGATACCGGGCGCGGTGGAGGAGGTCCTTCGCCTCAGCGCGCCCAGCCTGAACGTGATGCGGACAGCAACCGAGGACCTCACCATCGGCGGCACCAAGATCCGAGCGGGGGAACGCATAACGGCCTGGCACCCGATCGCCAACCGCGACCCCAGCGTCTTTCCCGCCCCTGACCGGGTCGACATCGGACGCCATCCCAACCACCACCTGTCGTTCGGGATGGGCTCACACCACTGCCTCGGGGCCTGGCTTGCGCGGCTGACCCTCACCTGCCTGCTCGACGCGATGGCGCAGCGCGTGATCCAACTCGACCCGGCGGGACCCGGCCGACGGTCCCGTTCTCTGCGCACCTGGGGCTACGACTACCTGCCCGTCACCCTGCTCAGCTGACCGGCCTCCACACACTGCCGAAAGAGAGCACCATGACCACCTCCGCAACGTCATCGGCCCTGGCAGGGACCCTGGATGCGGACGAGCTGACGCTGCTGCGCGTAGGTGTCCGCGCCGGGGCCGCCGTCGTCCACCTCCAGCTTTCCTTCGTCCCCGACCGCGGACGCCTGGAAGCCGCTTACCGTGCCGCTGCCACGGATCTGCCCGGGCTGCGCAAGGCGCTGGCCCTGTGCGAGACCACGCCTGTGTGGCGCTTCCTGGACGAGCCGCCGCCCCTGACCGTCCACGACCTCGGCGATGCACCCGCGGAATCCCTGACGAAGGCCATCGGCGCGCTGGCCACGTCCTGGGGGAACGAGGTCACCCAGGTGGATCCCGACCCCGAGACACTGTCGCCGGCCGTACGCCTCGGGCTGATCACTGGCCCCGCTGCCGCCGCTCTCCTGCTGGTCCACAACCCGGCCGCACTGACTCTGGAGCAGCAAACTCAGGCGCTGGCCATGGTCCTGCACCGCTACCACCAGCAGGACGCCGTGTCCCACCGGAACGCAGCCGAGCTGACGCTGCCGTCAGCCGTGCCGCCTGCGGCGGTAGCGGAGGTGCAGGACGGGGCGCAGCAGCCCCGGTTCTGGATCACCGAGCCCACGGACTCAGCCTGCGACACAGCCGCCTCCTCACCGGGTGCCCCGGCCCAGGCCCGGGTGCCGGTCGGCACCGGCCACTCGCTGGCGTCCTTGATCAATGCGCATCTCGCGGCGGTGCGTATCGCCACCGGCCGCCCGGCCCCGAACATCGCCGTCCAACTGAGCAGCCGCCACCGCCTGATCGTGACCAGCTTCCCCGTGCCGTCGACCGAGAGCACCGGCCGCCTCGACGACGATCAGGCCGGTGCTGGCCACGCCCTACTGACTGCGGCGTCCTCGGCCACCCTCTACGAGATCGCTCGGAAGCTCGGCGTGGTGGACGTCCTGGACACCCAGGTCCTCGTCGACGAACACGGGCCCGCCGCCGACCTGGCCGACCCCGACACCAGCGAGCTCATCCCGCTGGGAGGCACCGCGCTCGGACCGGCAACCACCCACCCGGCGGACGCAACGGTGCTGCTGCACCTGATCCACTGCCCCAGCACCGGAACCACCGAGCTGCAGCTCGTCTCCACGCGCCTGAGCCCGGCACAGATGCGGGCACTGGGCGAGGTCCACCAAACCGCCCTGGCCCTGCCGCCCTGCTCCGCTGAGCCGCGGATCCTGATACAGCCGCACGAGAACCTGACCTTGGCCGCCTGGCAGGGGTCGCACCGCGGCTGGGACCTGCAGACTCCGCTGCACCAGCTCTTGCAAGACCAGTCACGCCGCACGCCCGGCCACGTCGCCGTCCAGGACCCGGACCAGCAGCTGACGTTCCGCGACCTGGACGAGCGCGCGGCCCGAGTCGCGGCCCGGCTCGCCCGGCTCGGCATCGGCCCCGGGGCGATCGTCGCTGTCCGGGCGAGCCGGAACGCGGACCTGCTGGTGGCCTTCGTCGCGGTCATGAAGGCCGGCGCGGCCTACCTCCCGCTGGATCCGCTCGCGCCGGAGAGCCGGACCGTGCACATGCTGCATGACGCGAAGGTCACCCTGGTGCTCAGCGACGCCACCTACGCCGCCAGCACCCCGGGCGGCCCGTGGACGGCCTCGGAAATCCGGGACCTGGCCAGTGGCCACACTGATTCCGACGCCCCGACGGAACTTCCGGAAGTCACCGGTGACGACCTGGCCTACGTCATCTACACCTCCGGGTCCACCGGTCTGCCCAAGGGCGTCGAGGTGCCCCACCGCGGCCTGGTGAACTACCTGCACTGGTGCGTCGAGCAGTACATCGGCGAGCGCACTGGCGGCGGCGCGGTGTTCTCCAGCGTCGCCTACGACATGGTCGTGCCGAACCTGTACGCGCCACTGCTCGCCGGGCAGCGCGTTCTGATGATCCCGGAGAGAGCCGACCTCTTTCAGATCACCGAGGCGCTGGCGGAGAACGCTCCGTTCGCATTCTTGAAACTGACCCCCGGACAGCTCGACGCACTGGCCGAGCTCCTCACCACGGAGCAGGCCAAGGAACTGGCCGACATGCTGGCGGTGGGTGCCGACGCGTTCACGACCCGCACCCTCGCGCACTGGCGTGACCGGGAACCGACCCGGCACGCACGGATCCTGAACGAATACGGGCCCACCGAAGCATCCGTCGGCAACAGCGTCCACACGATCGACGACACCGTCGATCTCGGCGCGGAGCTCGTCCCCATCGGCCGCCCGATCGCCAACACCACCATGTACGTCCTCGACGAAGACCAGCAGCCCGTGCCCGTCGGTGTCCCCGGCGAGCTGTACATCGGCGGCGCCTGCGTGGTCCGCGGCTACCGCGGCCGGCCAGAGCTGACCGCGGAGAGATTCCTGCCCGACCCCTTCGCCACCGACCCGGCTGCCCGGATGTACCGCACCGGCGACATCGGCCGCTGGCAGCCCGGCGGGAGCATCGAGTTCCTGGGGCGACGGGACCAGCAGGTCAAGATCCGCGGATACCGCGTCGAACCCGCCGAGGTCGAGGCCGCGCTGACCAGCCACCCGCAGGTCACCGAGGCCGTCGTCACGGCGGTCGGCAGCCGCCGCGAACTCCTGGCTCTGGCCGGTTACTACGTCGCCACTACGCCGGTCGACAGCGTCCTGCTCCGTCAGCACCTGGCCACGCGACTGCCCGAGCACCTGGTCCCCACCCACCTGATCGCCATCCCCGCCGTCCCACTCAACGCCAACGGCAAGGTCGACCGCTCCGCGCTACCGGCGCCCGGAAACGCCAGGCCCCACGCCACCGGACAGGCCGCCGTGGACAACGTCGTCGGCCAGCAGGTGACCGATGCCCTGGGCCTGAAGCCAGCCGCTGACGCCGCGAGCGAGTTGCCCAACACGCTGTCCTGGACGACCGGTGCCGCCCTCGTGCTCGCCCGCACCCTCTCCCTGCCGGCCCGGGTCGCTCTGAATGCCGTCGACCGGTCTCCGAGTCTGGGGGAGCTGTGCGTTCACACGGCCGAGGCCCGCCGGCTCCACCACGCGGACGCGCCGACGACACCGGAAGGAGAGGTGAACTGATGCCCGCCCAGCCCGTAAACCGAAACCGGCTCCTGCGCCGCCTCACGGAGCTCGCCCAGATCGGCCGGTCCGAGAGCGGCGGTGTGACCCGCCCTGGCTTCAGCCCTGCGGACCTCGAAGCCCGCCGCTACATGGTCCGAGAAGCCGAGAACTCGGGTCTGCCCACCGCCGTGGATGCCGCTGGGAATCTGTGGCTCGGGCCGCGCCCGCATCCCGGTACGACCACGCTGGTTCTGGGATCGCATCTGGACACCGTCGTCGACGCCGGTCCGCTGGACGGGGTCTACGGCGTGGTCTCCGCTCTGGAGGCCGTCGAGAACCTCACTTCCCTCAGCCTTGCGCACCCGGTCACCGCGGTCGCCTTCGCCAACGAGGAAGGGGCGCTGCACCCGCAGCCGTTCTGGGGATCGCTGGCCGCCAGCGGACAGTTGTCCACGCCCGCGGCAGCGACCACCGCCTACGACGGCACCCTCCTGCGGGACGCGATTGCCCAGGCCGGCGGCAATCTCGACGCCATCGACCAGGCCCGCCTGGACCCGCATCAGCTCCTGGCCTACCTCGAACTGCACATCGAGCAGGGCCCGGTCCTGGAACGCGAGCGCATACCCATCGGCATCGTCGACGCCATCGTGGGACGCGTCCAACTGGAAGTCGAGCTCATGGGCGCAGCCGCGCACGCCGGCACCACCCCGATGCACGGCCGCTCCGATGCGCTCACCGCCGCCGCGGAGATCGTCCTCGCTGTCGAAGACCTGCCCGCCGCCGACTGGTGCCAGGTGGCCACAGTCGGCCGGCTCGAGGCCGCCCCCAACTCGCCGAACACCATCACGGGCCTCGTGCACCTGACCGTCGATGTGCGCGATGCCGATGAAGGGCAGCTGCACCAGGCGGCCAGCGAGGCCGTGCGCCGAATCGAGAGCATCGCGCAGCGCCGCACGGTGAAGGCCTCGTGCACCCGAGCCGCATCCTCCAAGCCAGTGCTCACCGACGCTGCCCTGCGCCGGTCGATCGCCGCGGCGGCCGCCCGGCGCGCGGTGCCGACGCTGACCCTCACCAGCGGAGCCGGGCACGACGCTCAGATGATGGCGGCCATCACCCCTGCCTCGATGATCTTCGTGCCCAGCGTCGGTGGCGTCAGCCATGTCCCGCACGAGGACACCAGCCCCGATGACCTGGTCTTGGGCGCACAGATGCTCCAGGACACAGCGCTCGCGCTCACCTCACACCCGGGGAGCCTTGCATGACCATCCCGCACACCCTCACCGCACCGACCTCCGTCCCGCTCGCCACCTGGACCGGCCAGCACGCGGACCAGGTAGAGCGGGCGCTCGCCGCCACCGGCGCGGTCCTCCTGCGCGGGTTCACCGTGAGCGGCCCGCAGGAGTTCAGGCACGCCGTCCGCCCCTTCCTGGGCGACCTCCTGCCCTACGTCCACGGCGCTTCCCCGCGCACCCCTGTCACCGACGGCGTCTACACCAGCACCGAATGGGACAGCACGCAGGACATTCCGCCGCACCATGAGCTCGCCTACAGCCCGTTGTGGCCGGCCCGGATCGCGTTCTACTGCGCACAGCCGCCGGCCCTCGGGCAGGGCGGACAGACCCCGCTCGTCGACGGCCGCACCGTCTTCGCCCGCGTCACCGCCGCCGCGGGCGAGATCCCCGACCAGGTCACCTACATCCGCCACCAGACAAGCGCAGACGGGCCAGGTGTCAGCTGGCGGCAGTCGTTCGGCACCGACGACAAGAACGAGGTCAGCCGCTACTGCACCGAGCACGGCATCGACCACGACTGGCTGCCCGACGACACCCTGCGCACCGCCCAGAGCCTGCCGACCGCGATCCGCCACCCGGTCACCGGCGAGCCGGTGTGGTTCAACCAGATGCACCTGTGGCACGCCTCCCACGGCGGTCCCGAGCGCGAGGAGCTGTGGCGGGACCTGTTCGGCGAGCAGATGCCGATGCACGCGCGCGCCGGCGTCGGCGCGGAGATCCCCGCCGAGTTGCTCACTGTGACCCGTACCGTCCTGCGTCAGGAGACCCACCAGTTCGACTGGCAGCTCGGGGACGTCCTGCTGCTGGACAACATGCTGACCGCCCACGGCCGCCGCGCCTTCCAGGGCGAGCGGACCATCCTGGTCGCGATGGGCGGGCCGGTCGCCGCCGCCGATGTCAAGGCGGTGACGTTCCATGTCTGACCGGGCCCCCGCCGACCTGATCGCCGCACTGCAGACCGTCGCCCGCGCCAAGCCCGAGGTCTCCGCATTGCGGCTACCCGGCGACCGACTGACCTACAGCCAGATGACCGATCACATCCGCGAGCACGCCGATACCCTTCGCCAACAGGGCTTGACGCCAGGTGCCCTGGTCGGCGTGGACGTCTCACAGTCCGTGCCCGCGCTCCTGGATCTGCTGGCCGTCATGGCCTGCGGATGTGCCTACCTTCCGCTCGACCCCGCGCACGACCCGGAGCAGATCACCGGCCGGGCCAAGCCGCACTTCCTCCTCCGCGACGCCACCCTCGTCCCGTTCGCGCCCGACGAGGCCCCTGTCACCGACGGCATCGCCTACGTCATGCCGACATCCGGCACAGCCGCGGCCTCGAAACTGGTGGAGGTTCCGCACCAAGCGGTCCTGCACAACCTCGCGGCCCTGAACCAGCTCACCGAGATCACCCCCGAGGACCGCTGCCTGCTCCTGGCCCCCCTCAGCTTCTCCTCCTCGGTCCGGCAACTGTTCCTTCCCCTGCTCCACGGCGCGAGCGTCGTCGTCGCCGACGAGACGCAGCGCCAGGACCCCGACGCCCTGCTCGCGCTCATCGCCACCGAGCACATCACCAGCCTCGACACCGTCCCCTCCCTTCTGGCTCTGCTGGCCGACACCCAGGAGCCGGACGCGCTCGCAGCCACCGGCCTGAGCCGGATCATGGCCGCCAGCGAACCCATCCCCGCCGCTCTCGCCCGGCGCTGGACCACGCTGCTGCCCGAGTCACGGTTCTTCGCGATGTACGGGCTGACCGAGACCGCTGGCATCATCGCCGCCCATCTGGTGACCGCGTCGGCCCTGCCGGGAGACGGCTACCTCCCGATCGGCGACCCTCTGCCCGGCACCCACGTCGCGCTCCACCCGCGGCAGGAAAAACCCGGCGACGGACGAAGCGCGATGCTGGCCGTGTCCGGCCCCGGACTGGCCCGCGGCTACCGCTATCAGCAGGGCGAACAGGACACCCGGTTCGCAACCCGGGAGGGCCGCCGCTGGCATCTCACCGGCGACCTCGCCCGCGTCGACGAGGCCGGCCGGATCGTGCTGACCGGCCGCGCCGATCGCCAGGTCAAGGTGGCCGGGAAACTGGTCGACCTGAACGCGGTCGAGACAACTCTGCGTACCCACCCGGCCGTCCTGGAGGCCGTCGCCATCCCGCTCACCGCCCCTGACCAGGACCCGCGCATTCACGTCGCCGTCCAGCTGCGTCCCGGACACCTGATCGACGACAGCGCCCACCCCCTGCGCCAGCTCGATGCGCAACTGCGCGTCCTCGAGGCCAACCCGCCCGAAACCACGCACATGTACGAGGAGATCTACCGGCACCGCGTGTACGAGCGGCACGGCATCGTCGTACCGAGCGACGCCACGGTCATCGATGCCGGGGCGAACATCGGGTTGTTCTCCCTGTCCGTGGCCCAGCGTGCCGCCCGGGTCCTCGCCTTCGAACCGTGCCCGCCCACCTACCAGCTGTGCGCCGCGAACCTGCAGCTGAACGCAGCCGCCACCGTGCAACTCCTCGGAGCTGCCCTCGGCCGCCGCAGTGGAACCGCCGAGATCACCTGGTACCCGGGGGCGACCGGGCTGTCCACCCTCCACCCCGACCCCGTCGCTGAGGCCGCCACCTTGCATGCCATCGCCCGCCGCGAAATACAGACGGGAGCAGTGGACGACGCCGAGGCATGGCGCGAGCAAGCCGCCGACATCATCGAGAGGAAGCTGCGCGGTCACCTGTTCCCCTGCCGAGTCCTGCGTCTGTCCGAGGTACTCGATACCGCCGGGGTGAACGAGGTTGACCTGCTGAAGATCGACGTGCAGAAGGCCGAGGCCGACGTCCTCGCCGGCGTCGACGAGCGCCACTGGCCGCGTATCCACCAGATCGTCGCCGAGGTGCACGACATCGACGGCCGGCTCGCCGACCTCGTACACCAGCTCCACACCCGAGGGTTCCACACGGTCACCGAAGCCGACCCCATGTCACAGGGCGCCAGCCTGCACTACCTGTACGCTCGCCGCCCCAGCTACGCCAGAAGCCCCGCCTCACCGGCTGCCACCTCGGGCACGGTCTGTGAGGCCGTCCTCCTCGACGAGCGCAACCTGCTCGCCTGGGTGAATAGCCGCCTGCCGCACTCCCATCGCCCGGCCGCCGTCACCGGGCTGGCTCGGATGCCGCGCACCCCCAGCGGTAAGCCCGACCGCCGGGCGGTGGCACGTCTGCTCGCCGCCGCTCCCGCTTCCGGACAGAGCGCAGCCGGTCACCACAACGCCGACGACCCGCAGGTCCAGGCGGTCGCAGCCCTCTGGTCCGAGATCCTCGGCCGCCCAGTCGCCCCGGGGCAGCACTTCTTCCTCAGCGGCGGCACCTCTCTGTCCGCGGCCCGTGTCGTCAGCCGGCTGCGCCGCAGCGGGCACCCGCAGCTGAGCGTGCGCGCCCTGTTCGACCACCCCGTCCTCGACGCGTTCTGCGCCGCGCTCACTCGTTCTCAGGAGGACACCGCCCCATGACGGCCTCAGCCACCCCGCCCCATGCCAGGCGCCGCCCGCTCACCGCTGGCCAGCAAGGCATGCTGTTGCAGACCGCCGCGAGCGGACCGGTCGCCCTCAATGTGCCGACCGCTGTCCGCCTGACCGGGGCCCTCGACGTCCACGCGCTCCGGCTGGCCCTGGACTGCATCGCCGAGCGGCACGACGTGCTGCGTACCACCTTTCCCGCCATCGAGCCGTCATCGCTCGCACAGGACCGGCTCCCCGCACAGCTGGTCCACCCGGCGAGCCCGGTGCCGCTGCCCGTGGTCGACCTTCAGCCTGTCCCGGCCGCGGAGAGGCCGGGGGCGGCCCGCAGCATCGTCGAAGCCGAGGCCGCGCGCCCCTTCGACGTCGCCGGCGAGCCCGGGTTCAAGGTCATGCTGCTGCGCCTGAGCGCTGACGAGCACGTGCTGTTCTGGCTGATGAGCCACCTGGTGTGCGACGGCTGGTCGAAGTCCGTCTTCGCCCGGGAACTGTCCGCCCTCTACACCGCCCACACCACCGGTACCACCGCGGACATCCCGAAGCTGTCCGTGGACTTCGGCGATTACGTCACCGAGACCCGGGACCGGCCGCGCATCGCCACGGATCTGGCGTACTGGCGCGAGCAGTTGCGCGGTGTCGCAGACCAGCCCCCGTTACTGGAGGCAGAGGAGACCGACGATCCGCCGGGCAGCGCCCGGGAGATCCGGATCCCGTCGGTCGGTGTGTCCCATAGTCAGCTGCTCGAGCTCGCCCAACGCACCGGTTCCACCGAGTTCATCGTGCTGCACGCGGCCTTCGTCGCTGCCATGGGCACCGCGCTGGGCCGTCAGGACCTGATCGTCAACACGCCGCGAGGTGACCGTCCCACAGCCGACTTCGAGAACCTCATCGGATTCTTCGTCAACGTCCTGCCGATCCGCAGCCGCATCGCGCCCACCACCACCTTCACTGCCCTGGTCAGGCAGGTCCGTGAAGAGGTCATCGACGCGCTCGACCACGCAGACGCACCCATCGCCGAGATCGCCGCGCAACTCGCTGCCGACCATGCCGGCCGCATCGGCCCGCTGACGCACCTTTCCTTCGCCTACGACAATCTCCCCGCCGCCGACATCGACCTCCACGCCCTCAGCGCGGCACCCTGGCCCATCGACCGCGCCGACACCAGGTACCCGTTCGAGCTGCACCTGTGGCCCAGCAACCAGATGATCGCGTGCCGGGCAACCTACCGAGCCGATCAGCTCACCGCCGCCACCGCACACCACCTCCTCGACCATTTCCAGGCCGTCCTCACCGCGGTGCTCAGCGAACCGGACGCCCCCCTCAACCAGCTCCCGAGCTCCGCCCTCCACCACAGCCGACAGCCCGCCAGCCAGGTGACATCGGACGAGCTCACCCCAACCGAGCAGCGTCTGGCGGGGGTGTGGACCGAACTGCTGGGCACCGACGACATCAGCGCCGACAGCCACTTCTTCAACATCGGCGGAAGCTCCCTTCTCGCGGCGCTCCTGGTCGCAGCCATCAGGGAGACCTTCGCCGCGCAGATCCACCCCCGCGACCTCTACCAGGCACCCACCCTGCGAACCCTCGCGGCCCTCATCGACGACCACACCGCGCCGGCGACGCCGGTCCAGCGCTGACGAAAGGGAACACCGTGACCACCACCGGACAGACCACCACCGCCCACCCCCGCCTGGCCCGTTACCTGGACGGCTACCAGCGGGTCATCGGCGCCGACATCCCCGCCGGGGCCGCCGAGCTCCTCCCCGCCCTGGACCGCACGGTCTTGCACGACGACCCGTTCCCGTTCGCCACCGTCGACGACTTCCTGCCCGAGGACCTCTACCGCAGCGTCCTGGCGAACTGGCCCTCGCAGTCCGGCTTCGACCCGGTCGCCCGGTTCGTGGAAGGCCAGCCCAAGGCCTACCTCGGCAACCGCAAAGAGCGCATCATCGAGAACTTCGCGGGCAGCGACGCGCCGATGGCTACCGAGACGTGGAACCGAACGCGCCTGGCGCTGCGTCATCCCGAGTTCGTCCGGGCGCTGTTCGAGCGATTCGCGGGCCCCCTGGAGGAGCACCTGGGTCTGGACCGGCTCCAGGGCCGGGACCAGCCCAACTTCAAGCTCTACGCCAACCAGGACACCGGCGCCACCGAGGCGCTCGGCGCACACCTGGACGCCGCACCGAAGCTCCTGACGATCGTGGTCTACCTCCAGCTCGAGGGCAACACCGACGAGACCAGCGTCAACCGCTACGGGACCGCACTGTACGAGTGCCGCGCCGGGGAACACGACTTCCTGAACTTCAGCTCCAACGCCGCGCACCGCACGGCCCACCAGGTGCAGTTCGCCCCGAATCGGGCGTTCATTATGCCCAACTCGCCCGTCTCGCTCCACGGCGTCGCCGGCAGCCAGGACGGCGTCCTGCGCAAGACCCTGATGACCGGCTACTGGGCCAACAAGCAGTGATCCCGTCTGCGGCCCTTGGGGGTGCTGCTCGCAGCCCCCGGCATCCGCCGGCGCCATACACCGGCCTACCAGCGCGGGATTGAGGACCCAGGTGACACAGCCACGCACACTGTCAGCTCCGCAGGAGGCCATCCTCGAAGCCGGCATCAGCCATCCGGACCCCGCCGCCTACACCATGGTCAACGCGATCATCGTCGACGGTGTCCCAGCGAAGGCGCTGCGGCAAGCCGCGACTGGTACCGCCGCCCGGCACGACGCCCTGCACTGGATTCTCAACCTCGACGATCGCTACCGCATCAGCGCCAGCGCCGGGCTGGGACCGACTCTGATCCCCGCCGAAGAGACCGACCTGCGCTCCCTCGATCCTGCTGACGCCATCGCGACGGTCGAAGCCTGGATGGCCACCCAGCGGGCCGCCGCCTACGACATCTGGGGCAGCGGCCCTCGCATCCGCTTCGCCCTCTTCCACCTCCCTGAGACCCCCGCCGGCCCCAGCACGGTCTGTGCCCTGATGACGCACCACCTGTACACCGACGAGCATGCACTCCAACTGCTGTGGACTGAGATCGTGCGCCGCGCCGGTACCCCACCGATCTCGGCACCCACCAGCCCCGACCTGCGCTACGGCAGATGGGCCGAGGCCAGCATCAGCGCCGCGGCGGCTACCAGCGCGCGCACGGCCGCCGAAGCCGTCGCGCAGCGCTGCCAAACGCACGAAACCCGCCCCTACCCCGAGTACCTTGAACGGCTACCGGCCCCAAACGGCTATGGCCAACAAGCTCGCGCCCTCGGCCCAGTAGACACCGCCGATGTGTCCGCGCGTCTGAGCGTCGGCCCGGCCGCGGTCTACGTCGCAGCCGTCGCCCAGGCCGTGGCCGAGCAAACTGGGCACGGACGCATCGTCCTGCACATGCCGATGAGCCTGCGACGAACAGCCGCAGAGGCCGGCATCGTCGGCTGCTTCGTCGCCTCCGCCCCCCTGCCCATTCGTCTCGAACCCACCGGCGACCGCCTCGTTCAGCACTGCCAACAGGCGCTCAACTTCGCCTCCCGGCACGCCCACGCCCGACCGGGACTGCTCAGCCGCTCCGTCGGACGGCCACAGATATCCCTGGCCATCGAGCAACCAGTCACCACCCGCCGGCTGGGCCCGGTCACCTGGAGCAGCTTCGCCGCACCGAACGCCGGGCCGAAACACCCACTAAGCCTGCAACTGTCCGCCTCGGCCACCGGCCCAGGGCGCCTTCGTGCGTCCTGGACATCCGCCAGCCTCACCCAAGAGCAGGCCGTTGACCTGCTGGAGCGCACCACCGACCACCTGAACCGCCTGACCGCGAAGGGATGAGAGTACCGCTCATGGACCGGACGACCGACCCGCGGCAGGGCCCGCCCGCCGACGACCGCGCGTGGCTGCTGGAGGCCTGCGCGGCCATCACCGACCAGCCCGTCGACGCAGACGCCAACCTGTTCGAACAGGGCCTGACCAGCCTCGGGGTGGTCAGGCTCTCCGGCGCGATCCAGCGCCGTCACGGCTTGCGCCTGGGCGCCGTCGACCTCCACGACCACCCCACCGTCACGCAGCTGTCCGCACTGATCGCGGAACGGAAGGAATCCGGTGTCTGAGCTCGCGGCGCACCCGGCGCAGATGTCTCTGCTTGCGGCCCGGCGGCTCGGCCATCCGACGGCGAACTCGGGTCGGATCTTCCGCCTAGACGGGCCCCTCGACCAAGACCGGCTCGCCGAGGCCTACCGCGCCGCCGCCCAAGAACACGACGCGTTGCGACTGCACCTGTCCGACCGAGACACCTGGCAGACCGGCGCCCAGGCCCGCATCGACGTACGGCTCGTCGACCAGCGGCGGAGCGGACAGCCCGTCGAGCCGACGATGAAGGCCATTCTTGACGACTTCCACCAAGAACTCGGCCGCCGCTACGACCTTGCTCACGGCCTGATCGGCCACATCACCGTGCACCGTGTCGCCGAACACACCTGGGTGGTCACCGAGATCATCGACCATGCCTTCGCGGACGGCCGCTCCATGAAGCTGCTGTTCAACACCGTGGCCGCGATCTACCGGGGCGACCTGCGCAAGCGACCCGGTTCCTTCGCCCGGGCCCTCGCCGCCCAGACTCCCGACGAAGCGGCTGGCGCCTACTGGCGCCGCCGGTACGCAGACTTCACTGCTGCACCGCAGGCCCGGCTCTTGCCCGATCCGGAGCCGGTGCGGACTGTGACCCGGCTCCGTGTGCACCTGTCACCCGCTCAGACAGCCGCCCTCGCCCGCGCCGCACGAGCGTCGCGCGCCACGGTGCCCGCTGTCCTGCTGGCGGCCCACGCCCACACCACGGCCCGCCTCCAGGGAACCGGCGACCTGAGTATCCACGTGGCCGTCGACACCCGCACTGACGAGCACCTCGACACCGTCGGTCAGTTCGCTCACGTGCTCCCGCTCCGGCTGACCATGCCCTGGGCCACCCGGCTGCCGGAATACGTCCGGGCGACGCACCGCGCCATCCTGGAGGCGCGCGACCACGTCATGGTGAACCCCGACCAGTTGCACGCTGCCGGAGCCCCCACTCTGGCAGCCCCCGGCGTCACCGCGTTCGTGATGCAGGCGGTCGCCCCACCCGGGGACCCGTCCCTGCCCGGCATCACTCTCTCTGCGATCACGGCCGACAGCACGCCCCAAGGCGCCGCGCTCAGCACCGTCGTGCGCACACTGGACGACGGATTTACAACCGTCGAGCTGACCGGCCGCGCCACCGACCCGCTTGCCGCTGGCCTCGACCGGTGGGCCAGCACCTTCCGCCAGTTCCTCCACACGCTCGTCGAAGAGCCGGACACCCCGCTCTGCTCCGACCAACTGCTCAGCCCGACAGACCGCGCCAGCGTCCAGGCCCTGGCCACCCCGGCACCCGGCTACACCGGTCCGCCGCTACACGAAGCCGCTGTCCAGCAACTGAGCCAGACCGACCGGACCGTCATCCTGGACACGGACACCGCCTGCACCGGCCCGCAACTGCTCAGGCTGGCAACCGCCACCGCCAAAGCGCTGCAGCACGCGGGCGCGCGAAAGGGCAGCGAGGTCCTCGTCGGCGGACTCCGCCTCGCCGACCGAGCCGCGGCCTGGCTGGCCTGCCTCCAACTGGGCTGCACCTACATCCCCTACAACGGCGACACGCCACCCGACCGGCCCGCCGCGCTGCGCTTGGACCCCGTCGGCGTCCACCCCGTATTCCTTTCTCCCACCGCGGACCAGGACGGACTGCCGGACCCGCCCGCCTACGTGATCCACACCTCCGGGTCCACCGGCCGCCCGAAGGGCGTCGCCGTGGGACTGACCGCGCTCACCAACCTCATTCACGGAGAACAGGACCGGTTCGGCCTCGACGCCACCAGCCGCGTACTGCTGGTCGCCCCGCCGACCGTCGACCCCTGGATCTGCCACGTGACCACGGCACTGGTCCAGGGAGCGACCCTGATCCAGGGCAACCCCGCCGGAACCACGACGCTGACCCAGCAGTTGCGGCACCACCGCATCACCCACGCCTTCCTCCCGGCTGGCCTACTCCGAAGCCTCGATGCCGACGTGCACCTGCCCGATCTGAGGATGATCGCCTCCGCCGGGGACAGTTGCCGCAGCACCGACCTCGACCGATTCGCTCCTGCCCGCACGTTCAACATCTACGGGCCCACCGAAGCGACCGTCACCGCGACCATCCATGAGTCAACCCCCGGAGCCGGCGACCCAGTGCCCATCGGCCGGCCCATCCGTGGTCTGGCCGCCCGAATCGTCATCGACCGGGCAGCCGCTGCCCCACCCGGAACCCCCGGCGAACTGGCGCTGACCGGCATCGGCCTTGCCGAGGGCTACCTGGAACAGCCCGATCTGACCGCCGATGCCTTTCACCCATTGCCGGACGCCGCTGACCGCTGGTACTTCACCGGCGACCGAGCCGTGCACACCGCCGCCGGACTGGTCCATCTCGGCCGCACTGACCGTCAGGTCAAGATCCGCGGACACCGAGTGGAGTTGGATGCCCTTGAGAATCACGCCGCCCGCACCGGCCTCTGCACAGCCGCACGTGCCCTGACACACCGCCACGACGAAACCGTACGGCTGCTGCTCTTCGTGGAGGGCTGCCCGGACGCCCAGCAACTGACCGCCCGGCTCCGACAGATGCTGCCGCCGACTCACTGGCCCCACCAGGTCCACCAGGTCGACCGGATCCCCACCCGCCCCACCGGAAAGCCCGACGACGACGTGCTCGCTGCCCTCGCCACATCTGCGACACCCTCGTCCACCCGACTCAGTGCCGATGACACGGCGCTCGGCCAAATCTGGCGTGAACTACTGGGCATCGCACCGACCCCGGACAGCCACTTCTTCCACGACGGGGGAGATTCCCTCACCGTCCTGCACCTGCTGACCCGGCTGCGCCAGAGCGGACTCCAGCTCACCCCCGCCGACGTGTACGAGGCCCCCTACTACCGCGACCTCGAGCACCGGCTCGCCCACGACCGCGCCCAGAGCAGAGCCCGGCACGCGAGCACGCAGTTTCCGCTCACCCCTACCGGCCGGTGGATGCACCAGCTGAAGATCCCCGCCTGGCGCCGGTGGATCCTGCGCCACAGCATCGCCTTCGACCGCATGCCGCCGACAGCGGAGCTCGCCTCCGCGCTGGAGCACCTCGTCGAGAGCACTCCAGCGCTCCGCTGCCGCACCAACCGGTGCGAGCAATTCCTCACCGTGACGTCCCCCTACCAGCCGCTCGTCGCCACCGTGGCCGAGAGAGCCCCCGAGCTGGACCTGCGACAGACGCTGGCCCGGGCTCAGCGCGCTGTGGACCCGGTCACCGGACGCATGCTCGCCGCGGTCGCCGTCCAGCGGGACGACGGATCGGGACGCCTCGTTCTGTTCGGTCACCACCTTGCCGTCGACCCCTGGTCCTGGGCCGTGATCGGCCGACGACTGACCCTCGCCCTGGACGGTGCCAGCCTCTCCGAGGACCACGCCTACCAGGAACTCGCCGAGCTGACCGAGCAGCAGACCGCGGCCGGTCACTTCGACGCCGAGACCGGGCTATGGCGCGCCGTACTGGCCGGAGGGCGCACCGCACCCCAGACCCCGCTCGTCTCCCGGCTACGGGAGACCAGCATCACGTTGCCGCCCCTGAGCGAGCTCACCCGGCGCTGGCAACACAGCCCGGCCACGTATCTCCTCGCCGCGACCGGGCAGGCGCTGGGCCACCACAACGGCGGCCAGCCCACCGTCATCGACCTGGAACGCAACGGGCGCAGCCATACAGAACTGGATCTGAGCGACGCCGTCGGCTGGTTCGGACTCCATCATCCCGTCCTCGCGCCCTACCTGCCCACGACCGAGGCGATCGAGCACCTGGCGCTGGAGCTCGCCGATGTCCCGGATCAGGGTGCCGGCTACGGCGCCCTGCGCTGGAGCGGCCGGGCTCACCTCGGATCAGCAGTCGGTCACATCGCCGTCGACATTCAGGACACTGGCGCAGCGCCGGACGCACTGGAGCGCCGCATTCAGGCGCTGGCCTCCGCCAACCCGGCGCTGCTCACCCCGTACCCCCTCGCGCTGACCTTCCGTGCTGGCGCGGATGGCACGACCGCAACCCTGAGACACGGCGACTCCACCTCCCCTCAGCAAGCCGCCACAATCCTCGAGACCATCAACGCGGCGCTCAGCACGCCAGAGGCCCTGATTTCTACACGCCCGACCGCGCGGCAGCAGCGATCGCTGCGAGCCCCCGCCGGCGCCATGCAGCAGATGATGCTCCACTTCGGCGCCTGCGACCCAGCGGCGGGGATCTACCTCCCACGACAGCTCCTCCACCTCGCTGTACCTGCCAGCGAGCGGGAACGATTCCTCCAGCGCCTCGAACACTGGCTGGATGGTCTGGACGCCCTCCACCGCCGGTTCCACACCGAGACCAGCACCGGCGTGCTCACCCAACGATGGCTATCGAACGCAGGGCCGCATCTGCAGATCGAACCTGGCGATGAAAAGGATGCCCGCGCGTGGATCGCCGCGCCCGCGCACCTCGACGTTCAGCAAGCCGGCCACGGCGCTCCGCTCGCCGCGCTGACCGCCTTCACCGGTGGCAATGGCCTACTCCTGGGCATGGAGACTCATCACGCGCTGATGGACGGGCACAGCAACCGACGCTTCCTCCACCAACTCGCACTGCTGGCCGACGGCAACACTGTCCCCTCCGGCCCGCCTTCCGCCCCCGTCCTCCGGCATCTGGGCCGCGGGACAGCCGCCGGCGCGCCCGCGCACCGTCTTTCACCACTTACCTGGACTCTGGGACCGCCTGACGAAGACCACCTCGTTGTGCCAGCGCAAACCGTACGTGCATGCCGCGCCCGTGCCGCAGCGCAGGGCACCAACCTGCGAGCATGCCTGGCCGCGCTGACCGGACAGGCTGTCGCTGCCGAGGAGAACACGACGCTCTACCTCGTCACCAACGGGCGAGACCCCCGCATCGCCCACGCCGACGACGCCTGGGGCATGCTCTGGTACTTCACTCCTGTGCCGGTCCTACCCGACGACGATCCTGCCCGCCTCCAGTCACGGATCTACGCCAGCGAAGCGGCCCCACTGGCCAATGCCCACGCAGCCGCCTCGACCTGGCGGCAGTGGGAGCACGACTCGGCGGTCTCCTTCAACCTCACCACCGCCTCGGGCACCAGAGGCAGCAGAAGCAGGCTGAAAGTCCTGGAATCCCGCGACCGGTTTCACTGGCCCCGGCAGATCACCGCGGTCCTCCGCGACGACGACCAGGTAAGCCTGATGCTGTGCACCCTCGACGGCGCGCCCGCTGCCCCCTTGCTTCAGCGCGCGGGGGAGAGCTTGCGGCAGTACGCGACCGGGGCGCCCGAGTCTGCCCGCAGCCGCTGCCTGTAGCCGCAAGGGTGCTGCGCACAGTCCCACGGCAATCAGCAATGGGGCGGTCTGGCCGCCGTCAGCCGATCAGCCCGGCCTTGCGGCTCTGTGCTCGGGCCAGCCGCCGCCAAGGCCGGGCCAGCCGTAGACCAATGGCAATGTCCCGATCTTCAGCGTCCAGGTCCAGATCCGTGACGGCCAGAGCCGGACGGTCCTCCGCCGGGCAGCGCGCGAGCCACCGGCCGCCCGGGCCAATGACCCCAGCGGGGGCCGTGGAGCCGAACTGGGCGGGAACCGAGTAGCCGATCCAGTAATTGAAAAGCGTTCCGTATGCCTGAGCGACGACAGCGCGGGCCGCGTCGTCCACCATCACCGACAGCAGGACCACGTCCACATCGAGCGCCTCGTACTGGGCGAATAGCTCGGGAAAGTTCGCCTCGATACACAGCGCGCAGCCGACCCTCAGCCCATCGATCTCGAATACCACCGGCTCGCTCCCAGGGGAGTACAGGCGGGTGGCCTCAGTGTGCGAGAGGATCCGCTTGTCGTACCTGGCCGTGATCTCTCCCTGATCCGATACGACCAGTAGGGAGTTTCGCGGGAGTACCGCTGGAGCCAGAGGACGGATGGTGCCGAAGACGACCCAGATCCCGAGCTCTCTGGCGAGCAGCCTGATCGCCTCCTCCTCTGCGCCGATGACATCCCAGGCCGTCTCCGTCCAGCTCACCGTCCCCCCATCTGCCGCCGGCATAGCGTCTGGGTCGGGGTAGACGATTGCCCCCTCGGGGAATTGGACCAGCCTGGCCCCGGCATCGGCGGCCTCCCGCATTTGCGCGCGGACCTGAGCCCCGCTCGCGCGAAGAAGAGCAGGGTCGGCTGGGTCATCCGGGACGTTGCTCTGCGCCACTGCCAGCCGCAGGTGACGAGCCGCGCCCGCATGGTGCGGCAGGTCCCATCGTGGCGTCGGTGGCGCGGACGAGCTGACGGTGGAGCGGGGCACTGTTGCCTTCCTAGACGTAGAGACTGCGACCAAACATGCAGATCACCACATTGTCTAGCAAATCGGAATTAAGGCGCAATATGAGAGGTCGCAACTGGGGATCCGATCGGCCCCCGGGCTGCCGATGAGGCGATGCCGCCAGCATCCTCCCAGGCCGGAGCGGCTCTACCCGAATTTTCGTGATCACCACATCAACCGATGTAGCAACTTCAGCGCCGGCGGATGTGTGCGTCGCGTCCTGACGAATCGCCAAGTCCCGCTAGGCTTGGGACCCTTGCTCGGGCCAGCCAATGCGCAAGGGAGCCACCGCACCGTGAGTAGCAGCTTCGTTCACCTGCACAATCACACCGAGTACTCGATGCTCGACGGAGCGCAGCGAATGAAGCCAATGTTCGAGGAAGTGGCGCGCCAAGGAATGCCAGCAATCGCCATGAGCGATCACGGCAACATGTTCGGGGCTTATGAATTCCAGTCAGTGGCTAAAGGATTCGGCAACGTAAAGCCCATCATCGGCATCGAGGCATACGTCGCACCTTCGTCGCGAAGGCATAAGAAGCAGGAATTCTGGGGACCTGGCGGCCGGCGCGCGATGAGCGATGACGGCGAGGGTTCAAAGGACGTATCCGGCGGTGGCCGATTCACTCACATGACCATGTGGGCAGAAAACGTCCAAGGCCTCCGCAATCTTTTCCTTCTCTCGACGGAAGCCTCATACACGGGCCAGTTCCCCGCTGGCAAGCCGCGTATGGACATGGAGCTGATCAGCGAGCACTCTCAAGGGATCATCGCCACCACCGGTTGCCCTTCAGGCGCCATCCAGACCCGTCTCCGCCTGGGGCAGTACGAGGAGGCACGAGAGACTGCCAGCGCCTACCAGGACATCTTCGGCAAGGACAGCTACTTCCTCGAGTTGATGGACCACGGCCTGTCCATCGAACGCGAGGTGCGAGAAGGACTGCTTCGCCTTGCAAAGGAACTGAACATTCCCTTGCTGGCAACAAATGACGCACACTACGTCCATCCGACCGACGCGGAGGCACACGACAACCTCCTGTGCATTGGGGTGGGTAAAGACAAGAACGACCCCAACCGTTTCAAATTCCAGGGCACCGGCTACTATCTCAAGACCGCGGCCGAGATGCGTGAACTATTCTCGGAACTGCCGGAAGCCTGCGATAACACATTGCTGATCGCTGAGCGTATCGGCTCGTACGACGACGTATTCGACAACGTCGATGAGATGCCGCAGTTTCCTGACGTCCCGGAAGGGATGACCCAGGAGGAGTACCTGCGCAAGGACGTCCTCAAAGGTCTCGCCATGCGCTACGGAGACCCGATCCCCGATCACGTAATGGAACGCTTCGAGACCGAGATGAAGATCATCGGTCCGATGGGATTCTCCTCGTACTTCCTCGTCGTCGCTGACATCTGCAAGTACGCGCGCGACAACGGCATTCCGGTTGGGCCCGGCCGTGGTTCGGCAACCGGATCCATCGTCGCCTACGCCACTCGGATCACCGAACTCTGCCCACTTGAGCACGGGCTCCTGTTCGAGCGGTTCCTCAACCCGGAGCGCATCAACCCGCCGGACGTCGACCTCGACTTCGACGACCGCCAGCGCGAACGGATGGTCCGGTACGTCACCGAGAAGTACGGTGACGAGTACACAGCCATGGTCAACACCTTCGGCCGGATCAAGGCGAAGAACGCGATCAAGGATTCCTCGCGCATCCTCGGCTACCCGTTCTCCCATGGTGAGCGGATCGTGAAGGCGCTGCCCCCGGACCAGCAGGGCAAGACCATCACCCTGTCGGGCATCTGGGACCCCCAGCACCCTCGGTACGGCGAGGCTGGCGAAATCCGGGCGCTGTACGAGAACGAACCTGATGTGAAGAAGGTCATGGACACCGCCAAGGGTGTCGAAGGCCTGATGCGCGGCACTGGCGTGCACGCGGCCGCGGTGATCCTCTCCAAGACCCGCCTGACGGATCGCATCCCCCTGCACATGCGCGCCTCTGATGGCGTGAAGATCACAGGGTTCGACTACCCCAGTTGCGAAAATATGGGGCTGGTCAAGATGGACTTCCTGGGGCTGCGCAACCTCGGTGTCATCGACCAGGCGATCCAGAACATCCGGGAAAACCGCGGAATCAAGCTGGCGACAGTAGACCCGATGGACGGCGATACAGAGACAGTCGTCATCCCCTTGGACGACTCAAAGACCTACCGGCTCCTGGCCGACGGCAACACGTTCGGGGTTTTCCAGCTCGACGGCGGCGGCATGCGCACCCTGCTGAAGCTGATGCAGCCCACCCGATTCGAGGACATCGCCGTAGCGCTCGCGCTCTACCGGCCCGGTCCAATGGCCGCCAACGCCCACACTAACTACGCACTGCGGCAGAGTGGCAAGCAGGAACCCGCCCCTATCCACCCGGACCTGAAAGAAGCCCTCGACCCGATCCTGGGCTCCACCCACCACCTGCTGGTCTACCAAGAGCAGATCATGGCCATCGCCCGGCAACTCGCCGGCTACACCCTGGGCGGCGCCGACATGCTCCGCCGGGCCATGGGAAAGAAGAAGCCTGAAGTCCTGGCCGCCGAGTGGGACAAGTTCGCAGGTGGCATGAGAAGCAATGGCTACTCAGAAGAAGCGATCAAGGCCATCTGGGACGTCATGCTGCCGTTCTCCGGCTATGCATTCAACAAGTCCCACACCGCAGGCTACGGCCTGGTCTCCTACTGGACGGCATATCTCAAGGCCAACTACCCCGCCGAGTACATGGCCGCACTGCTGACCTCGGTCGGAGACGATAAGGACAAGGCAGCCGTCTACCTGGCCGATGCCCGCGCGAACGGCGTCCGAGTTCTGCAGCCAGACGTCAACGAGTCGACCGCAGAGTTCACAGCCATCGGCGACGATGTGCGCTTCGGCATGCGAGCCGTTCGCAACGTCGGCGACGCAGTGATCGAGGCCATCGTCGCTGCACGCCGCTCCAAGGGGAAGTTCTCCTCGTTCACGGACATGCTTGACAAGTGTGACCTACCGGCCCTGAACAAGCGGGCCATCGAATCACTGATCAAGGCCGGTGCCTTCGACTCCCTCGGCCACTCCCGGCGCGGCCTGTGCGCGATCCACGAAGACGCCGTCGACGCCGTCGTGCCCGTCAAGAAGGCAGCCTCTTACGGGCAGGACGATCTGTTCGCCGGCCTGGGAGGCAGTGAAGCCGAAGACGCTGGTGCCGGATTCGGGCTCGACTTCCCTGTCGACGAACAGGAATGGCCCCGCCGGCAACTCCTCGCTACCGAGCGGGAGATGCTGGGTCTGTACGTGTCAGCGCATCCCCTGGACGGTGCCGAGCACATCCTCTCCGGATCCAGAGACACCACGATCGCTGAGCTCTTGGCCTCCGGACGGACCCAAGGAGACGTTCAGCTCGCCGGCCTGATCACCGGCGTCCAGCGGAAGATGACCAAGCAGGGAAACAACTGGGCCATCGCCAACCTCGCAGACCCTACAGGGTCCATTGAGGTGCTCTTCTTCCCCGCCGTCTACCAGCTCTTTGCTCACGCCCTGACTGAAGACAATGTCATTTCGGTCAAGGGAAAGATCGAGGACCGAGACGGCACCCTGAATATCTTCGGTAGGGAGCTCTCGGTCTTGGACGTCTCTAGCGCCGAGCACGGCGGCAGGCCCCCCGTGCGCCTAGCACTTCCTCTTCATCGCGTCTCCGACCGGACTGTCGCAGATCTGAAACGCATCCTGCATGCACACCCTGGCGACAGCCCTGTCCACTTGGCTGTCCGCGGCCCGCAGAAGACAACTGTCTTCGCCTTGGCAGCACAAGTCGACGCGGCCTCGCTGGCGTCCGACATCAAGGGCACGTTCGGACCGGATGCTTGGCAAGGTGTGGCGTGAGTGACACACATGGGACCGGGGCGACTCCTGTCCTCGCCAGTCATGACGAGCTATTCGTCAAGATTGACGATGTGTCGGACTGCCGGGCCTGCGGAACTCCTGGGCTCCTTCTCGTCCGGTTTAGTCACTCGTGGAAAAATCAAACCGGAAATGATGTCCCAGGCATCCGCGAGACCCTGTTATGCCCCCAGTGCTCTCGCCGATACCCAGCAGCCGCCGAACTGATCGCACTATTTTCCGTTGACGAAAAGATGAGTCCCGAGAACGTCACCGTTTTCGGTGGGCTCGTAGCAGCGTGGGTCGAGTCGCTACGCCAGGAGCGCGTTGACGAGGAGCTTCTCGCAGCGGAACACGATCTGTGGCTGCGCGGCGCCCTCTGAAGGCTGCTTTGCTGGCAGGATGCGGCACGCTATCAGAATCGTCCCCGGCCAATCCAGCGTCCGCTGGTTTGTGCATTCCCGGTTCACAGGATCCTCGGGGCAGCGGAACCATGGTGTGACATGGACGCCTCTGATATCAGTCGTCCAACCGGAGAGATTCCGCGTGTGGATCGGCTATTACCCCATACACGGAATTATCCAGGTTGGTCATTAGAGCCGCAAACCTCGTCCCGATCTCAAAGTGCCAGCTCTCATACCAATGGGGCACCCAGCCGCCATGGGCCATAGCCGAAATCAGCAGCATTCTGTTGGCGCGAGCCTCCTCTGGAAGAGTGTGCGCATTCAGGAATGACGTTTCTCTGGATCTTTTGGGAGTGGCGTTGACCCGGTAGCCGATGTCCAACTCGGTGCCATCCAGGGAGGCGAGAGTGACATCGACCGCGCCGCCGCAACTGTGCGGGGCGACCCAGGGCGGCGAAACGTACCGGCCAGCCAGTGCAATGAGCTGATCCGAGGTCATGTCCGGATGTTCAGCGGACAGCCGCGACATCTCCTCCCGGAAGTATCGGCTCTGCTGGGTCGGCGGCCGGTAGCACTCAACGACGCGCAGTCTGCGGCCTCGCTTGCGCAGATACTCCTCGGCCGCCCATAGCTGATCCACTAGCCCTGAGCGAATCATCACAAAAGCCTCCGTGGTGGTGGCCTTGCGTTCGTCGATCAGAAACCGATCGTCGTCGCGTAGGGACACCAGAGGCTCTCCACAATCAGCGACCCGCACGGCGACAACCCGAGGATCGGACATCGCAATGCCCTCCTCCGCGATCTCGGGCATGCAGTGAGCGGCTGGCAGGAAGCGGCGGGAACTCTCGCTCATAGCGCAGATGCCTTCGGTCCATTCGGGTAGCAAGGGCCTGGGGTGGCGGACATCTGGCGGCTGATGGTCGGCGTCTCGTGGGCTCATAGATCTGTCTATGGCCGG
The DNA here is from genome assembly GCF_053593715.1 of Streptomyces sp. NPDC002125. Taxonomy (NCBI): domain Bacteria; kingdom Bacillati; phylum Actinomycetota; class Actinomycetes; order Kitasatosporales; family Streptomycetaceae; genus Streptomyces; species Streptomyces sp. NPDC002125. The sequence goes on along the minus strand of NZ_JBSFDD010000009.1, from coordinate 86,597 downwards.
TTGCACCGGCCCGCTCCTCTCCGGGAAACGTGGTGAAGGAGGAGGAAGGTGTCGATCGCGGAGGGCGCGTACCCGAAGTACCTGCCCCGTTCGGCGTCGTCCCTGGGCTGGAGCGGGCCCCAGCTGACGGTGTGGCAGGTGTTTCGGTGGAGGGAGAGACCGAGTCGGACGCGCGGGAATCCGGGCCGGCCCCGCAGGGCCGCCCAGACACGCACGGCCTCAGCCACGGCGCCCACCGACAGGTAACCGCCGCGGCGGCTGCCGCCGGCGGGCACCGCAAGGAGTACGGCGCCGTCCACCTTCACACCAACCGCGCCGTCAAGGAGGTCTGGGTCGGCGAGGCGTTCCCGGAACCAGGCGCATTCCTCAGCGCACTCTTCGGGTGAGGGGCGGCAGAGGGGAGCGGCGATGTGCGCCAGCGGGAAGCGGGGCATGGAAGGTGCGGGCCTCGCATCGTGGACATCGGTCACACCGTTCGGGTGAGCTAGTGGTTGGGGACCTTGGTGAGGGTGTCCCGGTCCAGGCGCACCACGACCGTGTGGTGGTCGGACAAGCCCTTCATATCGACACGCGGCGGTCCCAAGAGACCGCCGGACGCTGTCGGCATTGGGCGCTGACTCCGAGGCTTCCGCAGAAGAAGTCACGGCTTTGCAGGGAGTCTGGCAGCCGTTAGGGCACTGCCGGAGCCGAGGCGGCATGCCGGGCGAGCTCGGCGTACAGAGTCGAATACGCGCGCTCAGCGAGCGCGTAGTCGTCGTCACTCACTTCGGCCTTGAGTCCCTCGAAGTTCTTGTCTACTTGCTCCGCGCTGGAGACCCCGGCCAGCACGATGGAGTCAGGGCAACTCCTGAGGCAGCAGTGCAAGGCAAGCCGCGCGAGAGCCTGCGGATCTCTCCCGAAGCGGTTGCGGAGCACCTCCAGGCCGCGGTCGACGATCTCCAGGTCCGCCGGGGTGTACCGGGAGCGAATGTCACCAGGCGAGAAGGGCGATTCGGGACCGTACTTCCCGGTGAGTAGTCCGTGCAGGAGCGGTTCGTGAATCATGGTGGCGGCACCGCGCCGGCGTGCGAATGAGAAGACGCTCTCGGCTCCGCCCACAATGGTGTGACCGGCCTGCGGTGCGAGCGGGCTGGCCGTGGTGCTGAGAACTCGCGGGTTGAGCTGATCGAAGAGGAAGTCGTAGCGCGCCTGGGTTCCCCAGCAGTTGGCGCTCGGGTCGGAAGTGGCTGGACTTGCCGGCAGGACGCCAGGCACGCGCATCCCGATCGCTGTGACGTCGCCGGAGTCGCACAGAGCCCTGAGGGTGTCCCGTGCTTCTTCGAGGTAGCGGTCGCGCGGCCCGAAATCGTCGTGGGCGAGGACCAGCACGTCGAGGTGCTTCACGCCGAGGTTCTCCTGGGTCTGCTCCACCTGACGGAAGAGGTTGAGGGAGCTGTAGGCGTGCTGGCCGGTGCCCTTGTATGTGCCGACCGTGCAGGTGATGCGCACGCTCGTACGCGGCACCTGGGTGAGCATCCTGCCCAGCAGCCTCTGGGAGTGGCCGAGCCCGTACACGTCCGAGGTGTCGTACACGGTCGCTCCCCGGGCGTGCGCGTGAAGCAGGGCGTCGACCGCGCTGCTGTCGGCCACATGGGCCCATCCGACCGGACGGCCCTCGTTGGTCGCCGGTCCACCGATGGGCCGGCAGCCGACCCCCAGGGGGTGTTCGTCCGGCCCGGCCACCAGGCGCCGGCGGGACAGATACGAAGCGGTCACGAAGGCTCGCTCTCTTCGCGGGGATCAGGGGCGCCGCGTCGGCCCGCTGCGGCGGGCGCGTCGGCGCGAAAGAAGTCGGCGGGCGGCGGCGGTGCTGCCAGCCTGTCCCCACTCACCGTGGCATTCCCCCGGCAGCCGCGTCCAGGTGACCGGTGTGTCGTCCCGGTGGTCACCTCTCCAGCAGATAGCTCGCAACGACCGCAAGATTTGTAAGAGTTGTGCCGATTTCGCCGCCCGGGTTCGCGGGGTGGGACGGGAAGAACGACCACCGGGACGACACACCCGCACCCTGGCGGGACCGTCCAGGAGCGCGGCAGGGTGTTGATCAGTTCCAAACCGGTCTGATGAGGCCGGACTTGGAGCTGACGACGGCTGCACCACCCCTCACGTCCCTCAGGCGAGAGCTCGGGAGCACTTGACCACTCGCCTGTCACCATCCGCCGCTTCCCCGGATGCCGAACATCCCCCAGGGTGACCCTGACATCACCCCACGGTGTCCGGGGAGGCGGCCTCGATACCCGAGGACCTGACCGTGACTGCGATACACGAAGTGGCCATCGCGGCCTTGAGCGGCACAACCGTCGGCGGCGTCACTGCCGCCGTGGCCCTCATGACGCGATCACGCCGGGCCCTCTCTCGCAGTCGCGCCGAGGCCCGGGCGGCCGCTGAGGCTGATGAGCAGCGGAGGAACAAGGCGCTGCAACACCTTGTGAACGTGCGGCTGCCCAGCCTGGCTCTGCATCTGCGCAGCACCCACTACCCCGTTCCCGGCCTGATCGACACCGGCCTCGTCGGCACAGAGTTCGCGGCCTTCCTCGACTCCGTCCAGGAACTGTTCGCGAGGGCGGTTCTCGAGGAGCGGCACCGCGTGGATGCGGCTGCCCGCGCCGCGCTGCGCGGTGCCTGCATGGAGATCCAGGCGAAGTCGTACCAGATGCAGACCGATCTCGACTTTCTGCAGCAGGCGTGCGAGGACGAAGAGACCCTCAAGAACTACTTCCGCCTCGACCACCTCAACGAGCAGCTGGCGCGCCTGGTCCAGAAGGCGGCGATCGTCACGGGCTCCTGGCCCGGCCTGGTGCGCCCGGACACCCATCTGCCCGATCTCGTCACCGGGGCGACCTCCCGCCTGCACGGCTTCGAGCGCATCCACGTCCACTCCAAGCTGCGCACCGACACCGTCGGTGTCGTCGGGCGCGCCGCGGAGCCGATCGCGGTGGCCTGCACGGAGCTGCTCGCGAATGCTCTGGAGTCCTCACGCGCGGACCTCTCGGTGGAGGTCACCCTCCTGCAGACCGACAACGGCGCGGTGTGCATCCAGATCGACGACGCCGGCAAGGGCATGACCGCGGAGGAAGCCAACAGAGCGGCCCAACTGCTCGCCGGCAGGCAGCAGGTCCTGCTGACCGAACTCGGTGACCCTCCCGCCCTCGGCTTCGCGGCCATCGGCCAGCTGGTCGCCGACCACGGATTCCAGGTCACCGTCGATCAGGTGTCCACCTACTCGGGCGTCCGCGCGGTCATCACCATCCCTCCGGCCCTGGTCACCTCGATCAACCCTCACACCGATCCCCTCTCCGCCATGTCCCCTCGGCCTGCCCCCGCACCCCGCGCACCCCGCCGGGCGATCACCACCAGCGACGACTCCCCGGCCGCCAGTCCGGACAGCGGGGCCTTGCCCCAGCGGTACCGCCGCCGCAGGGAGCCCACCTTGGAGGAGCGAACCGCCCCCGGCGGCCATCCCCCCGAGCCGGAGCAGGCCCGCTCGACCTGGGACGCCTTCGAACAGGGGATAGCCGCCGGACGAGCCGGAACCCCTTCTGACATCCGAAACGAGGACCGAACATGAGCAGCTCCACCCTGGTTGCGCAGATCGCCGATCCGTCCTGGGTCCTGGACCCGATCACCACGATCAATGGTGTGCACGTCGCACTGATCATCTCCTCCGACGGAATCGTCGTGGGCGCGTCCGAAGGCACCACCACGGGCCCGGCCGACCGGACCAAGAGGGACATGGACGACCGCGCCAAGAGGGACACCGTCGACCGGATCTCCGCGGCGATCTCGTCCCTCCACGGAGCGGGCCGCGCCGCGGCGGTGGAGGCCCTCGGCGCCCACGAGAAGACACCCATCTCGACCATCACCGTGCAGTTGGACGCCGACCCCACGTCGCAGAGCGCCGTGAGCGCCGGCACCCTCATGGTCATGCCTGTCGGCGGGGAGACCAACGCCTACCTCGCCGCCGCGTTCGGCCCGGCGACGCCGATGGGCATCATCGCGCAGACCATGGCCAAGCAGGCGAAGAACCTCGGTGACCAGCTCATGACCGTGTCCTCGCGAAACGACGGCCCCGCCTCATGAGCCGAGGCCAGGGACGCAGGCTCGTCCCGAGCTACCTGGCCCCCGGAGGCAGCAGCGCTCCCACCCGCAATTCGCTTCAGTCGCTCACCGCGCTCATCGCCACCAGCCTGCCGGCCAAGCCCCACCACACCCCGGCCCAGCAACGGCTGCTGGACCTGACCGCCAAGGGCCCGCTGACCGTCGCGGAATCCGCCGGCTACCTGCGGCTGCCGATGGGGGTCTGCATGATGCTCGCCTCCCAGCTCATCGACGACGGCAACCTGATGGCCCGAGCGCCCCTGTCCGGAGTTCCCGACGGCATCCGGACACCCGGGGCCGGGCGGCCCGACAAGTCTCTCCTGGAAAGGGTCCGCGATGGTCTCCTCACCGCCCTCTAGCAGCGTGCCGTCACCGGTGTACTTGCCCGACGGGGACTTCGACCTGGTGAAGATCCTCATCGTCGGGCCGTTCGGGATCGGCAAGACCACGGCCATCGAGACGGTGTCCGAGATCCGCAGCCTGCACACGGAAGAGCCGATGACGCAGGCCGCGGCGTCGGTCGACGACCTCGTCGTCGACGGCAAGAGCACCACCACGGTAGCCATCGACTTCGGCCGCATCACACTCGGCGACACCCGCATCGTCCTGTACCTGTTCGGGACGCCGGGACAGGAGCGGTTCCGGGTGATCTGGGAGGACATCGCCCAGGGAGCGCTCGGCGCCCTGGTCCTCGTCGACACCCGCAGACTCGACGCCTCCTTCGAGGTGATGGACCTAGTCGAGGACGCCGGACTGGACTACGTCGTCGCGCTGAACCGGTTCCCTGACACCCCCGCGCACGAGCTCGACCTCGTGCGCAAGAAGCTCGACCTGGAAGACCACACCCCTCTGGTCACCTGCGACGCGCGGGACCGCACGTCGGTACTGGACGCGCTCAGAACACTGGCCGACCACCTCGTATCCCGCGCCGGAGCCGATCTGTCATGACGTCCGCCCCCCAGCTGTCCGCCGTGCCGCTCTACACCGCCGAGCACGCCGCCGACCCCCAGCTCAGCTTCACCCGCCTGCGACAGCAGGGCCCCGTGGGACTCGCCGAGATCGACGCCGACGTCCTCGTCTGGGTGATCACCGACTACCGGGCCGCCCTGGACCTGCTCCACGACCAGAGCGGCCTGTGGACCAAGGACACCCGCGGGTGGATGGAGCACGTCCCGGCCGACAGCCCGGTCATGCCGATGCTCCAGTGGCGCCCCAGCCTGTTCTTCGCGGACGGACAGGAACACGCCCACCTGCGCCGGGTCATCACCGACAGCTTCGCGCTCCTCGACCCCCGGCACGTGCGGGACACGACGATGCGCCACGCCGACACGCTCCTGGCCGAGTTCTCCCACGCCGGGCGGACCGACCTCGTGAGCCAGTACGCCCGGCGGCTCCCCCTGATGGTGCTCAACACCCTCTTCGGGAAGCCCGACAACGCCGCAACCCAGCTCATCGACGCGATCGAGGCGATGACGAGCACTGACCTCGCCCGCAAGGCCCAGGGCGAGCAGACCCTAGGCGCCTACCTCAGCACGCTCTACCAGACGAAGGCCGCCCGGCGAGGCCACGACCTCACCTCGTGGTTCATCGACCACCCCAACGGACTGTCCCCCGACGAGGTGATCAACCAGATCCTGATCACTCAGGGCGCAGCGTGGGAGACACTGGCCGGGCTCATCGCCAACACCGCCGCCCGCATGCTCTCCGACCCGCGATACCGCGGCACCCTGACCACCGGCAGCCTGCCCATAGGGCACGCCGTCGACGACGTCCTGTGGAACGACCCCCCACTGGCCATGTACAGCCTCCACCGTCCGAATCGTTCCGTGCACTTCCACGGCCGTGACATCGAGCAGGGCCAGCCGGTCTTCGTCTCCTACGCCGCGATCAACACCTGCCCCTACACCGGGCAGACCCGTGAGGGGTTCCGCTCCGACCGCAAGGCGCACCTGGCGTTCGCCGCCGGCGCCCACGAGTGCCCCGCGCAGTCCATCGCCCTCGTCGTCGCGACCGCCGCGATCGAGCGGCTCACCGCAACCCTGCCGGACATCGAACTCGCCGTCCCTGTCGAACAGTTGATGCACCGGCCCGACCCCATCTACCGCGTCCTCACGGCCCTCCCCTGCCGCTTCACCCCCCTCGCACCGGCACCGAGCACCCCGCCGCGCCCGATGAGCATCGAGCCGCGACGGCCTGAGGCCGGGCGGCTGCCGACGGCCGCCCGGCCGCGCTGAACCTCGCCTTCCCCGCACCACACAGCAAGGAGTACAGCGCCGCGCCACAGGCAAGCCCGGCCCGGCCACGTCGCCCCGCGCCTCATCGCGGCCATCTCGGTCCGCTCGGAAGAAGAAGGAGGCTCCCATGCCGGTCCTCGACCAGATCGGGAAACGCCAGCCGCTGCCACCCACCACCGTCCCGTCGGATCTGTCCGCCGTACGGGACGAAGTCGACTCGATCCTCACCGACTTCCTCGCAGGCAAGGCCCAGGCCGCCCCCGGGCCGGAGCTGGCTCCGCTGTACACCACGCTGAGCGGTCTCCTTGCCGGCGGCAAGCGCCTGCGGGCGCACCTGTGCGTCGCGGGGTGGTACGCCGGGGGAGAGGGCGGAGACCAGAAGATCATCCTGCGTGTGGCCGCGTCCCTGGAGCTCTTCCACGCCTTCGCCCTGATCCACGACGATGTGATGGACGGCAGCAACCTGCGCCGCGGCCGCCCCAGCGCGCACCGCACGCTCGCCGCGGCGTACCTCGCTGACGGGGGCACTCCCGGCCGCGCCACGGTCCACGGCCAGGCAGCCGGCCTTCTGCTCGGCGACCTCGTCCTGACCCTGTCGGACGACCTCATCCGCACCGGCCCCGGCGCGGAGACGATAAGGCGGATCCAGCCTCTGCTGGAGACCATGCGCAGCCAGCTGGTGTACGGCCAGTACCTCGACCTGGCGTCTACCGGCCGGCCCTGCGACAACATCGAGGCCGCGCTGCGGATCGTGCGCTACAAGACCGCCTCCTACACCGTGGAATGGCCGCTGCGCATCGGCGCAGCACTCGCCGGTGCCGGACCCGATGTGCACAGCGCCTGCAGCGAGTTCGCCATCCCGCTGGGAGAGGCCTTCCAGCTGCGCGATGACCTCCTCGGCGTCTTCGGCGACCCTGCCACGACCGGCAAGCCAGTCGGCGACGACATACGGGAGGGCAAGGCCACCGTGCTGATGGCGCTCGCCCTGCAATCGGCCTCCGCCACCGACAGGCAGCTGCTGCACATGGCGATCGGCAACCCGGACCTGACGGACGAGGACTTCGGGCGCGTCCGTCAGGTCATCGAGCACTCCGGCGCCCGCCGGCAGGTCGAGGCGATGATCACGGCCCGGCGCCATGCGGCCCTGACCGTACTGGGCCGTGCCCCGTTTCCCTTCCCCGCCGCCGAGGCCCTGAGGGAGATCGCCGGCATAGCCACGGAGCGGCAGTCATGACCGGCAGCCGGGCAGGAACCAGCACCGCTGTCATACCGGAGGTGCGTCGCCGGTTCGACTCCCAGGCCGTACGCCTGATGGCGGACATCGACGCCGACCCGTGGGGCAGCGTCCGCGCATCGGTGTACGAGACGGCCCGCGTCATCTCCCTGGTCCCGGACTTCGCCGAGCACGGAGCCCGGCTCGAATGGCTGCTGAACCAGCAACTGCCGGACGGCACCTGGGGCGAAGGCCCGGCACGGTACCGACTGCTGCCGACGCTCAGCGCCGTCGAAGCCCTGCTCGCCACCCTCGTACGGGAAGCGACTGCCACCGTCCCGACCCGGGTCCGCCTCGCATCGGCAGCCGCCGACGGACTCACCGCGCTGCGCAGGCCGCCTGCCGACGGCCGGTGGCCGGACACGGCAGCCATCGAGGTCCTCGTCCCCAGCCTCGTCGCCCGGATCAACAGCCTCCTGGACCACTCCGTGACCGGCACGCTGCCCCACCTCGGGCCGCTCTCACGCGGGGCGCGCCTGAGCGTGCCGCACGGTTTCCAGCCCGAGCGGCACGAGGAGATCGCGCAACAGTGCCGCACCGGCGTCCCCGGCAAGCTCCACCACACCTTCGAGGGCATCGCCCGGCACCTGCCTGGCAACACGGTGCCCGTGCCACATGGTCTGCTCGGCAGCTCACCCGCCGCCACCGGCGCTTGGCTCGCCTCTCAGCCGGAGGGTGAACAGGGCGAACAGGCGCGGGCGGCCCTGTCAGCCGCGGCCCGCCGTTACGGCGGGCTCTTCCCGGAGGCGGCACCGATCCGCGCCTTCGAGCGGCTGTGGGTCGCCGCCGCCCTCGCCCGCCCCGGCCTGCCGCCCGCCTGCCGGGCTACGGCCGGGGCCTGGGCACACGACATTTACGACCCGGCCGGAGTCCGCGGCGCCCCGGGGCTCCTGCCCGACGCCGATGACACCGCGATGGCCGTGCTGGTAGCCGCCCTCACCGGCACATCGGGCGCCCCCGCCCCGCTCGCCGCGTTCTGGGCCGACACCCACTACCGGTGCTACATCGGCGAAGACACCGGATCCGTCACGGCGAACGCCCACGCCCTCCAGGCCCTGACAGCGCACCTCCGTCTGCGGCCGGCCGTAAGCCCGGTCCACCACCCGCGCATGGACCTGGTGCGCGACTGGCTGGTGGAGCAGCAGACCGACGGCGCCTGGACGGACAAATGGCACGCCTCCCCGTACTACGCCACCGAGCGGTGCGTACGAGCACTCCTCAGCCACGACGGACCGGGCACCCGCCAAGCCATCCAAAGGGCTGTCGACCGGGTCCTGGCCAGCCAGCACGACGACGGAACCTGGGGTATCTGGGGCGGCACAGCGGAGGAGACCGCGTACGCGGTGCAGATCCTCCTCGCCGATCCCGCCGCCGCCATCCGTCCCGGGTGGCGCACAGCGCTCCAGCGCGCCGAGCACGCCCTCGACGCCTGGGACACCCGGCACGAGCCGCCGGCGCTGTGGCACGACAAGACGCTCTACGCCCCCACCTCGATGATCCAGGCCGAGATCCTTGCCGCCCGCCAGCTGCTGACCCGGCACGGCCCCGGACGGCACACGCAAGGAGTGGCCTCGTGACAGCCGACCACCGACTCGCGCCGATCGCCCCAGGCCGGCGCCCGCTCATCGGACACGCCCTGCCGCTCCTGCGTGACCGGCTGGCCTTCCTCCAGCAACTGCGCACCCACGGCCCCATCGTACGGATCACGCTCGGCCCGAAGGCCGTGACCGTGGTCAACTCGCCCGAGTTGATCCACCAGATGCTCACCGCCCAGTCCGGCCACTTCACCAAGGGCCTGCTCTTCGAGAAGCTCAAGCTCTTCGGCAAGGACGCCCTGCCGGTCGCCGACGGGCCCCGGCACCTCACGCGCCGCCGGCTGATGCAGCCCGCCTTCCACCGCGAGCGGGTCACCGGCTACGTCCGGACCATGCGCGACACCGCCGCCTCGGCCATCGGCACCTGGAGCGAGGGCGACGAGCTCGACCTGAAGACCGAGATGCAGCTGACGGCCCAGAACATCGTCATGACCGCCGCGTTCTCCGCCACCCCCGAGCCTCACGCCGCCCGCGCGATCCTCACGAGCGTGGACACCCTCTTCAAGGCGGCCCTCCGGCGCGCCCTCCTGCCGCTGCCGCTCCTCGACCGGCTCCCCACCCGGCACAACCGGCGTCTCGCCCGCGCCAGCAGCATCCTGCACCAGGCGGTGTCCGCCATCATCACCGACCACCGCACACGGCCCGACGACTACGACGACGTCGTCTCGATGCTTCTGGACGCCCGGGACGAGACCGGCATCCCGCTCCCGGACGACGAGATCCTGTCCGAAGTCACCGGCCTGCTCGCCGCCGGATCCGAGACGACGGCCGTCGTCATGGCCTGGCTCTTCCTCGAGGTCGGCCGTCACCCAGGCCTTGAAACCCGACTCCACACCGAGGTCGACACCGTCCTGGCCGGACAGGAACTCACCGCCGACCACCTGCCGCGGCTGACGTTCACCCGCGCTCTCGTCCAGGAGACCCTCCGCCTGTACAGCCCCGGCTGGCTGGTGACCCGGCAGGCCACCGACGCGGTCCGGCTCGGCGACTTCACCCTGCCCGCCGGCAGCGACGTCGTCTGGAGCCCCTACACCCTGCACCGCGACCCAGGCCTCTACCCGGACCCGTTGCGATTCGACCCCGACCGCTGGCTGCCGGACCGGCCCCCGCCGCCGAAGAACGGCTTCATCCCGTTCGGCGTCGGCAAGCGCCAGTGCATCGGCGACGCCTTCGCCTGGACCGAGATGACGATCATCACGGCCCTCATCGCCTCCCGCTGGCGACTGCGACCGGCACCCGGGATCCGGCCCGTGCCGGTCGGCGCGATCACGGTCCACCCCTCCGTCCTGCGGATGAGGGCCGAAGCCCGCCAGACCACCACCGCCCGGGAGGCAGCGTGAACAGCAGCCCCGGCACCGTGCCCGTCCCCCTCACCATGCCGGATCTCGGAGTCGCCTTCCCCGGCCCGTTCCCGACCAGCCCTCACGCCGTCACCGTAGAAAGAGAGCTCCGGCGCTGGGCCGCCGAACGAAACCTCCCCGTGCCGGAGGAAGAGCTGCGTGCCCTGTGCGGCATCACCAGCCAGGGCATCACCCGCGCGCTTCCCACCGCCGATCTCGACAGCCTGCTGCTCGCGGCTGAGCTCCTCCTGTGGCTCGTGGCCTTCGACGACACCTACGGCGAGGTCACCGCCGCGACCGACCCCGCAACCCTGGCCGGCCACATCGACGAGCTGACCGGAGTCCTGACCAGTAGCACCCCCACAGCACGGCCAGGCCCGTTCACAACAGCACTGCGCCACCTCCTCAACCGCCTCGGAGAGAGGGCCACCCCCAGCCAGTACCTCGACCTCACCGGACACCTTCGTGGCAACCTCGTCGGGCTTCTCTGGGAGGCCCAGCACCTCACCGACCCCAGCCGTGTCCGCCTGCACACCTACTGCACGATGCGGCCCCTCACCGTCTTCGCCCACACCATCATCGCCCTCACGCCGATCGTGCTCTCCTACGAACTACCCGACCGGCAAGGCATTCCGCCCCTGGTGGACCGAGGGGAGACCGCAGTCGCGTGCCTGGTCGGCTGGGTCAACGACCTCGCCTCCTACTCACGGGAGGCGAGCCGAAGCCCCGTCTCACCGTTGAGCCTTCCGACACTGCTCATGCACGAGCGCCACCTTCCGCTCCCCGAGGCCTTCACCGCCGCCGCCCGGATGTGCGAAGAGCAGGCCGTGATCGCCCGCGCTCTGATCGACGAGCTGTCCGCCGACGCTTCCTCGCCGCTCAAGCGCCACGCCCAGGCCCTGAAGCACATCGTCCACGCGTTCATCTGGCACATCAACCACGACCGATACACCACCCCCGTGACCTGAGCCGGGGCACTTACCTCACCACCGAAAGACCTCCCTCCCATGCCCGTGAAGATCCGCACCGCCCCAGCACTCGCGCAGCTCACCCCGGCCGAGAAGCGGGCTGCCGAGCACCTGGTCGCCGGTGCGTCGAACGCCGAGGGCGCCCAGGCCCTGGGCATCAGCACCACGACGTTCACCGGCCACATCGTCGCCATCGGCAAGAAGTACGGGATCACCAGCCGCAGCGGCCGGCCCGCCCGCGCACACGCCGTACTGGCCAGCAGGCAGATCCCTCCGCCGCCGGCACCCGAGCGCATCCCCGACTTCACCGAACGGGACCTGCGGCTGCTGCACGCGCTCGCCGAGAACGCGGAGACCCACGACATCGCCAAGGCCGCCGGGATCGCCCCCGCCGATGCCCGCCCCATGATCGCCGAACTCGTCGAAAAGGCCGGGGCCGCCAACGACACGCACCTGGTCGGCCTCGGTCACGCCTGGGGGTTCCTCGGTATGGGCACCAGAGCTGGTGCCCGTACGCGGCATTCGCTGACAGGTCAGCGAACGGAGACTGTAGTGCCAGATCACAGAGCGCCAGTCCTGTCGCCCGATCGCCAGCACACGCACACTCCCTCAGCGGAAGAACGTGCTACAGGCCTGCTACGTCAGCCTGCAAGGGCCACGACGATGGAGCTGCCGGAGACCGCTGCGCGCGCCGCCGATCCTGTTCAAGAGCCCGCACTGGTCCGTGTCCAGTGCTGTGGGTAGCCGCGGCCCGCGTCACGCGGCTCGGTCCCGGCCAAGGGGACGAACCACTGCTCGGGCAGAGTGTTCCACAAGGGTGCCAGACCATTGCCGCTGGGCTCACCGCCGTCAAAGAGGGCATCCTCGACCAGTTCCCAGTCGTCGTCACGGTGCCGGGGGAGCTGGCTAGCTGGCCGCCGTGCCCGTGACCACCGCGCCTTGAGCGCGGGCGTCATCGAGGGCGCAGTCAAGGGCCACGCGCTCGGCGGCGCAGTCGCCTCCGCGAGGCTGGAGACGACGCGCAGCTTCCGCCGCCTGTGACCCTGATGCCGAAACGATCAGCAGGACGGCGGCGGCTACGGGGCGAATGTGAGCGTAGGGACGCTATGCGGCCCGCACCGGGGTCGCAGCATCGATGGTGCGATGACCTCCTGCAAGGTCAGCTCCTGGATGAACTGGACCTCCGCCCAGAGCAGGTGGGACACGCTGCCGGCGGCCTTGAGGTCTTTGCGTCCGACCGCGACGTGCAGGTGAGGGGCCAGGGAGTCGGTATCCGGGCTCCAGGCGAGGGTTCCGGCGCCCACGGCCTCTACCGTCTCCAGGACGGTCTCGTCCCACACGGGCGCTTCCGGGTTCTGCAGTGGGCCGGCTGCCCCCACCAGGCCCACCCGACGGAAGCCGCCGAGGAACATCGGGATGATCGCTTGCCGGATGCCCTGCTCCGCGCAGAAGTCGGTGAGCTCCTTGACGAAGTCGTCGCCGTCGTCGAAGGCCAGCGCGAAGGAGCGCCCCATCGTCAGTTCGGTGGCTCGCATCAGCCTCGTCCTTCCGCGGTCGTTCCGGCGGGAGCGAACGTCGCGCGGATCGTGTCGTTGTCGGCGCCGCTGCGCAGCAGGAGTGTCAGGAGGTGGCGGGCCTTGTATGGGTCGAGGTGTCCGGCGCCGATGAGACCGCGGGAGAGCAGGTCCTTCTCCGAGCCGTCGAACCCGTACGCGCGCGTGAGGGTGGTGCCAGCTCCGGTACGGGAGGCGAGGACGACCGGGAGGCGCTGGGCCGCCTTCGCGAGGACGGGAACCCAGGTCTCGGGGACGTGGCCGACTCCGAACCCGGCGATGACCATGCCGTCGACCTGGTTCAGCAGCACCTCTAGGAGAGTGCCGTCGTCGCCGAGGGTGGCGGGGTACAGGGCGACACGAGCCTTCCTGTCGAGGGGCGTGGTGAGGGGGCGGGGCTTGTGCGCGGGGACGGCGAGCAGGCGGAGGGCGCCTTCCGCGACGACGCCGAGAGCGCCGGTGTCGGGGGCGGTGAACGCGCTGGTGCTGGTGCTGTGCGCCTTGCGGACACGCGCGGGGTCGAAGACCTGGTCGTTGAAGACCACGAGAACGCCCAGACCGCGTGCATCAGGGCTGGCCGCGACGGTGACGGCGGCGAGCAGGTTGGCCGGTCCGTCGGCGCCGGCCAGGTGCGGGGCGCGCATGGCTCCGGTGATGACGAGCGGGGCCTGCTCCGCGTACAGCAGGCTCAGCAGGTAGGCGGTCTCCTCCAGGGTGTCGGTTCCCTGGGTGACGACGATGCCGTCGACGGCGCCTTCGCCGGCCATCGCCCGGAGCCGGCTGGCGAGGCGGTCGATGTCGTCCAGTGTCAACGAGGCGCCGGGTTTGCTCGCGAAGGACAGCGTCTGGATATCGACGTCCGTGCCGTCCAGTTGGGGTACCGCGGCGAGCAGGTCCTTCGCGCTCAGGGTGGGGCGAGCGGCTCCGTCATGGTCGGAGGGCATCATGGCGATGGTGCCGCCGAGGCCTACTACGGCAACGGTGGGACGGGTGCGGTCCTTCGTCAACGCTGATTCCTCAGATCACCTTGGGAGTAGAGGGGGTTGAGCCTATCGATCCCCATTGCGGCTGCCTACAGTGTGCCGAGGAAGCGCAGCGTCTGGTCGAGCGCGGTGAGCGTGAGGTGGCGGCTGCGGGGCCTCAGCATGCCGGTGATACCGCTCTGGCCGAGTGCACGGCACCGGGCGGCCAGCCAGGTCCAGTCCAGCTCGAGGTACTCGGCCAGAGCCTGCAGCCGGGCGGCAGGGGTGGGGCCGTCGACGATGCTGTGGGTCTGGGCGTGGCTGATTGCCTCCTGGTAGGGGGCGACGTCCTGTGCGGCGCTCGTGGTGGCGACGCGCCATACGGAGTCCTCGCGTACCCAGTTGGCCAGGATGGCCCGGTCGCGGGCCAGGACGAACCCTTCGGTCTGGGCGTAGGCCGGGTCGCTGGTGATCCACACCTTGATCCGGTGCATCTCCATCATCGCGACGGTGAGGAGCAGCAGGATCCGCTCGTAGGGCTCGGTGCTGTGCACGGACTGTTCCGGTACGCAGAAGGCACGTCCCAGCGGGCTGCCGGCCCCTGCGAAACGGCTGGCCACGGCCTGGAGGTACTCGTGCTTGTGCCGGAACAGCAGCCAGGGGGTGCATTCTTCGCCGGTGGCTTCCCGGGTCCAGAACGCGGGGATGTCGGGCAGTTCGTCGAGGCGCCGGGTGATGTACTGCGCGCACAGGGTGGAGCCGAGCCACGCGGCACCGACCGGGGAGAGCTCGGGCATGTCCGATCTCGGCGGCGCGGAGTCGCCGGTCTTGACGTAGTAGCCCAGTTCCTCTGCCCGGTCGGACAGCGGCAGGTCGTCGGCGAGCATGCCGTCGTCCAGGACGTACAGCGCCCGCGCGAGCGCGAAGGTCAGATTGTCCAGTTGGTAGGCGGCAGGGATGCGAGGAACCTGGCGGGCGGTGAGCTCCTGGCGGGCGTGCGCGGCGTCCAGCAGGTACAGGCCTGTTCCGCCCGCGGCTCCGAGGGAGGCGAGGATCGCCCCTCGGCGCGAGGATCGGACGAAGGACTCAAGGTGTGGCAGGTCGGCTTCCTTGAGCTTGACCTGATCGCCGTCGGGCGCGGCCTCGTACAGCTGCAGGCCGATGGTCGTACCGTCGAAGTGTCGGCCACCGGCGAGGTCCCAGGTCCCGATGACGCCGGTGTTCGGTTCGCCCGGTACGTACCGGGAGGTGTCCCAGGTGTAGTCCAGGGCTCGTGTGGCGGCGGTGAGTGTGCTCGGGTCCAGCGGGCTGGGCCGCACGATCTCCCGGCGCGGTACGGGCTGGGCGAGTTCAGCGGCGCTCTTTCCGAAGTACCACTCCAAGACCACCGCCGTGTCGCCCTTGGCGACTTGGGCGCCGGAGAGCCACCGGATGTAGGTGGAACGTGAGACTCGGACATGGGCGAGCTTCGGGAGTCCTAAGCCCTGTGCAGCCTCGGCCGCCATCCGTCCCCAGAGGACCTGGAACCGGGGCCATGTCGTGCCGTTCAGCCTGGGCGTGGTCTCCAGGAGGTGCTGCAGGAGGGTGCGGGGATGCGGCTGCGTCATGCCGGACTCCTTGACGGCCGCGGCGTTCTCGAGGTGGGTCATCATGCCCCCGTTGCTGAGGTCGCCATCGGGCGGCTCTGGACAGCGGTGAGCTGTGTCCAGGCCAGGGCGACGAGGTGCGCGTTGTTTCTGGCTCCGGCCGCCTGCCGAAGCCGCGCGAGGTGGTCCTCCTCGGCATCGCGCAGGTGCATCGGCACGCTGGTGGGGTGGGAAAGCTCCGCGACGGCTCGGATGAGGGCGAGGTCGTCGGCGGTGAAGACCGGCGGGGTCATGGCGGTCTGTAGTGGGGGGAGATGACCGCCGGCCAGGAGGGCAGCGGCTCGGCCGGCCGGGGTGGTTCCGCCGGCCCGGTAGCCGATTCCCTTCAGGTGATCGCGCACGGTCGTCACGGACACCTCAAGCTCGGTGGCGATCTCCTGATTGTTCTTCCCGGCGAGCAGGAGCCGGCCGGTGCGCAGTTGCGTCGGTGTGAGGGGGCGGGGGGTGAAGGGGAGCGTTGCTGCGGCCAACGTCGGCGCGAGGCGCCTCGACGCCGGGACGGGGCGGGCTGCCGGGTGGAGCACGGGGAGGGAGGGGGCGGCATCGGCAGCGTTCAGCGCCGCGCGCAGCCGGTCCGCGGAGGTGGTCTGGGTTCCGGGTGTGACGACCCAGTGGACATCCTTACCCCCCGTGACCTCGCGCGGCGGTATGCCGATGACGGTGCCCCGGCGCAGGAGACGGACCCCAGGCGCCCACAGGCCGGGCGCGGCTTCCCCGAGCGGCAGGAGGAACCACCAAACTCGGGTGACGTCGTTGGCCAGGACCGGGCCCGTGCCGCTGCCGAGGCGCCGGAGTACGGGGGCGGCGATGTCGGCGGGCATGCGGACGGCGTCGAAGTACGTCCCACACGGGACCGGGACGGTCCGGGAGTGAGGAAGCCACGACCACTCCGGGTCGCCTTCGTCGGCCCACGGCCAGACGTCGTCGGCCGCGTGTGTCGGTGACTCCATGGTCATGTGACTGCCCTGCTTTCTTGGTGGACTGTCGATCAAGTACTGGGGCTGCGTGGGAGGGTGTCGCCGGATCGATCGTCTTGTCGTGCCGGACCTGAGCTGAGGCCCCGGGCATCTAGCTCGGGGCGGTGGGTGCCTTCACGGATGAGGCGATCCGGATGGCTGGAGGACGATTCCCACGCGCCGGTTGAGCCGGAAGACGTCCCGCACGTGCCAGCCGTCACTGCCGAGGGACGTGATGTCCTCCTCGCTCATTCCGCACTCGTACGCGGGGAGCTTCCCGTCGTGCTGATCGGTGATGTTCGTGAGGATGTAGAGACGGCCTCGCGGGGCCATCCACCGCCGCACGTTCGGCAGCAGCCGGGACCGGTCGAAGAGCGAGAAGGAGAGCCGGCAGGAGATGATGTCGATGCTGCCCGGAGGCAGCAGGTCCGAGGTTGCCTCGTCGTTGATGTCCCACAGCTCGTAGCGGGCCCGGCTCACCGCGGCGCGGGCCTGGGTCAGGGCGACCTGGGAGAAGTCCAGGCCGATCGTGTCCAGGCCCCAGGCGGCGAGCTGCCGCGTCCATTTCCCGGTGCCGCAGCCGAGATCCACCGCGCTCATGCCGCAGGCCACGGACAACGTGCGGTGGGCAGACCGGCGCTCACCGTCGCCGATCAGTCGGGGTGTCACCCGCCCGGAGGCGTAGAGGCCGTTCCAGTCCTCGGCCGTCAAGGACGGTGCGGCCGTCCTGATCATCCTGATCTCCTGAGTCTGCTGGGGAAGTGCGGCGTATCTCGTGGAACGCGCGGAGGAGACTGCGCGCGTTGAGGAGACGAGGGGCGTCACGTCGGGGCGGCCAGATACAGCGATCGCGCAGACGGCTCTGAGAAGGACGTCGTCTCACGAAACTTCCCGAGGACTTCCGGCCTTCCACCCTCGGATGTGGGGCCGGCACCGCTGGTGGCCGCCGTGGCATTGGTCACCGAGAAGGGCGACTGCACTTCGGCAGCGCGAGGATCCCCGGGGGCCCCGGTGGGCATTCCAGCGGGGGTGGCGGCGGCTTCGCCAGCGGTGATCACGACGATCAGCACCAGACCGCCGATGACAGCGCCGACCCATAACAGGGGCAAGACCAGCTCGCCGCCCGTGGAAGGGCGGCGCCCGCGGGGGCGGGGCCGGGGCCGGCTCTCGTATACCCACGCCACGATGCCGACGGGCAGACGGAGCGTGGCGAGGTAGACGCCGGTGTGGAGCATCTGCCGCAGCCACCGCACCAGGGCCTTGGTCTGCGGCCGGACGAGGGCAGCCGGTCCGGCCGGAACCCGGTACGGCACGAGGATCCCTGCCGCCGACGGAGTGGCGGGGACAGCGTCGTACGGCGAGCGTGCCTGGAAGAGGCGCAGGGCCTTCACCGGACGGCCACCTCCACCGTCTCCGGCTCCGCTCCAGTAGGCGCGGCCGCGAGCGCCATGAGTACGGCGATGTGCGAGAAGGCCTGAGGGAAATTCCCGAGCTGCTGCTCGGCGTGCGGATCCCACTCCTCGGAGAGCAGACCGACGTCGTTGCGGGCGCGGAGCAGGGCCTCGGTGAGAACCTCGGCCTCGCTGGTGCGCCCGATGCGCCCGAGCGCGACGATCAGCCAGCCCAGCCCGATCAGGAAGGTGGCCTCGTGGCCGGTCAGGCCGTCGACGCCCGGCATGTTGCCGCTGGTGCGGTAGCGCAGCAGGTAACCGCCCTTGATGGACAGGTCCTGCTGGACCGCCTCGATGGTGCCGATGACCCGCTTGTCGTCGGCGGGCAGGAACCCGGAGAGCAGGGCGTGCAGGAGGGCGGCGTCCAGCTCGGTGGAACCGTACGATTGGGTGAAGGTGTTGCGCTCCTTGTCGTAGCCCTTCTCGCAGACGTCCCGGTGGATCGTGTCGCGCAGCGCGCGCCAGTGCTCCAGCGGGCCGTCCATGTGGACGGCTTCGACGAGCCGGACGGCCCGGTCGACGGCCGTCCAGGCCATGATCTTGGAGTGGACGAAGTGGCGGCGCGGTCCGCGGACCTCCCAGATCCCCATGTCCGGCTTCCGCCACAGCTTCTCCACGCACCCGACGAGCCCGGTGATGAGCGGCGTGACCTTCGGCGCCAGGTGCGGGTAGTGCTGCTGCGCCTTGGCCAGGGCGTCGACGACTTCACCGAACACGTCGAGCTGGAGCTGTCCCGCTGCGCCGTTGCCGATCCGGACCGGGCGGGAGCCGGCGTGGCCGGGCAGCCAGTCGAGCTCTTCCTCGACCAGGTCCCGCTCACCGCCGACCCCGTACATGATCTGCAGGTTGTCGAAGTCGCCATCGATGACGGCCGTGACCCAGTCGATCCAGGCTTCGACCTCCTGCCCGTAGCCGAACTGGGCCAGGCTCTCGGCGGCGAATGCGGAGTCCCGCAGCCAGCAGTACACGTAGGACCAGTTGCGGATGCCGCCGATCTCCTCGGGCAGCGAGACGCTGGCGGCGGCCACCATGGCGCCGGTCGGCTCGTAGATGAGGGCCTTGAGCGGGATCAGCGAGCGGATGACGTCATCGCGGCGGGCGCCCGTGTAGGTGCAGTGCGAGGCCCAGGTGGTCCAGAAGGCCGTGGTCTGCCGCAGCAGGGCGGCGGGCGCGGGCAGGGGCGGCGGGGTGGTCTGGTCCGGCTGCCACGACAGGGTGAAGGCCACCTGCTCGCCCTCGGACACGGTGAACTGTGAGAACAGGTCGTCGCCGCGCGCGCCGAGGTGGACGTCCGCGTCGAGCCACAGCCTGCCCTCGTCCAGTCTCGCGCTCACCCGGCGCCCGCTGAAGACGAGTTGCGGTGTCGTGCGTCCGTAGTCGGTCCGCGCCCGCAGGACGGAGTGCATGGTGACGCTACCGGCGACGCCCTCGACGATGCGGACCAGTTGCGCCGCTTCGCCGGTGGTGGGCATGAAGTCGAGGACCTTGACGGTGCCTGCCTTGGTGGTCCAGACGGACTCGAGGATGAGGGTGTCGCCGAGGTAGCGCCGCCGGTCCGCCGCAGGCGCGGTGCCGTCCGGGCTGACGGGGCCGATGCGCCACAGCCCGTGCTCCTCGGTCCCCAGGATGCTGGTGAAGTGCGCCCGGGAGTCGAAGCGAGGCAGGGCCATCCAGGAGACTCGGCCATCCCGGCCGACCAAGGCGCCGGTGCGCATGTTGCCGACGTAGGCGTGGTCCTGGATCCCGTCCACACCGCTTATCGGCAGGGGCGTCTCGGCGGGCTTGCGGGGGGAGGGGAGGAGGCTCACGCGGCCACCGCCTTGACGGGCATGGCGCGGTGCGGGGCGACGACCTGCCCGTCGGGGAGGATCTCGCCGGTGTCCTCGAAGAGCAGGACTCCGTTGCACAGCAGGCTCCAGCCCTGCTCGGGGTGGTGCGCGGTCAGGCGTGCGGCCTCACGGTCGGCGGCTTCGGCGCCGGGGCAGCGCGGCTCGTGGTTACACATGCTGATTCCTTGGGTTACGGGGTGGTGATGAGGGCGGCGTAGGCGTGGGAGTAGTCACCCGGGGGCAAGCGGTGGCTCTTCTCCGCCGCGGGGCCGATGCCGGGCGGAAGTTTCTGGTCCCGGCGCCACAGAGCGGTCGGCAGGATGCCGGGGGAGAGGACGGTCCACGCTCCGAGCAGCGACTGGACCTGCCGCAGCGTCCTCGGCCGGTAGAGGATGCCCGCGTCCGCGTAGTGGCCGACGAGCGCCGCCATCATCCCGGGCGCCACATCGGTGGTCGCGTGGGTCACCGAGATGGCGCTGCCGGCCGGCAGCTGCTCGCGCAGCGCCTGCATCATCTCGGCAGCGTCGGCGTCGTCCATCCACGGCAGCAGGTCGTGCGCGAGGGCAGCGACAGGCCGGTCGAAGTCGAGGACCCGGCAGGCGTCCGACGTGAGCACGTCGGTCACGTCCCGGGCGTCGGCGTGCAGGTGCCGCGTGCCGGGCTCTTCGGCCAGGCTGACGTTGGCGTGACCCGCTACGCGGGGGTCGTTGTCCACGTAGACGACCCGGGGCTTGTCGTGGAACGCCCGCGCGACGTCGTAGGTGTGGGCTGGCCAGGGGAATCTGCTCTCCAGGGACTGTGGCGTGGACGGCAGGCCGTACGAGGGCAAACCGCATCCCAGCTCGATGAACTGCCCGATCCGCAGCTCGCGCGCGAGCACGGTTACGGCTCGGGGCCTGAACTCACCGCTGATCTGCACCATGGCCCGCAGTGGCGGGGCGACGGCCAGGAGCCGCAAAGCGAACTCCCGGTCGACCTCGTAGTTGTCGGTCCCGCCCATGAGGTGGTCGGTGACCCGGGCGATGGCGGGACGCCGACGCCAGTCGTCGTCACTGCCGTACGGGCCAGCGGAGCCCTCGGGCAGCGGACGGCACAGCCTCAGATGAGGGGGACCGGCCTCGTGGTCGGGATCATGCGGGGGCATCGGGCATCTCCTGTACGTACGGGAACCGGAAGAGGAAGTCATCGGTCGCGGCATCGCTGTAGCCGTGGAACCGGCCGCGCGCCCTGTGGCTCTCGTGCGGAGGTTCGAACGAAGGCGCACCAGCATGCAGCTCAGCCCTCTTCCTGGTTGCAGGGGGCGGCGTCGCGGTAGAGGCCCGGGTCGGACAGGTCGACCGCGGTCATGCCACGAAGGTGCCGCACCAGGTGACGGGCCAGCATGAAGCGCGGATCGATGATGCGCTCGAACCGCTCCTGCGCGTCGGGCGGGTCCAGCTCGCACACCGCTCCCTTGAAGACATCGATGCCACCGGCGGAAGAGGGGCGGTAGACGGTGCCCTCGACAGCGACGAGCTCCGCCTCGCGGACAAAGAAGGCGCCGTACCCGAAACGCCGCATCCGCTTGCAGTCGCGAGCGGCGTACGGCGCGTGGAAGACGCACACCGGGGGCTCGGTCGTTCTGATCTCCGGCCACCGCAGGTGGACCGGATCCTGGGGTGTGCCGGTGGCCTTGGGCACAAGCCACAGCACGCCGGCCGCGGTTCTGGTGGCCGGACCCATCCCGACCTGGCACAGCAGCCGGTCCGGACTCTGCATCGCAAGACGCTGCTTGACCGGGTTGACGTCCGCGTAGAGGTAGCGGCCGGTCTCCGGTCCGATGACCCGCGGCCACAGAAACCCTTCAGGGTCGCGGTCTGCAGGCCCGGCACCCTCGTAGGTGAGACCGTTCCGGCTCATACGGAGCTTGGGGACGTGGATCCGCTGGCCGGACCGCATCACGATCGCGGGCTCCGGCCGAGATCGGGGCACCGGGCAGCGGGAGGCTTCGGCGCTCAGCGGTATCGCGGTCATGGCGTGCGGCCTCCGAGCGAGGCAAGGAAGGCATAGACGCGGGGGGCCATGTCCGTACCTCCGCGCCGGGGCAGTGTGCGCCCGCAGCGCCGGATCTCAGTGGCCTCACTCTCGGTGTGACGCGAGGGAAGGACGCACCGTGCGAAGGCCTCCTCATCAAGGACGAGCAGCCGGGCCATGGGCGCCTCAGGCGGTGTGACGGCGAGTAGGCGGGCGAGGATCACGGGGCGGCCCTCCGCTGCATGGCGTCACCCGCACGCACGAGCCGGTCGTGGGTCTCCTCGCGGCTGCATGCGGCGTCCACGGCCTCCCGCAGACCGGCGCTGATGATCTGCGCCGCGCGCGAACCGGTCTCGTAGCTGGGGAAAAGACCGACACTCGCCACCATGCGATGCCCATGGAGGCTCACCTCGGCGACGGGGCCGACCGTGTGGATGAACCGGACCGGGCTCATCGCCAGGATGCGGACACTCAGGCCCCGGCCATCGGGCCGTTCCCGGCTCACGAGGTCGGCCAGGTGCCGTAGTTGGCCGGCCACCACCTCTGACTGACTGCTTCCCCTGGTGAGCACGGTTTCGTCCAGCAGCACGATCCGCCGCTGCTCACCGGCCCGCCGAACGCGGTGTACCCATGACGGAAGCCCGAGGACGGGCTCATCGGGGATGGCGCACACCTGGGGGTCCAGGACCGCCCGCTCGTACGCCTGGGTGCGCAGGCCGGCCGGAACCACCATGCAGAACTGGATCAGCTCGCTCGCCGTCCGCATCACGGCGATGTAGCGGGCCGTGGCCTCGTCGCCGGCCACGTCTGCCCAGTAGTCGTGCGGGGCACGCCGGGCTTGCCCCTGCTCTACAGCCCTGCTGCGGGCGTAGTCCTGCGGCGGCAACGTCCCCACCAGGAAGTTCGTGTGATCGCCCGCCACGCCGTAGCGCAGCAGCAGCGTGCGCAGCGCGTCCGCCCTGATGGGGGACTGGGCCAGCTCCCATCGGCTGACGGCCGACGCTGACATCCTGACGGTGTAGGCCGCGTCCTCCAGCTTGGTGCCCGTCGCCTCGCGCAGGCACCGCAGGTAGAGACCTGTCATGATCCGGGCGGGCGCCTGCGGCACCTCAATGGGTGACGACGGAACGACATGAAGCATGAAAGAGGTCCTTGAGTGTGTCACTTGGGCAAGTCAGGGCAGATCGTCTGACGCGGCCGGCTCGGAGGTGCTCCCCGTCTGCGTGCGCCGAGCCGTTCTTCTGGGGCCGAAGATCACCAGTCCGGCCATGGCCGACAGGAGCAGAGCGGTGATGACCCATCCGGCGGCGGTCACCACTGCCTCGGCACGGATCCGGCACAGATGATGGTGATCATCGCAAGGGCGAAGGTGAGGACCCGGAGGTGACCGCGGCTGGGACGCCAAGCCCACCAGCGTCTGCTCACTCGCGAAGGCCTATGCACGACACCTCTCCCGGTGACGCGGGTGGGGCGCACGCAGGCGGGCGCGTGTGAGGCTGAGTGCCTCGTGCAGCACGTCGGCCGAGGTGACCCGGTTCCAACTGGCGTCGAGGCCAGTCACCCACAGGCCCGTACAGCCGAGGTAGCCGCCCGTGTCGCACCGCCAAGCCCCGGCGGCGGGGACACAGTCGGAATGCGCAGCCTTCCACCGGTGGACCGCTCCAGCCTCCACGGGCACGAGGAGCCTGTGATGGGTGAGGCAGTACTTCACCGGGCCGACCTCCGCACCGTCCGCGACCATCGTGTCGATCGCGGGCAGGCCGAGCGCCATACCGACCTCTACCGAGCCTAGGTCCGACGGAAGAGGTGCGGGAGGTTGCGCACCGAGAGTGATACGCCACGGATGGTCACTACGTAAGGTCATGGAAGGTGTCTCCAGCGAGTGAGAGGTGTTCTGGTGCCGCGCCGTAGCGGGGGTGGCCGGCGCGGCACCAGAACGGGAGGGGCGCCGCGGCTGTCAGGGGGCGTGCGCGGCGCCGGCTCGGACAACACCCCGGGGAGGAGTGGGCTGCCGTCCGTGCGACGACTCGGGTACGGGGGGCCAGCTCCTCGTATCCAAGTCGCGCCCCCCTGGCCCGGGGGGCAGTGTGATGACCCGGTGTCTGGGCTCCTCGCGAAGGCCCTGGAACCGGCGGCGAGCGTCCGGGGCGAGGCAGTCCGGCATCGGATCGCCCCATCGCACGAGCTGGCCCGAGACGGTGAGCCGGTCGAATCCGTGACGTCCCCGCAAAGCGTCCGCGAGCGCCTGTGCGAAGACCGGGTCGAGCATGTCCATGGAGCCGCCACGGCGGTCCGCGCCGACAGGGACGGCCAGCAGCGGAAGGCGGTGCAGCGCCACCGCGACCGCGTCACGCAGGAGGTCAAGGGTGACGAGCCTTGCCGCCCAGGACTCGTAGTCGCACGCGGCTGTCGGGGGAAGGAGCCGTACTCCCAGCGGCGGCACAATGCCTGCGGGTGAGGTGGTCATGCCTCCACCGCCTCACTGGGCAGTGCCCTGCGCGGGCCGACGACGTCGCCCGACGGCAGGAGGTACCCGGTGTCCTCGAAAAGGATCACCCCGTTGCACAGCACGCTCCAGCCGGTCTCGGGGTACCCGATGTGGACTCTGGCTGACAAACGGTCGGTAGCACTGGCTGGCGGACACGGGGACGGGTGCTCGCACAGCGCTCCTTCGGCTCGAAGCGCCCAGAGCACCGCGCGCACTGCCGCCGCGAACTTCGCAAGAGGCATCAGGGCCCGGGCGCAGTCCTCCGGTACTTCGGCCTCGCGCTCCCGGGCCACGGCCATTGCCTCGGCCACGGCACGTGACCGGTCGGGTGCCAGCGCCCCCAACTGCATGAGGTGACCGCGAAGCCGGAGCATCAGGTCGTGGATGTCCTGGTCGGTCTCGGGAATCGGGGCGCCGTCCGCCAGCACCATCGCCACGGTTTCCCGCGCGGCCGAGACGACGGACCGGGAAGCCACGGAGGCGGACGCCGGACGCAAGACGGAACGAAGACGGACAAGACTCACGATGCGGCCTCCTCTCCAGGCAGATCCAGCTCGAACCACACGGTCTTGCCGGTCTTGCCCGCCACGGAGCCGTCGGTTCCCCAGCGCGTGACCAGAGCATCGACCAGATGCAGACCTCGGCCGCCTTCCTCGTCCGCGGCCGGTGGCCGCGGATGAGGCTGCTCGATCGACGGGTCCTCCACCTCCACCCGAAGACGCCCGTGCTCGTGCATGGCTCGCACCGAGAACTGCAGCCCCGCCCGGTTTCCGCACCCGTGCACCATGGCGTTCACCATCAGCTCCTGGGCCACGAGCGCCACCGTGTCAATGCAGTCGGAGAGCCCGGACCTCTGCAGCAGAAGGCTGAGCTGACGGCGCGCGTCGGCGACAGCCTCCGCCTGGGCAGGAACTTCTGCCGCCATCTGGAAATCACGCGCACGACAGACCGGAGCCCCGCCGTCTTCGGACAGAGCGGCGATCGCTCTTCGACCGCCGCGCACCAGCGAAACGGTGCGCGCCCCCCGGAGGCCGGCCATCGGGTACTGCAGGTTCATCAGCTGCCCTTCCCGGCCCCCGAGGGAGCCAATTCCGGTCACGATCCGAGTTCGCGGGCCTGACGCGGCCGATTCCGTTACACCGCCTGGAGGTTGGAGGAATATCGTCTTCATGAGACAACCGCGTGCGAGGGCTGACGGGAATCCCGGCCAGCGCGCCGATGTGGTGCACGTGGTGCAAGATCGTTTCGGGGACAGGGGCGCACACGTATGGGGCGCACACGCAACACTCGACTGGAAGCCGTCGTCCAGGAATGGGGCCTGTCGCAGCGGCAACTGGCCGCTCGCTTCCGGGCTGTCGCCGCAGAGAACGGCGCGACCGAGCTCCTGCGCTATGACCACTCCCGCATCGCCCGCTGGATCGGTGGCGCCACACCCGAAGGCCGTGCAGCACATATCTTGGCCGAGACGCTCTCCCGTGGCCTCGGCCGCACCATCACGCTGACCGACATCGGGCTGGCAACGGACGATGCCGCCGACCCACAGACGCCGACGTGGAGCGTCGACACCCTCGCGACGCTGGCGACCCTCGGGAGCACGGACATGGACATTGCACGGCGCCAGGTACTGGCACAGTCGGCCTACTCGGTCGCCGGCCTGGCCCTGCCCACCGAAGGCTGGTGGCAGGAATCTGCTGACCGAGCCCGCACCCGCAAGCCCCTGTCGAAGCACACGGTGACGGCCGAGGACGTCACCAGCGTGCGCGAGATGACGGCCTTCCTGTCCCGGCGGGACCAGCAGCGCGGCGGCCGGGGGGTGGGGCGCGCCGCCCTGGTGGCCTACCTGCGCACCGACGTCACCGAACTCCTTGGGGGACGCTTCTCCTCCGATGGTCTGCGCCGGGATATGACGTCGGCCGTTGCCGAGCTCGCCTACCTCGCGGGCTGGACGAGTTTCGACGCCGGGGAACACCCGATTGCGCTGCGGTGGCTGACTCTCGCGACCCAGTTGGCCGAGGAGGCCGGCGACGCTCCGCTCGCCGGGCACGTGTTGCGGGCGATGGCCCACCAGGCCGTGGACCTGCATCAGCCTCAGGAAGCCGTACGCCTGGCCGAGGGATCTCTCTCCAGCCGGCGCTACGCCGATGCCTGCTGGAGGGAGAAGGCCCTCCTCGGCGTCGTCCATGCCCGCGGACTGGCCGCCGCTGGCTACAAGAAGCAGGCCGCGGAGGCGCTCAACCGTGCAGAGTCCGATCTCTCGCGCGCCCCCCAGGACGGCGACGAGCCCGCTCGGGTGTGGTTCTTCGGCGAGGCGAGCCTCGCACATGAGACCGCCGCCGCGTTGCGGGACATGGGCGATCTGAAGGGTGCTGAGCAGCAGTTCAAGCGGAGTGTCCGCACCCGCCAAACGCCGTTCAAGCGGACCCACTCCGTCACCCTCGGGTACCTCGGTGAGGTACAGGTCCAGCAGGGGCAACTCGAGGCGGCCTGCGCCACGTGGCATCAGGCACTCGACACGATGACCGGCGTCCAGTCCGGGCGAGCCCGACAGACCGTGGTGCAGATGCGCCGCGCGCTGAGCCCCGTTCTCCGCCGAGGCGGAGGCCCGGCCGCCGACCTCGACACACGAGCCCGTGCCGTCCTCGCAGACCGGTAGCCCGTACGGTAAGGAAGCCCGGAGCGGAACGCGCGTGCGTCGGCGCCCAAGGAGAAGGTCCAGGAGGGGAGCGGAAGCGTGTTCGACCAGTTCATCCAGGTGCCGGTGATCGCCACGGTCGTAGGGGGCCAGACCGATCGCCTTGACGACTACAAAGGCGGAGTCGAGTCGATCATCCGTCTCGTCCCGAGCATCCCCGAAAGTGCCCTCCAGGGCATCGAGGAGTTCAGCCACCTGGAAGTGGTCTGGCACTTCAGTCTGGGATCGGACAGCGACATCGAGCTCGAGCCCCGGAGTCCCCGAGGCAATCCGGACTGGCCGGCCACCGGCGGCCTCGTTCACCGCAACCACAGGCGGCCGGCTCGGATCGGAATCTCCTACCCGCGCCTGCTGGGAGTGGAAGGACGGGACCTGCACGTCACGGACCTGGACGCGGACGCCGGAACTCCCATCGTCGACCTGGCACCGGTCTTCCAGGAGATGCTGCCCCGCGGAACGATGCACCAGCCGCCCTGGCCCGCCGACATGCTGCAGAACTACTGGAAGAAGGCCGGCGAACGCCCCTGATCCGTTGCGCACCCCAGGAACTCGACCCGCTGCCGTTGCGGGCAACGCGCGTGTCATGGCCATCACGATCTCCTGGGGGAAGGCAGAGCGGACCTGACCACTGCCACGGCACGGCGCAGTGGCGCTCGCTCCGCGGGTGCGTGGAGGCTCAGGGCCTCGGCGAGGCATCGGGCGAGTGGCGCAGGGCTCGTCAGCAGCGGCGCCCCGCCGATCGCCTGGTCGTCGTCGGGCGGGACGAGCCACTGTGCGACTCCGGTCGCCGATCGGGGGGTGGGCGCGGGTACGAGGATGGCGTGGCCTTTGCCGAGGCAGGTCGGTCGGGGGAGCCCGCTCGGCCACTGGGAGGCGGCCACCAGACTGCTCCAGCTCTCGACAGTGCCGCTCGGCACCAGCACGGCGGCGGAGCGGAGGCTGGTGAACCTCACAGCGGGCCCGAGGGGCTGCTCGTACTGAATAAGGAGCCGGTAGGCAGCTTCGATCAGCTGCCGATCTGCCAGAACGACGTCGAAGGTCACGCCGCACCTGAGCCGTCGCGGACGATGAGGATTCTCCCGCCACTGGCTGGCAGCCGTGTCCGGGCACCGCGTAGCTACGGAGAACCACATGGACAGAGCGTTGCTCTCGGCGATCTCACCGACCTCCATAGGCCCTCCCATCATCACGATGAAACACAGGGTGTCTGAGACGTGACCTAGTGCAGCGAAGGGCTGGAGCGGTGAACAGGTCTTTTCCCCGGAACTCTGGCCGCCTTCTACACGCCCTTTGGCCGCCCTTTCGCCTGCCCTTTCCCTCTGACCTGGGGCTTCAGGTGACGAACCCTCACGCGAGGCCACCAAAGTCGCTACCGTGAGGCCATCCAGACGGTGAGGAGGTGGCCATGCGTGAACTCAAGCGGTTACGCACCCGCGCGAACCGCACACAGGAGGAGGTCGTACGGGAACTCTCAGCCCTTGCCCGACGCCTTCGTGCGGAAGGACGCTTGAGTAAGACGCCCACCTTCACGGTCCGCCAATACTCCAAGTGGGAGAACTCCGACCCTCCTCCCTGGCCGCATCCTGACAGCCGGGCGGTACTGGCCGCCTACTGGAAGTGCCCTGTCGAAGAACTGGGATTCCGGCCCCCGCCGGATGAGGACGCGTGTCCTGTGGTTCTCACCCCGGTGCCCTTGGTGAGCCAGGCATCACCCGCTCCCTTCCTGGTCGCCTCCAGCTCCAGTCCTCTTACCGACGAGGCGCCGCCCCCATGGCTGGCCGAGACAACTACTGGTACTAACCGCAGCGGTGAGTGGCGAATCTCGCCAGAGGAAGTCGAGCTACTGTCGGGCGCCGCCGACGACAACTACGCGATCGACCAACAGTTCGGTGCGAATCGGCTGTGGCGACCGACCCGGGCCCATCTGCTCTGGACCCACCACATGATCGACCGAGGGATCTACGACGAGGCACTGGGACAGCGGCTGCACGCGCTCGCGGGGAAACTGACGACGTCGCTCGGATGGTTCTGCTACGACGCAGGACTGCAGACCCAGGCCCGCCAGTACTTCTCGGAGGCACTCAACGCGGCTAACTACACCAGCGACGACGTCCTGGCCAGCCGCACCCTCAGCAACATGGCCCGCCAAGCCGTCGACCTGAACAAGGGGCGCGAAGCCGTCCGCTTCGCCAAGCTCGGACAGCGGCACGCCGAACTCTGGAACGCACCCAGCCGCGTCACCGCACTGCTGGCCATCCGAGAGGCACAGGGGCACGCACGCATCGGGGACGCCTTCAACTCCGAGGCCGCCATCAAGCGTGCCTGGCAGGAATGGGAGCGCGGAGATCACAAGCTGGATCCGGACTGGGCACACTTCCTCAACCTCGCCGAACTGACGTGCTTGGAGGGCATGTGCCGGCTCGATCTCGGCCAAATGGGCCGGGCCCAAGAGCTTCTCGCACGGTCTGAGGCGCTTCAGGACGTCGCCCACTCCAGAAACCGCGGAATGTGCCTCGGCCGGCTCTCAGTCGCGGCCGTGCAGAACGGCGACATCGACCACGGCCTGGCCGCCGCGACGCAGGCACTCCAGCTCGTCGAAAGCGGGATGTCGTCGACACGGACAACCGCGCAGCTGGCGATCATCCATGACGGCCTGATCCCCCATCAACGCGCCCGCGGCGTGGGGGACCTACTCGAACAGATCCGAACTCACGTCGCGTGAGCAAGCAAAGGAGAGTGCAGACGGTGGACCCGGAGTTCCAGCGGCACGATGAGCAGTCAGCGAAGGCGATACTCACCGAGCTGGTCGACGTCTACGCCACGGTGTACGACACGCCGCCCTACATCGGCGACCCCTTCTTCTCCGTCGACTCGTTCCGGAATCGACTCGAGGCCGCATTCGACACCGAAGGCTTCGAGACGGTGACAGCCCGGCTGGACGGTCGGATCGTCGGATACGTCCACGGCGCCACCCTGCCCCCCGACAAGCCCTGGTGGACGTCCCTCGGAACCCGGCGACCGACCCCGTTGCAGCAACTCGCCGACTCGGGCGGCATCTTCTGGCTGCGGGAGCTCATGGTGCTGCCTGCTCAGCAAAACCGCGGTCTCGGACGCCAGATCCACGACACCGTCATCTCCGGCCGGGAGGAGACCGTCACAGCCCTGACCTGCATCGTGGATAACCAGCCAGCCCACGATGCCTATCTCCGGTGGGGGTACACGGTCCTCGGCCAGATCAAGCACGCCCCCGAATCACCCGTCTACGACGCGATGTACCTGACTTCCCACTGAGACCGGAAAGCACATGACGCAAGCCATAGCCACCTCGGTTCCTGAAAGCACTCAGCGCCGGAACCGACTCTCGCAACGCCCCGACGCGCTGTTCTGCTACGGAACGCTCCAGTTCGATGCCGTCCTCCGGGCCCTACTGGGTCGAGTTCCGCAGAAAACTCCGGCGTCCGTGCCGGGCTACCGCGCGGCCGCACTCGAAGGCCGCGTCTACCCGGGCCTTGTCGTCGGACCGCCCGCCAACCTCGCCTCCGGGGTGCTTTTGACCGACCTGAGCGACAAGGAGTGGCGCATCCTCGACGCGTTCGAGGACGCCCGATACGAGCTGCGAGAGCTGTCGCTGGCCAACGGTGGGCGGGGTTGGGCGTACGTATGGCCCACAGGCGGTGTACGGGGGGATGACTGGGATGCCGCGGCATTCGAGGCCCAGCATCTCGTTGCGTACGCAGCCCGCTGCGCGCGGCTTGCCCCTGGGCTGGCCGCTGGGCGGCCGAAGGGCGAGTAGACCGCGACGGTGCACGGAGGAGCGGCGGAACCCGGCGACAGACGGCTGTCGGCACTACCAGTCGGTGCGGAAGCGCCATGCCCCTGACATCGGTCAAGGGCATGGCGTCCGAGCTGGAAGTGTCGGCATGAGGCAGCGGAATCTGTTGCAGGGCTACGAGGTGGTGAGGATGCGGTTCAGTTCGGCGTCCAGCGCCGCTCGCACGCTGGGCACTGAGCTCTCCCGGCCGTACGGAACCGCTTCGGTCGTACGGCGGAGGAAGTCTTCGATCGGCGGCCGAGGGGCCGTCAGGATCGCGCTCGCGCCGTCCACACGGAGACGGAAGACGACGTCGTCTGCGTTGCGCGGATCAGGACCGATCTGTACATCCCCTTCCCCCGTCAGCCGGACCAGGCTGTCTCGGATCAGGTCGCGGTTCACATGCCAGACGACAGGCTCGTCTCCCATGCTCATGCGGAAGACGATCCGTACGGCGTACGGGTCTTCCAGCGCGTAGTGCAGAAACGCTGTGATGACGAAGCAGGGGTGCGGCTGCGGCATGTGGAGCCGCATCGCGAAGGCGGTGCTGACCGGCTCCTGCACATCAGTGCTCATCGAAACTGATCTCCTCGGTAGTGAATGGCAGGAGTGTCTAGCTGAGGCCGTTGAGGCGTGGTCCCGTCGCGAATCTCTTGCCATCCGTGAGCAGGTGTCGGCGTTGGTCTCTTCGGGGACTGAGCACGCAACCTACGGGGTGGAGCGGACAACCACCCGGAGCTCCTGTCTGTGATCACCACCGCCGACAGGCCGTGTCCGGTTGACCGGTGAGCATGCGGCGGGGCCACCACCGCGGTGGCCCGCAAGGAGGTCACGACTTTGCCCGCCGACTACATCCCTTCGCCGGCCGAGACCGCGGAGGCCATGCCTGCAGAGATCGAAGATCAGGTGCACGCTGACTACGCCGACTGGAGTGTGGTGACCAGTGTGGACGAGAGCCATCCCTTCCCCATGCTGGTTCTGGGGAACGACAGGGCCGAGTTGCATCTTGAGCTGGGCCCGGAACGACTGGACGAGCTCCTCGGTGCGCTTGCCGCGCAGATCCAGGAGAGCGACGACGGTGATCTTGACTACCTGGAGCCCGATGATGCTGCGCGGAAGCCTCTAACCAGGCGGATCGGTTCCAAGGCAGTGCACGCCTCGGGCTGGCCGACCGCGGACCGCTGGTGGCGGTCGGCCGATTCAGGTACGCGCATCATCGTCGTCGGCGTCATCGTGGCGGTCATGGTGCTCGGGCTGCTGGTGACGTTTTGAGCCCAACGTGACGAGGCGCCGTCCTCTCCAGCCCGCGGGTGTGCTGTCAGGCAGTGCGGTCGCTGCTTCCTCGAATGAGAGCGAGTTGCTGTTCATCGGGCAGCTGGTCGAGAAACGTCGCCTCGCCGTACTGCTGTGCCTTGGCGGTCAGTGCCTCTTCTTCTGTTGCGCCTGGAAGGAGAGCCCAGGTGGCGGTGCACCACGGCGCACCGACGAAGTGGTGGAGTCGACCGTGGGAGAAGCACCAGGCGAAGACGGTGGGGTCACTCAATGGTTGTCCTGAGGTGCTAGTCGGGAAAGGTGGTGATGGGCAACGTACCTGGCGGTACCGACAGTCATGCTGTTCCCGCGGAGTGCTCTGCTTCATCGTTCGTCGAGCGGGGTCCCGGGGTAATCAGTGGGTCGGCCGTGCGAATGCTGGAGTGCAGCGGCCAGCACAGGACAGCCCCGAGTGCCCCGGCGCCGCAGATGGTCCACGTCGCAGTCACTCCTCCGCCGTGGCTGAGGGACCAGGCGGCAAGGAGAGGCGCGGCGATGACCGCCAAGGCGAGGTTGCTGCCCCACAGGCCGGCGTACCGTCCGTGTGCTCCAGGCGGGGCAAGGCGGGAGACGAGGTCGCCGGCTGCGATGAACAGGATGATCTCGCCTGGGACGGCGGCGGCTGCGGCAAGGCAATAGCCGGCGGTGGAAT
Organism: Streptomyces sp. NPDC002125; assembly: GCF_053593715.1. Lineage (NCBI taxonomy): Bacteria > Bacillati > Actinomycetota > Actinomycetes > Kitasatosporales > Streptomycetaceae > Streptomyces > Streptomyces sp. NPDC002125. The sequence goes on along the minus strand of NZ_JBSFDD010000009.1, from coordinate 53,689 downwards.
CCGCCAGACCGGCCAGGCCCATGCCGGCGCCCAGGAGGAGGGCGCTGGTTGCCAGCAGACCGGTCATGGGCCCTCCGTGCGCCGCGCGTCTGCTGAGCCATGGGGTCATGAACGGGGACAGGATCAGTACGGCGGCCGCGTTCGCTACCTGCGTCCAGCCGTATGCGGTGGCGTCCAAGTTGTCGTAGCTCATCATCATCGGAAGGGCCGTGAAGACGCTGCCGGCGCAGATGAGTGCGCAGAGGCTGGCGAGGGAGAGCAGCCACAGACGGGCGTCGCGTACCGCGTGGGTGTACCCCGTCTTGGTTGCCTCGGGGCCGGTGCGGCGGGCGTAAGGAGGGAGCAGGAGTACGGCGGCCACTCCGAACATCGCGCAGGCGAGCGCGTTGACCCAGAACAGTGTCGGAAGTCCTGCTGTGGCGGCAAGATAGCCGCCCAGTGATCCGGTGAGGGCGGCACCGATGTTGACGGCGAAGTGTCGCCAGCCATTCACCAGTACCTGCTGCGCCTTGGTGGGGAAGGTGTCGTCGATGAGTGTGGTGATCACCGGCCGGGCGGCGTCGTAGACCACGCCGGTGAGTAGGGCGGCGGTGATGATCCCCGTTGAGGAGCGCACTTCCGCCAGGATCGGCAGGATGACCGCGGCTGTGGCCATGGCGCAGGCAAGTGTTGCGCGCGGTCCGATGCGGTCGGACAGCCAGCCGCCGCCCACCTGTCCTATGAGCCAGCCTGCGCCGAAACTTGCCACGACCCAGCCGGTCGTCTGTGCGGAGAAGCCGAGGCTGTCGGCGTGGTACGGCAGGAAGGGGTAGGCGAAGCCGAGGGCACGGATGGCGAAGGTTCCGATCAGGGCTGCCCAGATGATCGGGGGCCATCGGCGGTTCTCGGCTGGTGTTGTGGTGGTGGCCTGCGGCGAAACGACGGCAGAAGGCACGGCTGCTCCAGGGGTCAGGTTCCTTGTGCGGGGGTGGTCGCGCCGAGGCCTGCTCGGTCAGGTCAGCGCGGGGGTGCGGATGGAGTCCGCGAACAGGGCGGCGGTATCGGCGGCAGCTGCTGCGCCGGTGCTGTCGGGGCGCCGAAGGAGACAGCGGACGATGGGGGATCCGACTACGACGCCGGCGACGTGAGGGGCGACCTGCTCGGCAAGCTCGGGGGTGGAGATGCCGACCCCGGTGACGATGGGGACGTCGGACAGTCGCTTCAGCCTGCGGGTGAAGGCCTTCAGGGCGGCTATGTCGAGGTGTCCCTGGTAACCGGTGCGGCCCGTAACGGCTGGGGCGTACAGCCAGCCGCTCGCAGGTGCGGTGACCTGGCCGAGTTCGGTGTCGGTGGCCTGTCGGGGGGCGAACTGGAGGTTGTGGAGTCCTGCCGCCCGGGCGGCTACGGCCCACTCGGCAGCTGCGGCCGCGGGGAGGTCCGGGATCAACGCTCCTGCGGCGCCGGCGTCGGCGAGTTCACACGCGAATCGACGCGGATTGTGCGCGCGCACGGGCTCCCAGTACGTCATCACCAGCACGGAGGCTTGGGTGGTTTCGGCTGTGCGCCGGACCGTGGTGAAGACGTCCTGGATCTGTGTCCCGTGTTCGAGGGAGCGCTGGTTCGCCGCGGTGATGGCCGGTCCGTCGAGGGGGGCATGCGGGTGGGGCAGGCCGATTTCGAGAACGTCCGCTCCGGCTACGGCGAGCATCTGCAGGGTCTCGATGTCCAGGCCGGGGGCCGGAAATCCGGCCGGCAGGTAGGCACCGAATACGGGTACGGGCTGGGCCAGCCTGGCGGTGAGACGGGCCGCAGCGGGGGTGATGTCGTGCACGGAAGGTCCTTGGGGGAGTGATCGGCCGGGGCCGGGAGGCCCGGGCTACGGGGCGGGGGTGGGAAGCGGATGTGTTTGTTCCTGCTGCGCGTCTCGGAGGGCCCTGGCCAGGGGGCGGCACGCGGCGACGGCGACGAGTGCGCTGCCGACCAGGAGGGCGGCGACCAGGGGGCGGCCACCGGTGTTCAGCGCCAGGGCTATGCCGAGCGGCGGAAGAGAGGCGACGGCGGTTGCTCCGCTGAGGACTGCCTGGTAGCGGCCGGTGGCGTTGCGGGGGGCGTGGGTGGAGATGTAGGCGCCGAGCGCGACGGAGAAGGCGATCTCACCGGGGACCAGGAGCGCGGCCGCGGCGGCGTACCCGAGGGTGGTGTGCTGCAAAGCGGCGAGGCTGATGCCAAGCCCGAGAATGGCGCAGCCGCAGGCGAGGATGGGGACGAGCGGGTATCTGGGGGTGTCCCCGGAGCCGACGAGCAGCCGGGTGAGGGGTGGAGTGAGCGCCAGGACTGTGATCGTGTTGGCGAGCATCGCCAGGCCGTAGCTGGTGGGCGGGAGTCCGTCGTCGGTCATGAGTAGCGGCAGGACAGAGACCAGTCCCCAGGCGCAGGTCATGCCGCAGACTGCCGCGACGGCGATCCAGCGCAGTGAGGGGTCGGCGAAGACCTGGCGGTAGGTGACGGCCGGGACGTCGGCGCTGTCAGTCGCGGTCCGTGGTGTCAGGACTCGGTAGGCCACGGCCGCGAATCCCAGGCACGCAAGTCCGTTGACGACGAAAAGGGCTTTGTAGCCGTAGTGATGGGCCAGGTATCCGCCGGCTGCCGCACAGATGGCTATGCCGACGTTGGAAGCCCAGTACAGCCAGGACTGCGCACGGGTGCGGCCGGCTTCACTGTCGATGGTGGCGTTGATCTGCGCGCTGACCGCCGGCCGGTGGATCTCCATCGTCATGCCGAGGAAGAACGAGACCAGGAGCAGGGCGGGAAACGACTCGGCGATCGCGAGGGCGAAGCAGGCGAGGGAGGACAGCGCCATGACGAGCGAGAGGCCGACCCGTTGTCCCAGCCGGTCTGTGAGGGCCCCGGCTGAAGCGAGGCCAGCGCACCAGCCGAGTCCGAATGCGGTCAGTGCTGCGCCTGCGGCCGTGGTGCCGTATCCGAGCCCGTCAGCGACGTAGTAGCCCAGGAAATCCCATGCGAAGCCGGCGGCCTTGATGAGCAGAGAGGAGGCAAGCAAGGTCCAGACGACGGATCGCGCCGCTCGCATCGCTGGGCTGACGGGCGGGGTGATGACGGTGGGGGCGGTGGTCATGCAGCTGCTCCGGATACTTGAGGGGCGAACGCCCGGTTGTGCTGGTGGGAGAGGGGTGGGTGGCCCGGATTGAGCCCGGACCTGTCGGCCGTCTCTGGAACCCGACGGACAAGTTCGAGCGCCGCGATGCTCAGCCCCGACCGCTTCGTCTTCGTGGAGGTGCGATCTCTTGTTCCAGCTCGAGGTCGGCGTCGATCTCCTGCTGAATCGCCGGGTCGTACCGCGGTTCGAGGAAGACGTCTTGCCAAACCGGTCGAGGTGACAGCGGCTGCCGACGGGCTCGCCCGGGAAGGGTGGTGCGTGCGCCCGGGACCTGTTGGGACCGGTGCGCTGGCTGAGCGGGTGACACTGCGTCTCCTCTTCGTGGCATGACCAAGTGGGCCGCAGAGGGCATCAGCGGTCTGGAGGGGTGGGCGGTGCCCCGGCACTGGGGCCGGGGCACCACCTGTACGTGCGCAGGGAGCCCGCGTTGCGGGCATCGCGTATACGGAGGGCCCAGCGGTGACAGCTCGCACCGCCTGGCAGGTTCGGCTAGCCGGCGAGGCTGAGGAGCATGTCCTTGCGTATCCAGCCGTACGTGTTCGCGGCCATGCCGCTCTTGGACCGGTAGATCAACTTGCCGTAGTACCAGTCACCCTTGCCGCAGTAGATGCGCAGGTCGTCGCCGTCGTAGAGGAATCCCTTGGAGGCGTACGACGTCCCCGGGCCCGATCGGTAGTTGATTCCGTTCCCGTCGACCTGGGCGTTGTGGTCCGCCAGGTTGTAGGTGCAGCTGGAGGCGGTGGCCGCTGACGCTGCCGGTGCCAGGGCGGCCGCCCCGCCGGCCAAGAGGGCCGCGGACAGGGCGACGGTGGTGAAACGGCGGATGGACTTCATGAGTGCTGCTCCTTCGATCGCTGGCGCTTCCTGAACAAAAGCCATAAATGCGACTCGCCTGAGCAGGCGGGGGTAAGGGGTGTTCTCACCCCCGCCTGATCGGTTACGACGTGGCGTTACGCGGCGTCGGGCTTGCCGGCGCCTCGAGCGGCGCGGCGCTTGTTGATGCCGGCGACTCCGAGGGCGGCAACGCCGGCCGCGAGCAACCCACCTGCCGCCAGGCCGAGCTGGGTGTTGCCGTCCGCTCCGGTATGGGCGAGCGATCCGCTCGGCTTGCTGCCTGCCACGTTCTGCGTCGTGTCGGACACCTTGCTCGCTTCGGACTTGCCGTTGCCAGCTGCCTCACCCGCCGGCCCGCCCGCCCCGGACCCCGGCGTCGACTCGTCGCCACCCCCAGGGTTTGAGGTCGGGTCCGGGGTGGGGTCGACGCTCGGGTCGGGCTTCGGGTCGGGCTTCGGGTCCGGCTTCGGGTCGGGCTTCGGGTCCGGCTTCGGGTCCGGCTTCGGGTCGGGCTTCGGGTCCGGCTTCGGGTCCGGCTTCGGGTCCGGCTTCGGGTCCGTACCCGGGTCGGTGCCCGGGTCCGTACCGGGATCGGTGCCCGGGTCCGTACCCGGGTCCGTGCCGGGATCGGTGCCCGGGTCGGTGCCCGGGTCCGTGCCGGGATCGGTGCCGGGATCGGTGCCGGGATCGGTGCCGGGATCGGTGCCGGGATCGGTGCCGGGATCGGTGCCGGGATCGGTTCCCGGGTCCGTGCCCGGGTCGGTTCCCGGGTCCGTGCCCGGGTCGGTTCCCGGCTCGGTCGGGTCGTCCGCGGGCGTCACGACCGTCTTCGCGTCGGCCTTGGCCCCTTCGTCCCCGGCCTCATCGGCCTTCACCTGCGCCGTGGCGCTCACCTCTGCGGCCGAGGCACCGGTGGTGGCGACGCCCAGCACACCGACTGCCATGACGGCGGCCGAGGCCACCCGCATCATGCGCCGGCGCGGCGTCGTACTCCTCTTACTCATGCGTCTCGCTGCCCTTCATCGCACGTTGGCAGGCCGCCGCGGATCGACGATCTCCAACGAGACGCACAGTAGGAACGGAAGCGGACACCTCCCTCGAAGCGCATTACCGGCGGCCTCGACCACACGCCGAGGTGGTGACCACTGTCCTGTTGGGCCCCCGTCGTCAGCGCCTCGGCACAGCACTCCGGCCGCAGACGAGCCTGTCCGCTCTGCTTCATACGTTCAGGACATGAGTAGTTCACAGCTTCCGACCCACCCAGCGGGGCTCGCAGTGCCGGCACAGGTCCCACCAGTGCCTCTTCGACGCCCTCCAGAGGCTCGCGCACCGCCGAGGGCGCCTCGCGCCGCCAGCCGAACGCCGTCTCTCGACAACGAAGGAAGTAATCCATGCGACCTCTGACCCGCCGGGCCGCGACCGCCACCGCGGTCACAGCCCTCATGCTCGGTGGAGCCACCGCCCTCGCCGCTCCCGCATCCGCAGTCGGCTCCACCGCGTGCACCAAGAACGTGGCCGACTACACCGCCTGGACCTCAACCACCGTCCACCTCCGCAACGGCCCGAGCACCAGCTACACGTCCCTGGGCCTGCTGCGCACCGACACCAAGATCACAGTGGCCTGCTACGCAAAGAGCGGCACCTGGGCCCACATCAAGGTCCGCAGCGGGGCCAACTCGGGCAAGACCGGATGGATCAGCGCCTACTACATCTCGGTGCCGATGCAACTGGACTAACCGCGCCACAGGGCGCGGCAACCGCCCCCGAAGGCGCCGTTCCGGCCGTCACGCCATGGGTGGGCCCTGACGCGAGAGCGTCAGGGCCCACCCAGCCCAACACGGCCAAGTTCCACCGATTCCTGAAACGTCACCTGAGTCCTCCCCTCCCTGCGGAGCCTCGGAAGGAGACACATTCCGTGAACCGACCACCCCTGGCCGCCCACTACGGCCTCGGTGTGATCTTCCCCGTTGTCGTATTGGACAGCAGCGGATGGAAGCAGGCGGCGCCCTGGGCCCGCCCCCAGCGGGCCACAGAACGCGATGACCTCCTGGTCCTGCGCTGGTCCGGTTTGGACCAAGACGAGGACGAGTCGGTACAGCTGCTGGTCGCCCTCGCCCGACTCGCACCCGACCCGCTCGACGACGAATCAGCGCTGGCGGCGTATGCCGAGCAGTTGCCCCGCTCCGTACGTCTGATCGCGCTGCGACCTTCCGCACTGATTGGCAGCTGGGCAAAGCGCCCCGGACAGCAGCAGCCGGCCCGCCGCGTCGCATAGCCCCTCTCTTACCGCCCGACCTGCACCACATCGGAGTCGCACATGCCCTACACCGACGAACCGGCTGTCGCCGTCATCACCCCGACCGGCCTGAGCAGCCGCCGCCTCGCCTACCTGGAGGAGCTCTATGAGAGTCTCCGCCTGCAGAAAGAGGTGACGTGGGAATGGATCATCGCGCCGAATGGCCCCCACGCGGATCCGGATCGTATCCCCGAGCTGATCGCCAAGGACCATCGAGTGCGGGTCTGCGCCCGGCCCGATCCGGGTCCCGCGCCGGCTCGGAATACGGCCCTGAACTACGTGTCCGCACGCTTCGTCGCCTTCGCCGACGATGACGATCGGCTGCCCGAGCGTTCGCTCGCTGTGCGGTACGACCGCGCCATGGAAAGTGGGCTCCGGTGGGTCGCCGGCTGGTCCGCCGACTGGCGGTCCGACGGAAGTCTGGAGACGTGGATGTGCCCGACCCCGGTCGGAAGGCACGAGCCCGGAGACGTCTGGACGTACTGGCCGACGGCCACTGGTAGCAAGCCCCCGGTGGGGCACTGCATGCTCCTCACCGACACCCAGCTCGCTCGGGCCGTAGGCCATGGCGGGCTGCACAAGGGTGAGGACTACACCTACGTCATGGGGGTCACGGGCCGCAGTGCCGGGGAACTGCTACCCGCGGTCGTCTACCATCGGCGCGATCATGAGGACCAGTGGACAGCCGACGCAAGTTACCGCGATCAGGCGGAGTTCGATGCGCGTACGCACGCCTGGAACCAAGGTCGTGCCGAACGCGCTCTCTACCGGGCGCTGCATTCGCCAGACGGCCTGAACGAGGCGAGGTCATTGGTCTGACCTGCAAGCCCGGGCGGCGGTGCCTGCTGAATCATTCCGCAGGCCAAGGGGCTGGCAGCGTTAGGTCACCACGTTCCTCGCGCTGCCGGTCGATCGCTCCGGCCTCATGAAGCCGGCCGACGTGTGGGTCTGCATCATGTCCGCTCGGTCTGCGGCATCGCTGGGACGGCTGGGCGTGGCACAGAGGGCAGCTCAGGCTCAGCGGACACGTGAAGCCGTCGGTGAGACCACCGCACGCCCAGTCGCACTCCGCGGCGCCCAGGGCGAGACCGCGGCGGTCGATGAGGATGCCAGCGCCGAGCAGCTTCAGGTAGTCAGCCTGGTAGAGAGGAGCTGGCACCGGTTGAGTGATCCCATCAGCGCCGAGTCGAGCTCGGTCTTGAAGCACAGTCCCTCTTCTGGTTCGGATCTCGCCGGTTCGGCCTTGCCGTAGGTGCCGTCATGCGGCTGTGAGCTCCGCTTCATCGAGCAGCAGCATGGCCTGATCGAGCACGGTGGGCCTGACGTTGCGGTAGAAGAGGGCGGGCGGCCAGAACAGCTCAATCGGCTCCTGCATCCGCATGGTGAACCACAGCGCCTCACGCATGCTCTCCAGCACGTCGCGCGTCTGGCGCCGTCGCCACGCTCGGCCCGCCCACGTTCGCGCTCCGGCGACGTAGGTGTCCACCAGCTGCTGGAGCTGCAACAGAGCACGACGCAGGTGGTCCTCTGCTACCCAGCCAGCGCTGCTTCGGCTCAGGCCGTAACGCTCGTAGCGGTGCACCAAGCCCGTGGCCGCCTGGATCTCCCGCACGACGTCGCTCGACGCCAAGGCGTGGGTGAACTGCTGAGCCGTGATGCGGCGGGGGCGAGCGTGGCGGGCCGTGAGCACGAGGTCCTCCGAGGCTGGGGCGGGGTGAGGGCCACAGCTTCGGGCGGTAGCTGGCAGAAGCGAATCTCCCGCGAAATCCGCCTCGGCGCCTGTCACCGTCCGCGGGGTCTGGTGCTCGCCCGCGGTCACAGGGCGCTGAGTGCTTCCTCCGTAGCTGCGGCAACCCCGCCCACCTTCTGCGCCAGCTCCATCAGTTCCTTCTCCTCAGGCTCATCGGCGTTGTCGAGGATGCCGGGAAGCTCGCCGCCCGTCGCGGCGATCACACGCATCGCGCGCAAGAACTCCTCGTAGCGGTCGGCTTCCGCCAGAGCGGCTTTGCTCGGGGGTGCGACGGCAGGCTGGACAGGCTCCTGCGGCTCGTCTCCGAAGCCGTCAGCGTCGAAGTCGGTATCAGCGCCCCAGCCCTCGCTGTCGTCGCGGCGCGAGGCGGGGGCTGCACCGCCCTGCCGGGCCTGGGGCTCGTCCTCGCCGGCCCACATGTCCTCCTCCGGTGGCGCGTTTCGAGAGTGCGCACGGAGCGTCTCGTTCACCGCCTCATCCATTTCCTCCGGGCTGTCGGCATCGGACAGGCGGCTCTCGAGGGCATTGATCACTTCGGCGTCACGGCTCGGAGCGACCTGGCGCAGGGCGCGCTCGGTCAGCTGCAGCTCCAAGGCGTCGTCGCCGAGCCGTTCGGTCAGCTGGTGAGCGAAGGCGGCGAAGCGCGCCAGCCGGTAGCGGTGCGCTCGGGAGGAGTTGGTGAACTCCTTGAGTACGTACTCGCGCGGGTCTCGGTAGCCCAAGGGCTCCCATGCCCTCACACGGACGATCTCCGTCATCGTGCCGTCCAGCTCGTCGGCCAAATGCAGGGCGCGTTCCGTCAGAGTCCGTGCGTACTCCGGAGTGCAGGGTGTTCCCGGGTCGTCGACGACGACGCCGGTGATGACGCCCGTCTCAGGCTCGGTCGCCTTCTCAAGGCTGGTGTCGGAAGTGTGGTCCATGATGATCTCCGGAGGTCCGCCGCTGAAGCCGATGCAGCTAGCACTCTGCCGAGGAAAGCGGACACCTCCGCCCGAGCCCGGAAGGTGGGCTCGGCGCCCAGGCCGAGATGGGGGTGTGGGCGAGGTCCCGGCAGGAAACCGGCTCCTTGGTGACGCCGGACGCTCGCGTACGGCGCGGCCAGTCGTACGGCTCCGCCTCTGCCTCCCCTGCCGGCAGAGCTCTCGCGTTCGCGCACCTGGCGGCCCTGGTCTGTTCACCGCAGGTGGCGGGACACCGGTTCGCGGCTACGCAGAGGCGGCGACGGGTACCCCTTGCTCAGGGACGGTCGCTGGCACGTCGGTCGGCGTGGGCGGGTTGGGCTCGGGCTCGCCGGCTGGGGCGAGGCGGGGCTCGAACATGGTGCCGCGGCCTCTGGACATTTCCAGCAGGACCTCGCGGGCGGCCTGTGCGTCGCCTAGGGCGCGGTGATTCCCGCCCAGAGCGGTCCACCGGTTGGAGCCAAGCCACACCGCGTAGGACTCCATGAGGCACCACCAGTTGTCGGGATCGGCCAGGTGCATCGGCCGCTTCCCGACGCGATGGGCGTCGTTGGTGACCACGGTGCGGTCGAATTCCTCCTTGTACGCGCAGATCACCCTGCCCCGTGTCACCTTCCGCAGTCGAGGGAGGATCCTGTCGAAGGTCCGGGCATTGGCAGCCAACAGGTCCTCGTCGCTGATGCCGTGCACCCCATACGCCTCGGGCGCGATGGGCGCCTCGGGCTGCACCAGGGTGTTCATCAGCTTCTTACCGCTCGCGGCATCGATGACGGCCACCTCCACGGTGCGCCCGTACAGGTCCGTGGTCTCGGTGTCCAGGACGACGGCCGCGCCCGGCTCCAGCAGCGCCCGGGCCCTGCGGGTGATCCGGCCCCACTTCGGGCACAGGGTGATCTCGCCGGCGTACGGCCCGGCCGCCGGGTCCTTGGCGAGCTCGGCAGCGACGTCCTTCTTCGTCGGGGCACCGTCGCGGCGCACCCAGTCCAGCTCCCAGCTGCCGGTGTACGGGGAGCACCAGGCCCACACAGTCACGCCGTGCCGGTCGGCGAGGGCCTGCGCGAAGCCGCGGACAACGTCGCCCCGGGTGGGGGCCTTCCGCGCGTATGTGCGCAGCGGACTCGGCGCACCCTTGGGCAGGCCTCGTACGGAGTTCCAGTCCACGCCGGGGACCTCCTCTACCGCGCGGACGTCGGCGAGCCGATACAGCGGCACGGTGACCGTTCGGTACCGGCTCGTGCCGGCGGGCATCTCCATAGTGGTCACCGGGGCGAGCCACCCGGCCGCTTCGACGTACCGCAGGTCCGTGGGGTACCGGATCCCCAGCTCCTTGGCGGCGGCCTGACCGGTGATGTGCTGTTCACCCTCGGCCTCGCGGGGAAGGCGGTCGACGTCCGCGGTCAGGTAGCGGCCGAACCGGCCGACCTTCACCCGGCCCTCGTCTCCCATGCGGGCGATGTCCCGCCAGTGCCATCCGATGCGTTCCACGGCCTCGTCGCGGGTAATGCTGACCTCCAGCCACGCGGTGCGCTCGGCAACAAGCTGCTTCACCAGGTCCGCGTCGAGGGCGAGTGCGTCCTTGGTGCTGTAGAGCGGCCAGCGCTTGTACCAGTCGTAGATCTCGAGGTGCTTCAGCTCGATGAGCTGGTCGATGTCGTCGGCCACGACCGGCACACCAAGTCGCTCGGCGAGCAACGCTGCGGTGCGATGCACGCCCAAGGCTTCGGGCAGTGTCTTCTCGGGCGCCGTGGTCTCCCTCGACGCGGTCTCCACGGCGGTGTCCGTCATCGGTATCCCTCCTGGCAGTTCGTCGTCCTTGCTTGTGTTGTCCAACAGCATGGCGGCCCCCACTGTCACTGCGCGCTGTGTTCGGCCAGCCGCGTGCCAGTCCGAGACCGCTCGTGCCCTGAACGGAGGCATGCGACCCCGCGGGCCTGGACTGCTCACCAGAGCGTGAGCGTCCTGCTGATGTAGTCGACGACCGGGTCTCCGGCATGTAGGTGACCGGGGGTTGGAGACGGCCGAGCGCCCATACGGTCACGGCGTACTCGTATCCCGCCCTGTGGCGGACGCTCTTCCCGGGCGGTCACCGCTGTCCCTCCTGGGGTGATACGTCGGCCGGTCCCTGCTGAGCGGCGAGTTCGCGGAGCGCCGCGGCGGTGAGCGCGATGACGCCGGCGATCGCCCGCGGGTCGTCCCGGAGCTCCCAGACAATGTCGAGCATCCGCTGCCGGCCGCCCGCGCCGTAGGGCACCTGGTCGAGCAGACGTTGCACCACGGCCTGGGCACGGCGGGTGGCGGCCACCTGCTCCTCGACGTTTCTCAGTTCGGTGGCCAGGCCGCGGCCGAACAGGGCCCGCTGCTCCTCGGCGGCGGTCAGAACGGTCAGGGCATCCGTGTCGGCGGGCACCAGCCGGGTCATGTCCGGGATGCCGGCCGGGGTACGCAGGTGGTCGGGGCAATCCTCGGAGACGATGACTGCCAGGCACATCTGCGCGACGTGGAGTGTGTGGAAGGGCGAGAAGTCCGCAGCGTGCGCGGCCAGGACGGGCAGGCCAGCCGTCAGGGGGGCGTCGGGCCGGGAGTGGGCGAGTGAGTACTCGGCCGCGCGCTGCTGCACGAGGCTCCAGTAGGGGTTCACCAGCGATCTCCGTCCAAGTCGTCGCCGTCCTCGTATTCGTCGTCGCCGTCCTCGTCCTCGCCGTGCTCTCCCTGCGGCCCGTAGCCGCCCTCGTGCATGGACGCCTCGTCCTCGTACTCCTCGAACCGGTACTTGTCCTCGTACGGGTCGTACGGCTCGGCGGCGTCCGCGGCCATCTGCGCCCAGTGGTCCTCCTCGGCCTGGCGCTCGTACTCCTCCCGTTCGGCCGGGGTGAGCCCGGCGAGCCATGCCTCGTGCTCGGCCTGGCTTGCTGCCGAACGGGCCTCGAAGTAGCCGTTCCAGATGTGCGCGGGGTAGTGCGGCTCCGTTTCGCACTGGGAGTGGCGCGTGAGCAGGTCGAGTGTGTGGTGTCCGGCCGGGCGAGCGCATCGTCCGGCCTCGCCGAAGGGACCAGCGAGGCCGGAGCAGATGGGGACGAGCTCCGTCGACGGGGTGCGGGGCGAGGCAGGACGGCGGCCGCGCAGCTCGGCAAGAACGTCGGGGAAGCGGCGGTTCGTGTCCCGGGCGATCTGCCGGGCCCGGCGCTTGAGATGGTCGCTGCCTGTCTTGGTCACGGTTGTCTCCACAGCGGGACCCCACGCCTCCCGCCGGACGTTGCGTGAATGGGCGCAGCCGGACGGACAGGTATTCCATGGTGGTGCTGCGCGGGACCCAGTCTCGGTCCTTGTCCGTCGACGCCGCCCCTGTGCGGCGTGGGCGCGGGGCGGCAGCGGAAACGGCGGTTCGCGTCATGCCGTGCCGACACGATACCGGCTGCCGCCGACACCTGGGGAAGACCGCCTGCCATTGGGATGGCCTTGGCTGCATGTGTGGCTGGTGGTGTCCTGCGACAAGAGCTGCTCCGTCCCCTACCCCGGCTTTCCGCCTGCGGGTACCGCCGCGGTGCTCACAGGAGTCGAATTGTGCGAAGAACCGGCGACGCCGGATGGGAGAGCGGCAAGGGGGGAAGTGCCGGGCTGAGATTCGGACAGTTCGGTAGCGATCCGCCGTTCAGATGCTGGCGAGCGAAGTACGGTGGGCTCATGGCTGAGGCGGGATGTTCCCCCGTCGTCCCGCCTCAGCCGTTATGCCCCCTCGCGTGGCGGAGGGTCTGGGGGTGAGGCGCTCCGTCACCCCTGCGCATGCTGCGGGCGGCCGTCGCTGCAGGACGTCTCGGCACATGGGACCTCTCGGACGCGCCAGTTGCCGTTCCTCGGGATGTGGTCGCACAGGCGGCGCTTGACCTCCCCATGGATGCACTCCTCGCTGATATGGAAGTGGCGGGTGCGCTTCCGTTCCGGCGCTGCCTGCGTGGTGGCACGTCCGGCATCCACTGCTGTTCGGACCTGCTCTGGGTGTGCCGCACGGAGCAGCTCGGTGATCGGCGACTCGGGCCCAGCAAGATCAGGGGTGGGGATTGTGTGGGGGCGCAGCAGCCGGTTCGCGTTGAGGGGGTGTTCGTCGTCCGGCCGGGCGTCAGGCGCGAGGAGGATGCAGGGGATGTCTCGGCGGTCGGGCCCGTGGGGCAGGTCGGCAGGGAGGAGATCGGGCTCCATTCCGTCGTTGAGCAACTCGATGATGCGGAACAGGAGCTGCTGCGGGCTGGTGGGGTCGGCATCCGCCACCTGCCAGGCGGATTGGTGCGGAGAACCGGCCGGCAGAGACGGAAGGCGTTCGGGCCGGGGGTGGCCGATGGTGTGCAGCCGACGGCCGTCGGCTGCGAGGACTGCTTCCAGCCACCACAGGTCGCCCTCCTGGCCGAAGGTGAGATAGGCGGCTCCTGGGATCTGCTCCCGGAGGGTGGAGGCGATCAGCGTGATGACGTCGCGGGCGGCGTCGCGCCGCAGAGCGGCGATGTGCTCGTAGGTGAGCAGCGGGGAGATCATCAGAGGGGCGGGCACGGAGCGGGGTCCTCTCGGTCTGTGAGTTCTTGGGTGATCTCTCGGTGCCATTCACGGTGTTCACGAGCGCGCTCGGTGCCGTGGTCGAGAGACTTGAGGCTGTGTCCCGGGCAGCACCAGTCGCGACGCTTACCCAGGCGGGTCATCAAGGCCGCCACGTGTTTTCTCCCTGTCCTGTCCCCTACGTACCTCCGGCGGGCCAGGCGGACTTCGCCTGGCCCGCCGGTCGGTCGGATTCACCCGTGCTAGAACGGCGGCTCGTCGCTCGGGGGCGCCGAGTTGGTGGCCCACGGGTCATCGGCGGGCGGGCCTCCCGCCGCCTTGGTCGCCTGGCGGGCGTTGCCGAATTCCTCGCGGCCCGTGCCGTTGCCGGTGGTCTTGGCGATCTTGGCCGTGGCGTTCTTGAGGCTCGGCCCGACCTCGTCAACGTCCAGTTCGTAGACCGTGCGCTTGGTGCCGTCCCGGTCCTCGTACGACCGCTGCTTCAGTCGGCCCTGCACGATGACGCGCGTGCCGCGCTGGAGCGATTCCGCGGCGTTCTCCGCCGCCTGCCGCCAGACCGAGCAGGTCAGGAACAGGCTCTCGCCGTCCTTCCACTCGTTGGTCTGCCGGTCGAAGGTGCGCGGGGTGGAAGCCACACGGAACTTCGCGACCGCCGCGCCGGAGGGAGTGAAGCGCAGCTCCGGGTCGTCGACGAGGTTTCCGATGACGGTGATGACGGTCTCTCCTGCCATGCAGCTTCTCCTGGTGTGAGTGGGTGGCGGCCGGCGCGCACGTTGCCGGGGGGGGTGGCTCGGTGTGTGCCGGCCGCCGTGGGGTGGTGACGATCGAATGGTGTCGGGAGAGTGCGTCGGCGGCGAGATCTCGCGAATCTCAGGCCGCCTGCACTTCGTGGGTGTTACGTCGATGGGTGGCGGCCGCTGCCTGCGCACGCAGGTAGTCGGCCATCTCCTGCGGTTCGTCGCGGAGGTCGAGGAGTTCGTCGGCGAGGCGCCGCGCCAGCTCTGGCTGATGCCAGGACAGGGCCTCCAGCAGCCGTGTGCTGATGCCGGCCAGGGTGGTGGTCATGGCTGTGTAGGCCAGTAGCTGGACGTCAGGGTCGAGGTACTGGCGTTCTGTCTCGGTGCGGCGCAACGCGGCCAGTCCTTGGTCGAGGATGTGGTGGCGCAGCTCGGTGGTGGACACGACGGGCGGTCCCCTTCATGTGCGGATGGGGTGAAAGCATCATCGCCCGCAATCCGGACACCCCCTGCTGGCCGTGTCAGTCACGGATGGCACGGCCAGCAGGGGCGGATCAGACGCTGTGCACGACCTCGGGCCGCTGGTCGGCTCGGGCCACGTACCGCTCTCCGAGTACCCGAGGTGCGCGGCCGGAGGCGCGGTCGAGCATCTCCGCGCGCCATCCATTGCCGGGAGGGACGGGAACGCCGTGCGGGGAAACGGCGTCGATGGGGAGCTTCAGCGCTGCTGCCAGCTCACGCCGCTCGGCGGTGGTGATCTCCTTGCTTCCGGTCCGGCGCTGAAGCGCGGTGGTGATGTGCAGCCACCCGTCGGGCTTCCGCGTCACCGACCAGTGCTTGCCGGTCTGCTTGCGCAGACCCGCGCGGAGCCCGTCCTGGACGTCCTTCTCACGGTCGAGCCGTACCGAGTCCCGCCCGGCGGCGTCCGCCGGGTCCACGCTGACGCCGCCTTCCGACCACACCTTCGGCGTCTTGACCGGCTTGCCGGTCTGCCCGTCGACGGCGCCGGCCGCGTACAGCCAGCGGCCGTCCTGCGCCTTCGCGAACTGGTCCGCTCGGCTGCGCTCGCTGCCGCGCCATGCTGCCCGGACCTCCCTGATCTGCGCGTACGACTTGCGGGTGAACCCTTCCTCCGGGGCGTCTTTGGCCGTCTCCTCCCGAACCGGGGCGGCCGCGGGCAGCGGCGCGCTACGCAGCGGCGAGCCGACGGCCGGGTGGTCGGCGGCATACCGCTTGGCCATGGCCAGACCGACCACCCGAACGTGCCGGCAGGTGTGGTTCTTCTTGAAGTCCCGGCAGGTGCACTGCAGGGTGGCGCCGTCGTCGCGGTCCGTGGACAGCTTCATCTGCCCGTCCGCGTCGTTCCAGGCGACCGCCTGACCGGTCACGCTCGCGTCCAGGAACTTCGCTCGCGCCTGTGCGACCGCGACCTTCCCCGAGGAGAGCTCCGTGTCGATCCGTCGACGGTCGGCGTAGAGGAGCGACCCTTCGTTGCCGAAGCGCAGTGCCGCGCTCGGCGGGACCGTCGCGACCGCCGGAGGCATCTGGACCGGCCGGCCGGCGGCACGGGCGGCCTGCTTCTCCGCCTTGATCCGGGCACGGCGAGCGGTGTCGTCCTGCCCGGCCCGGGAGCCGGACACAGGGCAGGAGTGCGCGGAGGTCATGGAGGCCCACTGACCGCAGGTGGCGCACTTGCGCTGCACCGACGCCTCGGTCGCTTCGGCCACGTTCTCGAACTGGTAGGCGACGTTGTTACCGTTCTTCGCCCAGACCGACTGGCTGACGTAGCTGGTCAGGGACGAGGCCGCCATCATCTGCTGGTACTGGCCGGGCGACATCCGGTAGGCGTACGTCTTGGCCGGCATCACCTGTCCGTCGCGCTTGCGCGTGTACGGCCGGGTCGTGACCTCGAGGTAGCCGGTGTCCGGGTTGTAGCCAACCTGCTGGATGCGTGCAGAAGCCGGAGCGTTCGACGTGCGGGCCTTCGACAGAGCGGTGGCCGTGGATATCTGCGCAGGGTCGATCCCCGCGTCCAGGAGCCGCTTGTCGATATCGATGCTCTTGGCGTACCAGTCGTCGTACAGGGCGTTGTCGGCGTCGGTGAGCGGCGCGGTGTCGGGGTTCTGCCCGCGCAGCTCGGCGCGGCTGCGGATCTTCTCCCGGATTCGGTCGGCCTCACGAGCGTGCTCCTCGACCTCGTCGAGCAGGGCCGCGTTCGGGCATTCGTCGCGTGCGTGCCCGAACTGGCCGCAGCCACCGATGCAGCGGATCGCCGCACCCGCGATCTCGGCCTTCTTGTCCTTGAACTGGATGCCAGCGTGATCGCGGTAGGCCTCCTCCGTCTTGGCCTGGCTGCGGAGCTTCTCGAATTCCTCCTCGTCGTAGCTGCCCTGAGCCTCCAGATCGTCCATCTTGGAGTAGATCTCCTCCATCGCCCTCTGGCGCTCGTTGACCTGTCGGCGCAGGTCTTCCAGCTCCTCGACGCGACGGGCGTTCGGGCACTCGTCCTTCAGGTGCCCGAACTGTGCGCACTGCTCGCACTTGACGGTGCCCTGGCCGACACCGCCGACGAGGGAGTTCGTGATCTGCTGATCATGCTGCAGAGCCGTGTCACGTTCCCTGCGCATCTCCTCCATCTTGGTGAGCCCCGGGCCGATGTGCGCCCAGTTGTTGCGGGCGGCTTCATCCGCCCGCTCCTGGTGGCCACGGATCTCCTTGTCCAGCTTCTTCCACCGCGCCCGGGCATCGTCCCGCTGTGTGACGAGGAACTGGTTGGGGCAGGCGCTCCGCTCGTGACCGAACTGGCCGCAGCCGCCCTCTCCGGTGCACTGCACGTTGCCGGTGCCCGGCTCGGCAAGCCGTACCCGCTGCGCCGAGGTCAGGGCCGGGCGGGTGGGAAGCGAGGCCAGCTGAGCGCGCCGTTCCTCCTCCATGATGCGCAGAGCCTCACGGGAGACGTTGCTCTGACCGATGTCGGCCTGCTGCCGGGCGGTAAAGCCTGAGACGGCCAGCTGGTCCCGCCACTTGTCCGTCAGGGAGATACGCGTGTTCTCCCGCTCCGACTTCTGCCGGCGGACGAGCGACTTCCAGCGGCTCCGGGCCGCCGCGGCCGAGATGCCCATCGTGCGGGCGTAGACGTCGAAGTACCCGTCCTTCGCCTCCTGATTGCGCTGCAGAAGCACACCGAGGCGCTGCATCGCCGCCAGGTCCTGGCCGCGCATCTTGTGCTTGGGCTGCAGCGGCCGGCCGTGCTCGTCCTTGCCCGTCTTCAGCCGGGCGATCTCCTGATCGATCCGGGTGACCATCCCCGGCTGCCGGTCGCTGTCCCGGTACTTGTCGGCCTGCGAGATCCGCGGGTCGCTCTCGATCTGCTGCTTGAGGCCCTTGAGGAAGGCCAGCTGCTCCTTCTCGGTGGGAGCCGGGAAGCCCTCGTACTGGTGACCGAACTCGTGCACGCCCGACTGCAGCTCGAAGTCGTCGTAGTCCGTGTACCCGAGCTGCCTGAGCAGGTGCTTCTGATAGCCGATGACCGCCGAGCGGCCCTTGTTCTCGCGGCAAACCACGTTGTGCCCCTCCAGTGGATGTCTTACTGAAGGGCGATCTTGCGACTCAAAGCGGACAGCCCCCGTTCGGGCTGCCTGGGGGCCGAACGGGGGCTGTCACTGGTTGTCGTCGCGGAAGTCACGGCGCATGGCGACGACCGGGGGGCACAGCAGCAGCAGACCGATGAGACCGAGTCCCGGCTTGTCGAGCAGCAGGCCAAGGCCAGCGGTCGCTGAGCCGGCGAAGGTGAGCACCAGCATGGCCCGGCGCCGTTTTCGGTACTCGTTCCAGGCGGCGAAGGCGGCGGTCGGCGGCAGCAGGTGCATGGTGATGAAGGCGATCAGCTCCCTCACCGCTGGAGGCCTCCTTCTTCACGTGTAGGCGCCGTCGGAAGTCGCGCCGCCGGCGCGGCCGTCACCTCAGGCGTCCGCGGCCGCGCTGCTCTCCAGGACGGAGGTGTACAGGTCGTCCATCGGCACGTACTCGCGCTCCTGCAGCTCGATGACGCCGGCGCGTCCGAGAGAGGACAGGTACGTGAAGGGGTCGATCGGATCGAGGATGACGAGGTTCTCCGGGTGCTCGACCACCACGACGACCTTGCGGCCGTCGGGCATCTCGGTCTCCAGGCCTGAGGAGGGCTCGTTGACGTCCCCGTCGACGTACTCGCCGCGGTTGAGGACGAGGGGCACGGTCGCCGACCACTCGCCGAGCTCTTCCTCCGCCGGGTTGCCCAGGTCGTCCTCGGCCGGCGCCAGGTAGATCACTCCGGTGGGCACCGTGCCGGCGGCCGCGGCGGCCAGCAGCTGCTGCTCCTCCTCGTCGAGGGTGTTCCAGCTTCCGTCGTCGTGGGCGGTGGCGTTGATGCGCTGCTGCAGCGTGTGCCGGATCGTGGTGGCGTGCGCCGACCGGGCGTCGAACGCTGCGAGCTCGGCCTGGTCGATCGCGTCCTGGTTGCCGCTGGCTATGGCCTGCTCGAGGGCGGACTCCAGTCCGGCGTAGTCCGGGATGAGCTGGGCGAGGATGTCGGCCGGCCGGTCGGCGAACACGCGCAGGGCCTGGTCCCGCAGGACGGCTTCGAAGGTGTGCGGCCGCTCCCGGCCGATGAGGGGGAGGGTGTAGCCGTGCCCGGGGGACTTCATGTCGGCGGTGTTGGTGACGACGACGGCCGGCGCGGGCCGGGCGGGGTCGCACTGCTCGACTCCGAAGTCGGGGGTCTCGGGGTTGTTGATGGCGTTCATGTGGTGGCTCCTGGTCTGGGACGAATGTTCGGGGTGTGTCGTCCAGGTCGTCATCGACGGCCTGGACGTGGTCGCGGAGGTTGCGACGAGGCTTTCCGGCGGGCGGGAGGTGGTTGTGGTGTGGGCTTCAGGCAGTTGCTCGTTCCTCGGTTCCGGCAGGGCTAGGCGGCCAGCTCGTGGCTGGGTTGTGGGCGGGACGGTAGACGAAGGGGCGGACACCCGGGCTCGACGGCTTCCTCGCCCTCGGCGAGGAGTTCGTGCGCACGCTGGCTGCGCAGGCCGAGGCGGGCAAGGGACTCGGTCCAGTTGAGGCCCTCGTCCCGCAGGAATTCGAGTTCGAGGCGAAGCAGGTCAGGTGTCCACTCGCCGGAGCGCCCTGCCGTGCGTGTGCCGAGGGGCTCCGCGGCCGGCTGGTCGATGTTTTCCTCTTCCCAGGCGAGCGGCGGGTCCCACCGTTTGGCCAGGGCTCGTTGGCGGGCGAGTCCGGAGGGGCCTGGCCGATGCGACAGTTGCCCCCAGGCCGCCAGCACGGCGGCTTTGACCGACGGGGTGGCGCTGCCGGTCTGGTTGAAGTCGGTGAGGGACTTGACGGTGGTGCCGCCCGCGTGGGCGATGGCGTTCAGCGTCCAGCCAAGCGCGCACAGTCCCCGGAGGCGGCGGATCAGGCCGACATCTGTGACCCCGGGACGACGCTGGAACGCAGGAGCAGGCAGCTCGGTGAGCGCGAGAACCTGGCGTGCCATCGTCGGGTGGATTCCTCTGCGAAGTCCTGCGGCGTGGTCGTCGATGACGCTCGTGAGCGTGGACGAATTCACCCCGGCTGTCTTCGCGATGAAGGCGATGCTGGCCAGTTCGTACGCCTCCTGAAGTTGCCGGACGTGCTCGACGACTGGGGTGGCGTCAACGGCGTCTTTCCGGAAGGCCGGCGTCAGGTCGGTGGCCTTCAGGGCGAGCAGTCGTTCGGCGAAGCGGACCTTGATGGTTCGTGGCCGGCCCGCCCGCACGTCCTTGAGGGTGGCAGCCAGTGTGCTCACCGTCATCGTCGCGGCGCGCGCGACGGTGGCTACTGAGATCTCGGGGTGTTCCACGAGGATGCGGTCCACATGCTCCATCACCGGGGCAGCGTCAGTCGACTGGCCGCCGTAGCCGCGGGCTTCGTGGGGAAGGTCTGCGGCGCTGAGCAGGAGCAGGCGGTGGGCCACATCGGCGTTCACGTTGCGCTGCTGACCTCGGTCCGCAGCGCGCAGTACGTCTTTCAGGGTCGTGGGGGGCACTTGCGCGTGCCGAGCTATGGCCGTGACGGGCAGGTGCGGGCGCTGGACGATCAGGTCCTGCACATGTCTGGCGGCCGGCAGCGAGTCGATCACGCCGGTGTCGAGAACGTAGCCGGTACGCCTCCTGGCCCCTGCGGCGGTGGTGGCCAACGGGTGGAGGTCGTTGAGGGGGATCTGCTGCGGCTCCTGAAGGGTCGTCGCGTTCACTGCCTCGGCGTGTGAGGTGCCGACGCCGGTGATGCGGATGCGGGAGCCGCCGTCAGGGCTGCACGACCAGTACACCTGTTCAGGTGCGACGTGGTGGTCAGAGGTCATGGTGGCGGTGCTCCTGGGAGGTCTGCTGGTGCTTTCTGGGTGGTGAGCCGTTCGAAGGGTGGTTCTGGGCAGCTTAGGAGGAGGTGGTGCCACCTCCTCCTACTGGCGAGTTTCCGTTGAGCGCTGTCGGCGCGAGAGCCTCGCCGGCGGTTCCGCTCGGTGTGGAAAGAGCTGACGGCCAGCCGCCGGCCGCCGGTCACGCGGGCCAGTGCACCGGCCTGGTTCGCGTGGGGTACAGCACCGGTCTGCGCCGCTGTTCGCTGATAGCCTCCTCGGCGCGCGCCTGGGCGTCCTTCTCGAGTTCGCCCACGTCGTGGAAGGCGTCGCCGCGGGACACGGTGACGTTCGGACCGAGCCGGAACAGCACGGCGTTGACGGCGCAGCACGCGACGTGGATTTCGTCGATGTCGTTCATCCACCACCGGTAGTCGGCGGGATCCTTCCCTTGGAACCGCAGCGTGGCTGCTGCCGCACGGACCATGGTTCCGGTTCCGGCGCACGGCTCGATCAGCCGGGCGCCCGGCGGGACCGGATCGGTGAGGAGGATCTCCGCGTGGTGGTCGGCCGCGATCGCCGGAGTGAAGAACTGGCCGGCCTTCTGCCGGTCGGCGTAGCTCCGCATCCGTTGGACCAGCAGGCCGATCAGGTCTTCGCCTTCGCAGCGTGTGAGATCGCTGGCGTACTCCAGCAAGCCGGCACGGACCAGGATGCGGATGTAGTCGCTGAGCCCGCGGATGTCGCCGTCACCCGGCTGGGCGAGCCAGTCGTGGAGAGGGCGGGCTGCCTCGGTCAGGACAGGGTTGTAGGCCCACAGGTTGTTCCACACCGAACGCAGGACGTCGGTGGCTTCCTGGTCGTCCAGCGGGAGGAGCAGCGGACCGTAGTCAGGGCCGGCGGGGGTGTGGGGGGCTGCCAGAGCGAGGGCGGAGAGCGCGCCAACGGCAATCGGCAGGTCGCTGGTACCCCCGCGGTTCTCGAACCACCAGGCCAGTGCGTCTCTGATGATCCGGCGGGCGTGGTCGGGACCGTTGTCTGGTGCCATGGCGCGGCGTATCGAGGCGGGCGGTATCCCGTAGTGAGTCATGTCGAGGTCTCCGGATGTGTGGCGGTCTGGGGCTCGCGGGGGCTGGCAGAGCCCGGCCCCGGGGCGTAGGGCGCCCGAGGTCGGTGTCGTCAATCGGTGAGGCCGAGCGCGGCCTGCAGCAGGTTGAGCAGCTTGGTTTCCTCGTCGCCGAGGGCCGCTTCGCGCAGGATCCGCTTGCGGAGGATGGGCACGTTCACGTCGATACCGACCGGCCTCTTGGTGCCTTCTGCGGCGATGATCCGGTAGTTCCGACTATCGATCATCCACGCCTCGTACCGGTCGGCGGGGCGGCCGAGCCGGGCAGAGGAGTCGGCCGCAGCAGTCTGGGAGGGGCATGGGCAGGTGGGGTCGGCGCAGGGCCGTCCGGCCGGGTGTGTGGCCAGGACAGAGCGTGCGCGGTAGCGGCTGGCGGTGCCGTTGAGCATGGGGCAGCTGCTTGCGGCGTACGGGTGGCACTCGGGGTGGATGCCAGGTTCAGGGGAGTAGCCGTGGGCGGCGTCGGCGGGGCGGACGAGAGCGATGAAGCGCTCATTCAAGGGGTCGCCGCACAGCTGGCACAGTCGGTCCAGGAATGCCTGGTGCGTCCGCGCGCGGTCCAGGCTGCCGAAGACGGCATGCCCATTGTGGATCAGGGAGACGTACGGGACGACGAGCCCGCCGGAGCGTGGACGGGCGGAGCAGCGCTCAGGTATCGCCGGTGCGGTGGTCATTCGGGGCCCCTCGGTGCGCAGGCCTGGCTTTCCCAGGCCGGTTTCGTATGTGTGCGGCACCGATTAGGTCCTCGTAGCTCCCCCTTGCGCGCGCTGCGGCGAGAACGGCTCCGCCCATCGCAGCGGAGCTATGTCACCGTGGGGCTGCTGGCGGACAGCTCATTTGTCATCCCGAACGCACGTCAGCCCCGCTCCGAACCCGGAGCGGGGCTGACGTGCGTTCGGCGACGAGTGTCGTTCAGCACCTGGAAGTGTTGGCAGCGGCGAGGGTGCGCTGGAGCTTGTCCGCCTGGTAGGAGCAGACGCGGCAGGTGACGCGCGCGTCTGCAGAGAGCCACTCAGCGTCTCCCTCGGGAGCCCGCGCTTTAGACGCTGTCCTCCATCGCGGTGAGCAGGGCCAGCAACTCGTGTGATCTGAGCCGGGTGGCGGCCGCCGCGCCAGTGCGCCGCACCGAATAGGTTCGGTCGCCGACATCGAGCAGGAAGGTCCCTTCGAGCTCGTTGCCGTCGGACTCGGTGACGTTCCAGACGGCACCAGCGGTGCGGACGACGATGCTGCGTCCAGCGGTCACGTGTATCTCCTGGTTGTGCACAGGTGGTCGGTGTCGGCACTACTAAGCCCGGCCCGCGCACTCGACGCCGCGCGGCCGCGAATCTTGAGGTACGTCACCATTGCGGCCTTGCTGATGGACAGCTCCGCGGCGCAGGGGTCCGTCTCCTCGTCCTCGGGGACGGGGAGAGCCGAGGGTCCTACTCAAGCCGCTGGGGCGATCATGGTTCCGGTGTTCTCGTCCGGCTGGCTGAGGCTGATGACCTGCTGAGCCACTTCCGTGATCTCCTCGCCGTGCGAGACAACCAAGGCGGGCCAACCGAGTTCGGAGAGGCATGTGAGGACGGCTCGACGGGTGTCTGCGTCGTGAGCTGCGGTGATCTCGTCCGCGATGATCATTCCGATCGCGTTGCCACCTGTGATCTGCTCGGTGATGCCCAGCCGGAAGGCGAGTGCGGCCGTGGCCTTCTCTCCTCCTGAGAGGACCCGGGTGGGGCGTACCGTGCCCTCGGCGGTGTGCACGCGCGGGACGAAGGCGTCATCGATCTCGAAACGCACGTGCCGGTCGGTGATCTGGGTCAGCACGTCAGTGGCCGCCTGAGACACCGCTGCGGTGTACTCGGCCAACAGGTCGCGTCGGAACTGAGCAAACGCCGCGGCGGCCTCGTGCAGGATGTGCGCCGTATGGAGCTTGTCGGCTTTCGCACGCATCCGGGCTTCGGCAGCCTCATGTGCCGTGGCCAGCACGGTCGCGCGTTCGGCCACCACCAGGAAGCGGGTGTTCGCCTCGGACGCCTCGGCGGCTGCCTGATTGTGTTCGGCGCGGGCTGCGGTCAGCGCGCCCGTTGCCTCGGCCAGCTCGTTGGCCGTGACGTCGGGGTGTGTGGTTTCCCGCGCGGCCAGGTCGGCGCGCGCAGCCTCCAGCTCAGATTCGGCGGTGGCCAGCTGAGTACGCAGACCGTGTGTGTGCCGAGCCTGGACGAGTTCGGTGCCGAGCTGCTCGATGGCGGCCCGACCGGCTTGGAGGGCCCGCTCAGGGTTCGCCGGGCCGGCGAACCCCGGGAGGTGAACCACCACAGCGCTCACGGCCTCGTCGGCCGCGCGTCGTGCCGCCTCGGCCTGCTGCCGGGCGGCAGCCGCCTCAGCGTGCACCGCGTCCAGACGAGTGGACAGTTGCGTGAGTTCCTGGCGCCGAGAGAGCAGCGCATCGTGAAGCTGGACCGCCGCCTCCGCCTTCGCCTTCGCGTTCTTGCCGTCCCTGATGCAGCGCTCCCACTGGACACGCAGATCAGCGACCAAGACCCCCACGTTCCGCAGCGGCTGAACGCAGGTGGGGCAGCAGGCGGACTCGGCCGTGGTCAGCGCCTGTAGTGCCCGGCTGAGGCGGGTGTACTCGCCCTTGAGCGCCCCGCGCCGCTGCTCGTACTCGGTGTGCTGCTGCTTCGCCGATTCGATGCGCCGGTCCAGTTCCGGGTCGGCGAGCCGGTCGACCTCGGCTCGCGTCTGCCGCACTCGGCCGTCGATTGCGGCGGCATGCTTTTCGGCGGCATCGGTCTGTTCGACAGCTCGCTCGGCCGAGTGGACAGCATCCCGCAGGACGTCCAACTGTCGAGTGAGGGCCTCCGGCGTGGGAGTAGTACGGCCGGCCTGGCGCAGCTCCCCGGTCAGAGAGGCCACCCGCCGCTCGCACTGCTGGACCCGCTCATCAGCACGTGCCCGGATGATCCGCTCCTGCTCCGCCAGCCGGTGCCGCTGCTGTACATCCTGGGCCTGCGACTCGGCGCTACGCACCCGGTCGGCGGCTTGGCGCGCTGCCTCAGCAAGCTGCTCATGCGTCTCGTGAGCCTCAGCCGCCTGCTGCTGGGCCTCGTCGAGCGCGCGGCGGGCCTCATCGGTCTCCTCACGTGAACCGGGCATGGCGGTCGCCAGTTCCTCGGCCCGGCGGGCCTCGGCGTTCGCGATATCGACCTTCTTCGTAAGGTCGCCAAGCCCGGTCTGCTCTTCAAACAGCTGCTGGACCTGGGCGGGAGTGCCTTCGGCCAGCCCGGTCAGTTCGCCCTGTGCGATGAAGAAGGCCCCGCAGTAGGCCCGGCCGGTCAGTCCGGTCAGCTCGTAGATCTTCATGGTGAGCTTGCTCGGGCTGATCTGCGGTTCGTCCTGGCCAGGGCCGGTGGCTCCGTTGGTCCACCAGCGGGCGTACGCCTCCTCTCGTACGCCGCCCCGGTGGTTGCGCTGCCGCAGACCCCGAAGGGCCGTGTACCGCTGCCCGTTGAAGATGAAGTCGACTTCGGCTTCGCACGGCTCACCGTCCGCGCCGGAGCGGCGCATGTCGGCCTGCTTCAGTCCTCCGGGGACCTCGCCGTACAGCGCCCACACCATGGCGGACAGGAAGGTCGACTTCCCCGAGCCGACCGGCCCGTGCAGGGCGGTGATGCCGGTGTCGGGGATGGTGATCTCGCCGTGCCGGACCGAGCGGATGTTGCGGACGCGTATCCGGATGGGGGTGATCATGCGACTGCTCCGTCTGTGGGGCGGATGTTGACGCGCAGAACGGTGCTGGAGTCCTGCCCGGGAGGCGTCTGGATCCGGGGTGCGGCAAAGTGGAGGGTGCGCAGCGCCGACACCAGCTTCAGCTGCGGGGCGTCGCACTGGTGGTGCTCGGAACCGTGCACGTACTCGCCGTCCGCGAGCGCGAGGCTCCCGGCGTGAGCCCAGGCCGCGTCGTCGGCGGCGACCCGGGTGGTCTCCGCGTCGGGACCGTTGGCGTACACGATCAGGGCAGGGGCGTTGCACGGGCAGGACCAGGCGTAAGTGCACACCAGAAGGATCGGAGTCGGGTCGTCCACGCTGGCGTGGCCCAGCAAAGTGGTTGTCTGCGCGTGCGGCTTCCACACACCGCTCTGGTACTCGTCCTCGTTCACCGCCTGCATGTGCCGCTTCGAGCCCGGGGCAGCGTTGCTCATCCAGCCGACGGCGCGCAGCTGCCCCCGGTCGGGGTGCCGGGTGACGAGCTCTACTTCGAAGACCCGAGCCTGCCCGAGCGCCTGGTGGGCGGCGGCGTCGGTGTAGGTGCGGAACGGCTCGAAGAAGTTGCTGGTGATCGTCAGGCTGGGAGACATGCCGGGTCCTTCGGGGCAGGGTCGCGAGGTGATGCCCGAAGATCACCATTTGGCGAGGTGCGGCGCGAGAATCCGCGAATCTGGCTCTGTGGTCTCCGGCACCCTCGTCGTCGAACCGTCCGCCTCACCTCTCGCTGCGGACCGGGAAGTGAGTGGTCAGCACGACAATGAGGCCGAGACCGACCATGGCCCCGGTGCCGAAGCCGGCCCTGGCCGTCCAGCAGAGGGCCGGCCAGGGCGTCGGGACCGCGCGGGGCAATCGGACACCGTCATCGGACGGAGGTTCCTCCGCTTGATCGGACGAGGTCGGCGGTGACGACGACACGCTTGGACGAGCCGTTGGCCGGCCAGCACGTGACGAGTGTCAGCACCGGCTTGGTGGGAGTGGCAGTGGGCTTGCCCGGTACCTGGGCGATGACGTTCACGTTGCTCGGGTCTACGGTCTGAACGGAGGCCACCTTGTACGTGTAGGTGACGCGGTTCGCCGTCGTGACGGAGATGGCCGCACCGGGCGCGATGCGGTCGATGTTCTTGAAGGCGGGGCTTGCCACGCCTGAGCGGTGGCCGGCTATGGCGTAGTTCCCGATCTGTCCGGGACGTTCTGTCCCGGGGAAGTGCCCGACGCCAGCTCGTAGCTGTCGGCTGGTCACACCCTCGTAGACGGGCTGGGCCCAGTCGTTGCCGAGCGCCGGGATGCGCAGGACTTCGGTGACTTCACCACCGCCCCCTGTGGTGGGGTTTCCGCCGACGCTGTGGGGGCCGCTGCCTTTCGGGTTGGAGGAGGACCAGGTGTCCAGTGCGGCGGATGCGTCGGACTGGGCCTTGACCGTCCGGTCCGGCATCTTCGGGTCGCCACCGACGGGCTCGTCGGCCGCAGGTTCGTCGGGGGTGGCGGAAGTGGCAGAGGAAGTGAGCGGATCCGGGACGGTCGATGCCGGCTCGGTGGGGGCGATCTTCTGGGTGGCGGCAGGCTGGTGTGCGCGGGTGGACGGCTCATCGTCCCCGCGGGTCACCAGGAGTGCGGTGGTTGCGAGGCCTGCGACGGTGACGGCGGCGATGCCCGCGGCCAGTGCTCGTCGGGTTCGGCGCGGTCGGGTGGTCGGCTGTGCTGTGGGAAGGCTGTCGGGGCTGTGTGGTGCGTCGGACACGTGCGCTCCAAGGACGGGTCAGTGGGGGCGCGGGCCGGGACGTGGACGTCCCGGCCCGCGGCGTCGGCGAGTGAGAGCCGTCAGGTTGTGGTCACGCGCCGGTCTTCGGCAGCTCGGTGATGTCCACGGGCCGCGGCTTCGGCTTCTCGGGCTGGGGGATCTTGACGTCGATGACGCTGACGTCGGAGGTCTTGCCGTCCACGACGGTCACGTTCTGGTCCACGGCCAGCTGGTAGCCCTCCACGGCCTGGACCTCGTGGATGGTGTAGGTGCCCGGCGGGAGGTTGTCGACCTGCCAGAGGCCCTGGCTGTTGGTGGTTCCCTTGGCCACCGTCTTGTTGGCCTCGTCCTTGACTTCGAACTGGACCCCGGACAGCGGCTTCTTGGTGTCGCTGGCGGTCTTGAGGAGCTTGATGCTCCCCTTCAGCGCGTTGACGGTGATCTTGAGCTGGGCTTCGGCGCTCGTGGTGCCGCCGGCGACGAGCATCCGCTGTGCCTTGTCGTTGGCGGGCAGATGGGCGATCAGCGTCGAAGCGGGCAGGTTCTTGGCCACCGCCTTCAGCTCGACGGTCCCTGCCTTGGCGGGTGTGATGGTGGCTGTGGCGACGCCTTCGTCGTTCGTGGTGACGGTGCCCGCGCCGGCGACGGCGCCCGCCCCGTTGAGCTGGATCTGGACGCCGGGGACCTTCTGCCCGGACGCGGCGGTGACGTCCAGCGTGATGGTGGTCTTCTCGCCGGGCTTGAAGGCGGCGGGGGTGTGCACGTTGACCTTGTACGGTCCGGCCAGCTTGCCCGCCTCGGTGATGAACCCCTCTGCCTTGGTCTTCACCTCCTTCGGAACGTTCGGGTACGAGACCCGCTCCAGCGCCCGCTTGCCGTTGGGCAGGGCGTACGTGCTGCCCTGCTCGAGGAAGCTGTACACGGCCGCGTCGACGGCCGCTGCCTGGCTATCGCTGGCGGTGTCCCCGTACTTGGACAGCACGTACGCGGCGCGGGCGGTGTTCTCCTTGGAGACCTGCCGACCGGTGGCCTTCGAGGTCCAGGTGGTGACCTCGGTGGCCTTGCCGTACTGGCCGCCGGCCGCTGGACCGGCGAGGGTCGGGTCGGCGCAGTAGGCCCGGCCGGTGATGCCGCTGACCGGGGCCCCCGGCGCTCCGTACGCACCGAGGTGGGAGGCGTCCGGCTTGTTGAGGTCATCGGGGATGGCAAAGCCGGGGCCCCATTTGTCCGCTGCGACCGCGCTGGGGGCGGCGCACAGGGCGGTCGCGCCGACCAGGAGGGCTGTGGCGAGAACGGTCGAGCGGCGCAGCGCCTGGCCCGGCGCCGGGCGGCGTGTGTTCAGGGTCAAGGTGTTTCTCCTTGCCGGTGGGGCCGCAGTTCAGCCCCGTCTGCTGCGCAGCATCGTCGGCAAAGCGGACACCTCCGCCCGGGACGGGTTCAGTCGGTGATCGCAGCCTCGCTCGACGAGGCGGAGGTGGGGGTGATCTCCTTGGCCCATTGCAGGGCCTTGGTGCGGACCGGCTCGGCGATGACGTCGGGGATGCCCATGCGCCGGGTCAGCTCGGCACTGCGGGTTTCGAATTCCGTGCCGTAGTCCGTGATCCGCCCTGTGATCAGGCGCTGCCTTCCCGCTGTGCTGTCCGCGTCCTGTGCCTGGGTGGGGTGGGGGTAGTCGATCTGCCAGGACGCGGCGGCAGAGGCGAGGCGGCTCCATCGCGGCTGGAGCGCTCGCAGAGCCGCTCGCTGGCCGGGGGTGGTGCCGCTGATGCGCTGGCGGACGATCGCCCCGGCGTCTCCGGTGAGCTTCGCGCTTTCGGCGTCTTCCAGTTCCAGCGCGGCGATGCGGTCGGTGATGAGCTGGTCGATGTCCTCGGTGGTCAGCTCGGCGGCGTCGATGACGGGAAGGTCGTGCTGAGGCCGCTGCCAGATGGTGCGGGCTTCGACGTGGACGCGGCCGGTGTCCTCGATGGTGACGTGAAGCCAGCCGCGCGGGCCGAGGTCGTCGGAGAAGCCCCGGGTCAGGGAGGAGCCGGTGTACCAGACCTGCCCGGGACCGTCGTGGTCGTGACCGGGTACAGCGCCGAGGGAGTGGTAGTGCGAGAGCAGCAGCGCGTCCCATCCGCGGTGGGCCCACTCCAGGGGGATGGGGCGCTCTTGCCCCTCGGGGTTGATGCAGTGGTAGAGACGGCCGTCGGCTTCGAACGTGCCGTGGCAGACGAAGAGGTTCACGTGGCCGGGCAGCGGGACGGGGTCGATGTGGATACCGGCGTCGGCCAGGGAGCGGTCCAGGCCGTAATGGGACACTGCGTGGATGGCGAGGCCGTCGGTCGGCTGGTGGATCTCGTACAAGCCCGGGTAGGGGCCGGTGCCGTCGCCCGGGCCACGGCGGGGGTCGGGGTAGACCGCGTGCATGCCGAGATCGGGTCTGTGCATCGTGCCCATGGCGGAGATGTCGGTTCCCGCGCCGGCGCAGTGGTTGCCGCTGTTGCCCAGGCCCCAGATGTTGGCTCGGGCCCGCAGGTCGTCAACGCGGTTTGCGAGTTCGACGTCGCGCGGCAGGGGCCGGGCCCGGTGGGTGAGGTCGCCCCCGTCGATGATGCCCTGCACCCCGGCGTCGAGCATGGCGCGCATGGTCAGGTCGTGTGCGAGGTGCCCGTCGACAACGCGCTGGTTCCAGCGTGTCTGAGGGTGCAGTCGCATCCGGGGGTTGTGGTAGCCGAGGTGCTGGCAGCCTCGGATTCCCAGGGTGTAGGCCACAGTGGGTGCCCTTTCTGGTGGTGGGTCCCGCCTGCGCTGTGGCGGGGCATGAACCGGGCGGTTCGTGCCCCGCGACAGTGCACCGTGCCGGACATCTGGTCACGCGGCCGCGAAACTTCTCCCGGCGGCGCCTTGGCGGTGAGGGCCGCTGCCGATGGGGCTCTTACGCCGGGCGCGCCGTTGTGTCTCCAGAAGCGGAACGCTGGCGCCAGGTGATGAGTCTCAGGATCTGGTTGGCCAGCTTTTCGGCTTCGGCATCCGGCAACTGCACTTCGATCTGGCGGCCGGCCGCCGTCTTCGGACCGTCCGTGATTTCGACGGTGAAGCAGATGTGATTGTGTGCCTGTCCCTCCGCCGCGGCATGGCGCAGCAGTTCCTCTTCGGTCATCTGCTCGGGGGCCGATGCACGGGAGGCGGCAGATACCTGGGTGGCGAACGCGCGGGGGAAGGCGAAGCTCGTCACCTTGGCGAGCCAGGGACGCCCGCCTCCGCGGGGGCGGCGCTGTCGACGATCGATGTCGATCTCCAGCAGGCTCAGTTCGACAGCCTCGGTGATCTGGGCAACGGTGGTGCCCTTCTTCCGAGACAGGGCCAGGAGCTCACGCAGTGCGGTCGACGGGGTGGCGTGCCCGTCTTTCACCGTGCCGGTCCTTCGAGCTGGCGCGCCCTGGCTGTGAGGGGACTCCCGGATGGCTGGGTGGAGTCGAAGTTGGCCAGCTTGGCCCGGAGCTCGTCCTTCTCCACGTGCTTCCAGTGGATGCGGCCGCTGTCGTGCCGGTACTGCTCGGCGTAGTGCTCGCCGCCCGCTCCGGTGCCCGCCGGCCAGTGCTCCACGATGGTCACCTGGAAGGGCTGGCGCAGCCCTTCCAGGGTGAGGCGGATCGCGGCAGCGGCCGTCTCGATGCTCATCGTGGGTTCGGTGGTCTCGGTGACCACAGCGAGGATCTGCTGCTCGTCCAGCTGCCATATGCGGCACGGACGCCACACGAGCTGGTTGTCGTTGCCGAGGTAGCAGACTGGCGTCGAGTCGATCAGAGGGGCTAGCACCGCGGTCTTCCTCCTACTGGGGGGCTGAGAGCCCGTACTCTGCGGCGTTCTCCCCGTCGTACGCCTGCGCCGGCGAATCTGCGGTGCGCGGGTCCGCTGCGGCCGCCGGGACGCCGACGGCGGATATCTGCAGCGCCTCGTCCACCAAGTCCCGGGCGGCCTCCAGGTTCTTGCGCAGGTCTGCGATCTCACCAGCCGGGCACACCGTGAGGACAGCCAGGCTGGCTTCGATGCCGGCGCGGGCTTCCGTCAGCCTTTCGGGGCTGGCACCCACGCTCTTGTCGGAAGCCAGATCGGTCACTGTCTTGAGGTTCCGCTTGATGCGGGCGGTGACCGCGCGCAGGGCAGCTTCGATGGCCTTGGGCTGACCAGCCGCGAGGAGCGCGTCCCGCTCTGTCGGGTCGAACTGGACGAGCTGTACGGGCTGAGGCATGAGACAGGTCCTAACCGTCGGAGTAGACGCCGTCGGGTGACCCCGAGGCGGCGCCTACTCTGCCTCCCGATCCGGACAACCCCTTCGAGGCGCCGTGGCTCCGGTGATGCATGATGCATCGGCTCGTTCAGGGTGGCTTCCCGGTCGAACCCGGCAGGAGGCGGAGCGTATGTATGGCCGTCACGGAGAACCCAGGCTGTCGCACGGTCGCGCGACAGCCTGGGTTTCCTGGTCTGCTGCCTCTCACCTGCTCGGCAAGAGACAGCTTCGGGGTGGTCAGCTGGCGGTGAGCACGTAGATGTGCGTGTGAAGGGCGGCGTCAGCGACGGCGTAGCGGGCGAAGAGACGGCCGGTGGCCCGGTGGTAGGTGATGGACGCTCGCTGATGCCTGGCCAGGGTGCCCTGCAGGGATGCGCGTACGGAGGCCAGATTGAGCGGAGTCGGGTTGCCCCGCAGGACGCCGTGATCGTTCCCCAGGAACGACTGCACGCCGTTGAGGGAGGCGGTGTACAGCACCGCTCCGGTGGCCGGGCGGAAGACCAGCGCGTCGAGGGCTTCGCGTGTGGCGCAGCTGGTGCCCGGCAGCGGCCGGTAAACGGTCGGGAACGCGGGAGTGTATGTGCCGTCCTCCGAAGCGAGGGCTGCTCGGATCGCGTCGTCGGAGCGGCTGATGTGCTGGTCGTCCAGAGTGCCCCACTGTCCTGCGTGGCGCAGGCCCCGGCGCCACGTTGTCCCGCTGGAGCTGACGATGTCGCCGTCGGTGAAGCGCATCGCCACGAGGTTGGTGTGGGAAGCGGTGGTCATCTTCGGCTCCGTTCGTCGCTGGGGTGATGTGGTGCAGCGTGCCGCCGTTCAGCGCCGTTTCCCATCCAGGGCGAAAACAGAGAAGGCCAGGGGTGCGCTTCGCGGAGTGATTCGTTACTTGCGCACCTGACTCGACGCCTTGTCACGCTTGTAGGTATGTGCGGGCCCTCCGCTTGCCAAGTGCTGCTCATAGGTGCGCGCACCGCACTTGCACACGATCTCGTCCATCACAGGAGGCCGAGTGTGGGCAGCGGGCCAAGGCCGTCATGGCGCAGGAGAAGGGCTTGTTCACCGTCGGCCCACCCCCAGCAGCGGACAGTGTCCCGGTGTTCGTCGGTGGCTCGCACCTGGATCCGCCGTCGCCAGCCGAACAGACGGTCTCGCTCGAGGTCGGGGTCGAGAACCATCAGGCGCGTTCCGAGGCTGTAGACGAGTTCGTCGCCCGCCTTGACGTGCTCAAGGAGCGCGGCCTCGACGTACTTCAGGGCGAAGTCGTAGTGCATGTAGAGATTGGCCCGGCGGTGCCAGGCCGCGACAGACCGGGCTTCCGCCCCGGTGCCCGGTACAGGCATGCTCAGCAGCGTGCGCTGGTTGCGAAGGTACGCGGCCCGGTGTGTGGCAGGCAGGGTGGCGGTAGAGAGCAGTTCCGTCACCTGAAGCCTGAGGCCTCGGTTGTCAGTCTGGAGCAGGGCCACCTGGACGCCGAAGGGGGTGGAGTAGACCCGGTGAACGAATCCGGTGGCCCGGTGCGGGCCGGTGGCCTTCTGTCCGACCCACGGCGCACGGTCGTCCTGGCACAGGACGGGGCGGCTCAGGTGCATGGGGTCGTTGAGAGGCAAGGGTTCGGATACCGCCAGGCTCATGGTCTCTCCAGTGTCGGGCTGCCGTGTTCGACCGAAGGTCACCAGCTGTGCCTCGGCAACGCGAAGTGCAGCGAATCGGCATCCGTCGTGGGGGATGTGAGGTCTGCCGCCGGCCCTCCTGGGCCGGCGGCTGCTGCCAGCACGTCGGCTCACCTCGGGTGAGCCGACGCATCGGTCCGCGTAGTCCGCGGTCTCCTGTGGCTGCATCAGTGAGCTTCGCTGGTACCGCCGTTCGGCCCGACTGCCGTGGTGCCGGAGGGGATCTCGACGCGGTAGAACCCGATCAGCGGGTCCTTCTGCTCGGCCCAGGACCCGAATTTCACGGGGGACTTGCTGTTGGCGGCGTGGATGACCTTCTTGGTGGCCGGGTCCCAGACCATGGCGACGTGGATGGGTTTGGCCTCTGTGCCGAAGAAGACGAGGTCGCCCGCCTGCACCTGGTCGGCCGGGACCTTGTGTTTGGACAGCTTGGGGAGCTGGGCGGTGGTGTCCCCTCCGATGTTGAGCTTGCCGCCGGTGGCCTGGTAGTAGGCCCACTGGGTGAAGGAGCTGCAGTCGAAGTCTGCCGGGTGGTCGCCCTGGAGACGGCGGGCACCGTACAGGTAGGTCTTGCCGAGACCGGTCTGTGCCCAGGCGAGAGCCGCGCGTACGACCTCGGAGTCCGCTGCCGGCAGGGGCCCGGTGGCGCCGGCGCCGTCGGGGATGACGATCGCACCGCCCGAGTCGGCGGCGCAGGCCTGGGCCTGGTCCTGGGCCTCGGCGTACTGATCATTGCCGTAGGTGGGCGAGGCCGTCGTCTTGCCGCTCATCCAGTCCTTGGGGTTGACCGGGCCCGGGCCGTTGTTCTGGCCGGGCCTGTGGGGATCGCGGACACCGGGCAGGCGGACTTCCCAGTGCAGGTGGGCACCGGTCACGTTGCCGGTGGCGCCGACGTTGCCGATGTGCTCCCCGCGCTTCACTTCCATGCCGACGCGGGTGCCGAACGTCGACTGGTGGGCGTACCAGGTCTGGACTCCGCCCGCGTGTTCGATCTTGGTGAGGTTGCCGTAAGCGCCCCCGTCCCCGACGAAGATCACCTTGCCATCGGCCGGAGCGTAGAAGCGGACACCACTCGGGGCAGCGAGGTCTATGCCGGTGTGGCCGGCCGACCACCGTCCGCCGCTCTGTCCGAACTCGGCGGTGAAGGTGAAGGTGCCCTGCTTCATGGGCCACTGCCACCCGGCCGAATTGACGCCGGAGGACCCGCCGCTGGACGGGGTGCCGCTGGACGGCGTGGGGGTGGAGGCCTGCGTTGCCGGGGTGGTGGATGTCCCGGGGACAGAATCGAGCGGAGGCGTTGACCAGCTCTTGGCCGCAGCGGACTTGATCTGTGCGGCGTTGGTGACCTTGGCGTTGAAGTCGTTGACCGGCTCGGGGATGCCGGAGGGCTTACCGAGCGTCGGGAAGGACGGGTTCTTCTTGATCGTGTCGGCGAGGTGCTTCTGCCAACGCTCGATCATGGTGGTGTCGCTGGAGAAGACGCCCCGGTAGCGGGCGGACTGGGTGGTGACGACCCGCATGTAGGTGGTGTTGGACACCGTGGAGCCGGAGTACCGGCGCAGCGCGTTCCAGGAGTCGGTCTCGGCCTTGAGGGCGTGGATGTAGTTGGCTGCGGCGAAGGCCGCATCCTCCACGTTGTAGCGGTCCTTGACGCCGTCCCCGTTGCCGTCGCCGCCGTATGCGGCCCACGCTGGGTCGCCGAACTGAACGATTCCCTTGTAGCCCGCGCCGTTGTCACCGCCGGGAGCGGCGGAGGGGTCCTGCCCGTAGCGGGTCTCCTGGTACATCTGGCCGGCGATCAGCGTCCAGTCGAGTCCTGGGTACCGGGCGGCGGCCCGGATCGAGGCGAGCATCATCCGCGGGGGTATCTCCGCCCTTGCGGTGTCGGAGGGGAGGTACATGCCTTTGCCGGGCATGATCGGGTTGTAGGCACCGCCACCGGGGACTCCGGTCGAGCCCTGCTGTGCTGAGGCGTCGTCCAGGCATGCGGCCTCCGCGGACTTCGATCCCAGGACTCCGACGATCGCGCCGAACGCGGTGAGGAAGGCGACTGCGACAGCGCAGAAGGCGGCGATCCCAACGAGCAGCCACCACTTCCAGCGCTTGCCTCCTCCGTTCCTGCCTGCGGCACGCGCCGCCGCCCGCCGGGCGGCGGCCGCCGCTATCTTCCGGGCGGCGAGCGCGGCGATGGGGGCGGCCATCAGCTGTTCTCCGTGGTGCCCGCGTCGCCGACGCCGGCGAGCTGCAGGCCGGAGATCTTCCACTCACCCTTGGTGTAGGTCGCGGTGATCTGGAAGTCGGTGCTCTGGCTGGTCTGCTCTTCCTGGTGGAGGCGGACAGTGGTGGAGGCGAGGGTGGTCACCGACCGGCCGGCGCCGTCGACGGGCGCGTTGCTGATCACGGTGTCGCGCTTGAGGTCGGCTGTGGCGGTGGAGGAGCACTTCGTCCGCTCGCACTCGGCCCACGCCCGCCCGGTGGGCAGGGTGGTCTGGTCGACGATGGCCGGTGAACCGTCGGTGAGCTCGCGGGCCTTGGCCGTCCAGGCGGCGGCGTCCGTGCGGTAGGTGTATGTGCCGAGGGTGGTCAGGTACTCGCGCATCACCGTGTGGGCGGCCGCGAGTTCTTGGGGATCGATGACGGCTGGGACGGAGTCGACCGTCCCGGCCGGCGTACTGGGTTCGCTCGTGGTGTCCGGCGCGGGAGCGGTGGTGTCCTTCTTCTCCCCCTCGGGGCTGCTGCGGTTGAGGGCGACCGCCAGGCCGACGAAGGCGGCCAGGGCGATCAGGGCGGCGGCGATGATGACGGCGCGGCGTCGTTCCACGGGGACTCCCTGGGACGGTCGGGGGCGTTGACGCCCGCGACCGTAGGGAGCAAACCGGACACCTCCTGGGGAGCTCGTGCGGCAGCTGCTTCAGGCAGTGTTCTCAGGCTGCTGCGGCTCCACGGGTGGGCCACCACTCGTCGTGGTCTTCCTGCCGGCACAGGGCACAGCGGCCGTCGTGTTCGGTGGTCATCCCGCAGGCGCAGTTGCTGATCGGTCGTACGTCGACCGGCAGCTCCTCGCCACGCAGCGCAGCGAGACATGCCGGACAGAGCCCGTCGGGGAGATCGGTGCCGGCGGCCAGGCGGAGAGCCTCGTCGGGGACGACGGCCAGTCGTCCGCAGGAGGTGGGGAGCAGGGCGCCGGGAGGCGGGGCACCGAGAGATGCCGGCGTGGGGAGGATGTGCCGGTACCGGGGATCTGCGTCAGCGTGGGGGCTGTACGGATTGGGTGCGATGGAACTCATGGGGGCTCTTCTCATGCGGTGCGGGTGAGGGGGCGGCGTCAGCGGGAGTGCCAGTAGCGGTGTCGATCGTTTCGGAGGCTTGGAACTCGCCCTCCTCGGTGGGGTCGGGGACGACTTTCAAGCGGCTGCGCTCTTTGCGGAGCGCGGTGATGTAGACCCGCACGGTGTTCTCGGTCAGTCCGAGGCTGGGCGCGAGACGCTGGGCCAGCTTCCGGGCGGACAGGTCCGCATCTGGCGAGGTCAGGGCGTCGTAAGCCGTCTTTACAGCGGCGCGACCGTCTGCGGGTGGAGCAGGGGGTTCTTCCTCCTGGGGGGACGACGGCGGGTCTCCCTGCGCGGCGGTCGGGGTGCCTTCAGGCCGGTCGGGGGGTGGTGGTTCCTCCTGCGGGGTGGCGCTCGGCGGGGCGGCCGGCGGCGGATCGGCCTGCGAGGTGGTCGGGGCGCCTTCGGACCGGTCGGGGGGCGGGGCCGGAAGTTCGGGTGCGTTGGATCGCTGCAGGACCTGTGGGGCATCGGCCTGCACGGGAACGCCGTACTTCGCCAGCCGCAACGGCATCAGGGCCTCGATGGGTGCTGTGCGCCGCCAGGCGGGCCCGTACCGCACTTCCAGCCCTGCTTCGTAGATCAGTCGGTCCTGCTCGAGCTTGATGACCTGGTCGTAGGAGCGAAGCTCCCAGAGCTTCATCCGACGCCACATCCGGAACGTGGGCACCGGCGACAGAATCCACCGGGTCAGCCGGACGCCTTCCATGTGCCGGTCGGCCGTGATGTCCGCAATGCGCCCGACCGCATGTCGGGCGGCTTCGACTGTCACGACGAACAGGACGGGGATGACGGCGTGCATGGCTGTGCCGAGCGGGTCCGGCCACGCCGCCGCGGCGTTGAAGGCGATGGTGGCGGCGGTCAGGAGCCACGCCGTCTGCCGGAGCAGCGGGAACGGGATTCTGATCCAGCTCAGCAGCAGATCGAGCGCGAGCAAGACCACGATCCCCGCGTCGACGCCGATCGGGTACAGGCGCGCGAAGTCGCCGAACCCCTTGGCCTCCGCTAGGTCTTGGACAGCCGCGTAGGAGCCGATGAAGCCGATCAGAGCGATGATCAGGCCGCCGCCGGTGATCACAGCGACGAGAAGAGCGTGAGCGCGTGGGGCCCGGGTGGGCTGCGGCTGCTCTACGTCGGGCGGGGTCACTGGCGGACTCCCAACGGTTCTGTGGCCCTGGCTGTCTCGCGTGGGGTAAGGCCGCAGGTGCCGAGATCGCCGCGGTGATCAGTACGGGTGGTCATGCGGCGCACGGTAGGAAGCGAAGCGGACACCTCCTGTGGAGCCGGCGCGCGGCAGGGTTCTCTCTGGCCGGTCGGCGTCCGTGTGGTCAGTCCTGGCGACGGTGATCGCGCAGGAGGGCTGCGGCTTCCTCCCACCACTGGCGCCGAAGCTCCGGTTGTTCGGCTACCGCCCGGCACTGTCCGCGCTGCGTTCCCATGCCGCCGGTGAGCGGCCGCAGGCACTGCGGGATCGCGGGAAGGAGCCTGTGGGCGTAGCGCTTGCCGCCGAGGAAGATGACCTCAGCGCTGTGCAGGCCGAACGTGTCGGCCTGCTGGCGGAGGTGGTCGCTGGTCACCGAGGAAGGGTGATCGATCGTCATCTCGTATGGGACGAGGGGCTGGCTGACCGTGACAAGCCCGTGCAACGCTGAGGCGATCAGGATCTGGGAGGGGCTGCTGGTGAGTGCTTCTGCGGCAGCGCGCAGCGAACGGTGGTAGTGCCCGATGTAGAGCTTCCCGGCCGGCACTTCTTGCAAGTTGCCGTCGGGCTTGGACTTACGGGAACCGCAGCTGATGATCACGATGCGACGGCGGGGCGGAATGGGCATCAGCGTCTGTCCAGGCAGGTGTGCCGGGTGGGGCTGACGGCGTAGGCGACCGCCACGATGCCGATCAGGGCTGTGACCATCATCGCGGCGAGGGCAACGAGGCTCATGAAGGTGGGGCTTTCTCCTCGGCGGGCCCGCGCGTAGATGCGGGCCCGCCCGGCGTGGATCAGGCGGCCTGGACGACCGGCGGCTGCGGCAGAGGCTCGAACTCGGCAGCGGTACGGAGCTGATACCAGCGGTGGTCGTCGAGGACGATCTTGTAGATGCCGAGCAGCGCGTTCACCTCCACGAGGCGCGCGCCGGGCTCCTCCAGAGCCTTCCAGGCCGTGCCCGAGAGCACCGTCTTTCCGGCGTACTCGTTGTCGAGGCCGTAGTAGCGGACGTCGGTGAGCCGTTCGCGCAGGCGGCTGATGAGAAGCTCGTCGTTGGTGTCGATCGTGCGCATGGATGTGGTCTTCTCTCGGTTGGTGGGGGACGGCGCCTGGCTCGGCGCTCGTTGGCCGGTCTGTGGTGACGCCGGGGAACGTATGCCGGAGGCTGGGTGCCTACGGAGCGCGCGCGAATCCGAGCAGTCGGCTGTTGCTCAGCTTGTCGCCGCTGCCCTTTCCTCACGCAGAAGCTGGATGCGGGCGGCTTCCGCCCGGGGGCCGTGGACGATTCGGGCGAGCTGAGCGATACAGAGCCGGGCTCGCTCCAGGGTCGCCAGGGGGGCCACGACGGTGACCGCCCGACCATCCACGTCGACCCGGAAGGTCTTCTCGCCGATGCGCCGCACCGTATAGCGGTGACCGGACAGGTCGCTCACAGTCCACCGGCCGTCGCCGTCCCCCTCAAGCTGTACGACGCTGCGGATCAGGTCCAGCGGGGTGAGTGCAGGATGTACGAGGTCGACGTGCTCTCCGAAGGCATCCGACGCCATCCGCCGGGTGACGTAGTCACCAAGACGGCCACAGCCCTGCTCGGGGCATGTCAGCCGGTAGGGCTGGGATGCGGGCCCGGTCTTACGGATCTGCGGTTGCAGCGGAAGTTGTGGCGCCGCCTGCTGTGACTTCTCGTCGACCGGATCTGCGCCGTCCTCTTCGTTCGCCGCGTCGGCGGCGTCCGTGTCAGCCGAGGAGGGGTGCGTCGGGCAGGCGTTGGTGTCGCGCACGAACTCGAGCTGGACGCGGGCATCCAGCTGTTGGTCGAAGTGGCATCCCGCGTTCTTGCACTGGGCCCGGTACTCACGTCCGGGGCAGTCCTCGCCCTTCCGGTGAGGACAAGGCTCGCCGTTGGCGTGCACGGGCTTAATGCCGGCGCGGTGACGGCCCTTCACGAGATGCCGGGCGTCGGCTGCAAGGGTGGGAGCGTGAACGCTTCGCGGCTCCGTGTACCTGCCGTTGTCGTTGGAACGGGCGGGCATGTCAGTTCTTCCTTGTGGTCCGGTCGTTGCGGTAGGCGGTCTCAGAGGCGCCTTCGCATATGGGGGCGTCGCAGCAGGTGGTCCTGCCGCTGCTGTTGAGGGTGATGTCGGTTTCCCCGCAGTCGCCGCAATGCGGGGTGAAGCCGCAGGGAGGCACTCAGGCCCCCTTCTTTGCGGGCAGGGGGACCGGCGTGAAGGCATTGACGTAGTCGATCCGGCCGCCGGTCGCCGAGCCTTCGGCGACCGGCCCTCCCACGGAACACAGGGTCTGCAGTACGTCGGCCGACAGCGGCTTCGGGACGCCGTCCAGGACGACCCATCCCTGGAGGGTGCTGTGTCCGTCCGCATGGACGGTGCAGGCGGTGATGCCTGCCGAGTGGCTCGGGCCGTGGGCTGCGAGGAGGAGGAACGCCGCGCGGGCCAGGTCCGGGCCCAGATGACGGTCGTGACCGGGTGTCGGCGCGGTGATGACGAGGGTGTCACCCGGAAGGTCGGTGAAGACCTTGAGGGTGTGCTCGCCGTCTCCGAGCTGGTGGACCATGCCGCGCAGCAGCCCTTCCTGCATGCGTCCGAACAAGGCGACGTACAGGTCTGCCGGAAGGTTCTGGCGGGCTGCCTCGAGTCCGATGGCGTCTCCGCACCGGCGGAGCGCCTGCCGGGTCTCCGCGTGGTAGTCGTCTGCTGCCGGGCCGGTGTCCATGGCGGTTGCCTTCTCTGTCGGGGTTGTGAGTCGCGGGGTGCCGACCGGAAGCTACGCAGAGCGTCGGCGAGGTCGAGAGGTCCGGCGAATTCGACTCTCCCGACAGGCCAGGAGGCGGTCGAAACCAGCCCGTCGGCCCGCCTCGGGGATGTGCGCTCACAGGGGGGATGCCGGACAGGGCGGCTGAGGGGCGGTAGGTACGAAAAGGCCCCGGCAGGTGTCTGCCGGGGCCGGGGGAACCGGAGGATGTGCCTGATCAGCCGAGAGGTAGAGCTTCCTGCTGCGTGGCGGCTCGTCCGGGGCACGTACGAGAGGAGGCAGCGGCGGGGAGTTTCCGGGCCAGGTAGTCGGGCCAGGGACTGACCGGCCCGGGATGGGCGATCTCGTACGTGCCTTCGGCGGTGGTGCTGACCGGCAGAGGAACGAACGAGTCCGCCGACCGAATCGCGACGTGCCAGCCCAGCGGGCTGTCTGCCCCCAGGCTGGCTTGGGGGCAGCGGCCGTGGGGATGGGTGAAGTACAGCTGGAGGCCGCGTCCGGGCGTGAGTACCGAGAACGTCTCGACGGGGAACCGCGCTCCCTCTTTGTCGGTCAGGTCAGCCAGGATGTCCGCGCCGTCCTGGATACCTGGGGAGCGGTGACGCAGCGGCGGGAGTTCCCCGTTGGCCGGCACCAGGTCGAGGACGAGGAGGCCGGACGGGCAGGGAGCGAGTCCGACGTTGTACGGCCCGTGGTCCCAGGCGGCGTTGATCTTGTCGGTGTCGGAGGTCGCCTTCTGCTGCCAGTTCTGGACAGCGGGCGTGGTGGTGCTGGGCCGGAGTGGGAATACCCGCCAACCTCGGGCGGCGGCCGCGAGCGCGGCGGACTTGAGCCTCTGTCGGGGTGGGTGGTCGGTGCTCACGGTAGAGGGCTTTCTGGCGTCGGCAGCCGCGCGGCCGTCGCACTGACGGCCGCGCGACCTCTTCATCGGGCGGTGGGGCTCTGCGTCTGCTGGGGAAACACGGTGCGCACGGCATCGGCCAGGGCTCGTCCCAGCCACTGGGCGGCCCGCCGGAAGGTGCCGGGGAAGAAGTAGAGGAGCACGCTCACGGAGCCGACGAAGCACACGAGCGATAGGTGTGCGGTCACCCACGCGACCGTGATCATCACAGCACTGACGATCATGCACAGAGTCTCGAAGAGCAGCATCGTCGCGTTGGGGAAGGCGATGGCCAGGAGGCCGAGTGCGAGGAGAAGTCCGAGCTTCGAGCGCATGAATGTCACCTTTCGGGGATTCCGGCAGTCAGGCGGTCGGCACCGCCGATGCAAAGCCCGGGTCTGCGGAGAACGCTCCGAGGGCCTGTTGAGCCTTGATGTGGGCGGCTACCGCCCAGCTCTTGATCCTTTGGACCTCGTAAGACTGTTCGTGGTCGCTGACCTGTGCCCGGAGCTTCGCAGTGCCCACCTCCACCCGCCGAAGGTCGGCGAAAAGGTCGGGCGTCCGTGCTTGCTCCAGCCGGCCGACCAACTCCATCAGGCTCCGAATCTCGGGCGTAGGGCCGAGCCGGCGCTGGACAGTCGCGATGTCGTCTGCGATGTCGGCCATCCGGATCCGGAGCTTGTGGCGGTAAGGCCGCGGCGTCGGCCGGGTACGACCGGCGGGCCAGAGGAATCCGACGTCCTTCATGTCCTGGCTGCTGACGAACAGCGGATCGGCGTACGAGCCTCCGGGGCCGGCCAGGGATACGACCACGCAGCCGTTACCCAGCCGGGTAACGGCCAGCACCTCCGCGGCCGGGCGCCACGCTCGCGGGTACAGCGTTCCGTCTTCGGCCCGGCCGTACATCGGGGTACGGATGATGTCGTCCTCGTCGAGATCGTCCCAGTCGCCCCATGTCCATCCTTCGGGCACTGCAGTGCGCGCGGCGTCCTGCTGTTGCTGACGTGCAGCGGATTCAGCGGCAAGGTCTCCGAGCCACACGAGGTCTCCGGCGGCTTCGCGGCGCGTGTCGAACTCCGGGCCGGAAGAACCCGTGCCCGCCCGCTGGTACCGCCACTTCCTGCCTCCGCCACGCCGGCTGACGATGCCGAGCTCACCGAGG
Organism: Streptomyces sp. NPDC002125; assembly: GCF_053593715.1. Classification (NCBI taxonomy): domain Bacteria; kingdom Bacillati; phylum Actinomycetota; class Actinomycetes; order Kitasatosporales; family Streptomycetaceae; genus Streptomyces; species Streptomyces sp. NPDC002125. Next base: position 11,149 of record NZ_JBSFDD010000009.1, on the reverse strand, counting down.
CCGTCCGCTGCTACCACGTACGTGTAGGAGCCACTGCTGCTACGGATGAGAGGCCCGAACTTCGCACGGGCCTGGTTGTCAGCCTTGCGCTGGATCTCCTGGTTCTGGAACGCCGCCCGCGCGGCGTCGTCCGCGCGCTGCTTCTGAACTCGCTCGAGCTCCCTGAGGCGACCGACGAGAGCACAGACGGCGATGCGGCTCGGTTCACCGCGGGGTATGTGGGGCCCTTCACCAGTGGCCAGGAGATGCCGTCGGTCCCACTGGAGGAGAGCAGCGATCTCGTCCGTGATGGACGTGTCGTCGAGCTCAGCAGCCGGCGTGACTGATGCGGGCATGGGCGGGACGGCTGCTGGTGCGGCTGTACTCATCGAAGGCTTCTTCCGATGCGGGGAGGGCTGTTCTGTGGCCAGAGCTGACCAGAGGGCACCCCCGCGGTGGCCGCTGCGGCGAATCCGGCGCCGCACGGGCAGACGGATCCGCATAGGCCCGGGCGCCGCCCGCTCCTTCAGCTTGGGGAAGGCCGGACAGGTCCCGCGGTCGGCGAAACGGGCAGCACCTGCGAGCCCGGGAGCCTGGCTTCTGCCAGGCTCCCGGGCGGGCTCGCTTCAGATCCGGCGCGCGCGGACCTCCAAGATGCCTGGTGCCCGGTGCGCCCAGACGGCGCCATCGGGGACCAGCACGCTGTGTGTGTTCAGCAGCAGCGTCGCTGCCGTGTCGGTCGGTGGCTCGGGCGAAGCCTCGTCCCTGCTGCAGACGGAGAAACGGGTGCGCTGATCGTCGTAGATCTCCAAGCTCCATTGTCCTGAGGCGCGGATGAGGCGGACAGTGACGAGATCGGCAGAGGATGCTGCGGAGGTGATGGTGTTCAACCGAGAAGGCCTTTCCCTCTGGGCAAACGGACGTCGGCGAGGTTAGGGGCAGCCACTTTCAGGGAGCGCCCCCACGCGAATCAGGGACGCTCCGGTCGGCGGGGTCCTGCTTGGTGCCTCAGCGACATGCTGCGAAGCGAACCGGTCAGCAGCGGCGGACCGTGCTGGTGGTCTGCTTTGCAAGGCAGACCACCAGCACGGTCATCACGGGGTGGGGTACGCGTGTCGCCCGTGCCGTTCCCGCAGGGCTGTGATCGTTGCCGGGGCATGGTGCGTGGCCGAAGGGTCGTCCAGCACGTCCTGGAGGACGCTCCAGTACGTGGCGGTCGGCAGACCAAGGCGGTCTTGGATGTACGCGTCCTGCGCGGAGGTGTCTCCCAGCTCGGTGACATGGGTGGCAGAGGCGAGGACGAGGAGGGCGTCGCCGGTCAGTGCGTTCATGAGCTCCCTTCTCCGTAGTGGGCTCCCGCGTCAGCTGGCGGCAGGCGTGGCGGGGTTGTTCTGGCAAAGGTCCATGGCGTCGCCGGGTTCCTCGGTGCCGCCGGCCCAGCCGACACGAGTGCCGTCGGGGGTGGTGCTGTAGCCGTAGCAGTGCCACCCGGCGTGGGTGGCACCGGGAAGATTCCAGTCGTGGGCGGCGTGCTCGGTGGTGCCGTCGTTCGTGCACTGAGCGGGAAACCGGCCGCAAGGGAGGGCGGGGGCGTAGATCGTGAGGGTCATGCGGGTGGCGTGCTCCCAGTGGTCGGTGGGGCTGGTCGGGGTTGCGCCACCGAAGCTAGACGTCAGAGGGCGCATCCTCGGAAAGCTGGCGAATTCGGGCGGCTGGTGGCGTTCACTGGAAGGGGTGGGCCAGCGGGCCATATCCTCGAAGGCGCGCCTGCTGGCGGGGAGCGAACCGATCCACCGCCCGGACAAGGAGGGTCTCCATGACTGCGCAGCCCGTAGAGCCGGCACCGCGGCACCCCCGCAAGACGCTGCGCGGAATCCGGGAGGCTCTGCCTACCGATCAGGTGGCGGCGTTCGAGACCGAACGCGACGGCCTCGACCTGGACGACCTCACGCGCGTCGCTGCCTTCAGGGACAAGTGGTGGGCTCGGGCGGTGACCGCTCGCGATGCGCAGCTGGATTCGGACAGCGACGCCGGCATGGCTGGCGACCTGGACCTCGCGGAGCCGTGGTCGCTGGCGAGTGGCCAGTGAGCGAGAACGACGGCCGTCCTTCACAACCGCCGGGAACGTGGCCGTGGGCCCCGTCCAAGCAGGCCCGCGCCCAGTACGAGGAGCTGACCAATCACCCCGCCGCCCCGACGCCGCAGGATGCCGTCGACGCGATGATCCGACGGATCATCGCCGATCCGTACCGGGCAGGGTCGACTCGTTCGCCGAGCCGGCCTGAGTGGGACCGGGTGGCGGCGGAGGGCTCCTTGGTGATCCCCTACCAGGTCCATGATCCGGAGCGGCATGCGCAGGCCAAGGAGCGTTTCGTGATCATCCTCCGCATCGTGTGGGCGGACTGACGCCGAGCGGTGCCATGCGGCCTTCCCACGTCTAGAGGTCGCTGTGCCTGGGCCTGTGCCGCTCAGCCAGGTCTCGCAGCCACTGCGGAGTCTCGTCGGGCTCGTAGGTTCCCAGCATCTGCCAGCCGGACGCCCGATCGTCACCGATGCGGCCTTCCGGGCCGAGGCGATAGCCGGTCACAGTGGCCTTGAACGGCATGTAGGCCGCCTCACCGGTCCGTTTGCGGTACTCGATGACGACCGCCTCCGGGTCGAGGACGTATGCCACGTCGGCGCCGTCCATCACCACATACGCGGGAGCGCCGGAAACGATCATGTACCGCGTGACATCGGTCATCGTGACCGTAGCGGTGACCTGCAACATCTCTCCCTCGGCCGGGCCGTTCGATCGGGAAGCAGCGGGGCCCGGGCCCGGCAGGAACGAGATGTCGTCCCTGCCGGGCCCGGGACTGTCAGGCCTTGTCGGTCTTCTGCGGCATGACGGCCGCGACGGAGTCGGCAATCGCGCGGGCCAGCCAGCGGGTCGCCCTGGGAATGGCGGTGGGGTTCGTGCGGGCCAGCACAGCGACCGCGCCGATGCAGCAGATGAAGGCCAGGTGAGCCTTGACCAGCGCTACGACGACCAGCACGGCGCTGATCACGGAGCAGACGATGCTGAAGAGGACCATGCCCAGGCTCGGGAGCGCCGCCCACAGGAGACCGAGTGCCAGGATCAGGGCGAGCTTACGCATGATGTGTCCTCCGGGGTCGGGTCGCTTTGACGAGGTGGAGATTCGCACCACACGGCCCGATCTCCTCAGCGCGCGCGAAACCGGGGAGAGCCGCTTGAAGGGCGGGTGAGCGGGGTGAGGTGTTTCGAGCCGAAGCCCTTGCTGGGCCGTGGGCGTTCCGGCCGGGGCCAGGCGGCGTGGGCAGGTGCCCATGGTTCAGGGGAGAGCGGACAGCGGAGGGCAGGCCTGCGGAGCGCGGTGCACGGGGGCCGCGCTCCGACGGTGACTCAGGCGCCGTAGGGCGGACGGCCGGGGCAGCCGTACGCGGAAGGCGCCAGGTCGACGAGTGCGTTCCACTCTCCGATGGCGTCGCACACGGTGCACCGGCCCATGGGGGCCTGGTCGTCGATGTGCTGCTGACCGATGGGGAGCACGCGGTGCGGGCGGGTAAGGTCCGGGGTCCGCACGGTGGAGATGACGACCTCGTCAGTGGGCTGCAGTATCGCCGTGCTCATGTGGCGCTCCTTCGGTCCGGGCTGCTCTGGATCAGCCGCTGTCTTGTGGAGCTGAAGGTAGGCAGCCTCGGCGGACGACCCGTCGGCGCCGCGAAAGTCCCCTTCCGGATGTCCGGCAGCACACGTCCGCAGCTGCGCGTCGGTGTCACGTACTGCCGGACAGCGCGCTCGACTGGAGCGCGCTGGCTCCCGCCCGGGCAGGCGGGAGCCGTCTGGGAAGATGATCTGCATCTGGCTCACCGCAGGATTCACCCTGGCCGTACGGCCGGTGTCGATCGTCGCTGATCACCGAGGGCTGCCCGCGGGCCTATCGAGTCGCGGCCGCGGGCGTTCAGCATCCTGGGAGAGCTCAGCCTTCGTCTGCCCACGTCTGCTCGACCAGCTCCGCCGCGCGCCTCCTGCTTGGCGATGGTCACCGACGGGTCCGACTGGATATCCGGCAGCGTGCGGAGAGGCGCGAGGAGCTCGCGGTACTGCGCGGCGCGCTTGCGGTGCTCGGCCGCCTTCCGGGTCAGCTTCTGCTGTTGTTCGCGCAGCTCCTTCAGCTGCTGCCGTGTGGCAGTGAGAAGCGCCGGGGCGCGGTCCTTGGCAGCGGCCAGGTGCAGGGCCTCTGCGTCCGGCCGCGCGAGATACCGCAACGCGAGTGCTCGCAGCACACCGGACGCCCGTCGTTCGGTGGCCACCGGTGCGGAGCAGCCGGTGGTGGGAGAGAGCCGTATGCGGGCCGGCAGTCGCTCGGGGGTGGTCAGGGTGATGCGTCCCGTGTCGCCGCTGCTGCTCCAGCCGCCGCTCAGTCGGATGGTGTTGATCGTCGGTTCGTCGCGTGCTTCATGGCCGTAGCGGCTGGTCGGGATCCCGTACGTGATGTTGATCCCTTCCGGCCAGGGGGTGTTGTTGTACCGGTAGCGCTCCACGGTGAACGATCCGGCGACCCTGGCGCCCTGGACGTTGTAGACCACGCTGCCAGGCCGTGTGCCGGCCGGGGCGGGGGTCTCTCGTACGGTCAGGATGCCCATCTGGTGACCGTGACGGTCGAAGAACGGCACCTTCACCGGGGTCGGGTCTGCTGGAAGGACAGCGCCGGCCCGCCGGCGCAGGATGCCGGTGAGCTGGTTGACCGTTCGGCGGGCCGAGACTCGCTGGGCGGTCACTTTCTGGATTTCGGCCTCGAGCTGGTCGGCCTGCTGCTCCTCGTACCTTGCGTGCTCGTCTGCTCGGGCGACCGCAGCCGCCAGCTTCAGCTCGGCGACATCGTCGCGGCCGCGCCACATCTCCAGGAGGCAGCGGACCACGGCTTCGGTACGTCGGCGGGTGCCGTCCGGCAGTCGTTCGGTGAGGAACGTCCGGCCGGAGGCTACGGCGTACGGGCCCAGGAAGTAGCGCGTCGGGATGGTATCCGGGTCGAGCCCGGCGGTGTGGCCATGGACGCCGACCCGGTAGACGACGGGCTCGTCGGGCCGCGGTGTGTAGTACGTCTGCGGCTCGAGTCCGTCGCCGTACTGCACCTGGACCGTCGTGGGCAGCACGGTGCCACCTCGCTTGGCCTCCGGGGCCACGATGAAGGTGCCCTTGATGTGCGGTCCGGTGACCTTGAATCGGACCCGCCCGTGGGGCAGAACGGTGTCGAGGATGGTCAGCGTGCCGATGCCGGGCACGCCGACCGAGCGGGGCGTATGTGTCGGCACAGACATGGTCAAGGCTCCAAGGCGGATCGAGTGGGTTCAGCGCCCTCGGGCGCCACCGCGATCTGCGCGGCCGGCCTCGGGGCGGGAGCGAAGGTACGAGGAGGACCTCAGGTGCGCACGGCACGGCGAATCGGCGTCTGCGATCACATAAGGCGGGCCGTCCACAGCCCGCGGACGGGGCGCCCTTCCGGGCGGCTCTCATCCTCCAATCGGTACGACCGGCGGCCCTGAGCCCGGGGCGCCGCCGGCTCGCGGAGCCAGCGGGGTGCAGGGACGGCACGAGGAGGCGGGGACGGACAGGCCTGTCCGTCCCAGATCAGGTCCTCGACGGCCGCCAGCCCCGGGGTTCCTCCCGGGGCTGGCGGCGTGCGCCGGTCACGCCGCGTACGCCAACGCCTTCGACGGTTTCCCGGTGTGGCTGCGCAGACCGCGCCTGCGGAGCGGATCGTGCCGTTGCGGGTCCACCGGGACGACCGTGGTGATCGGGTCTACGTCTTCTGGCAGCAGATGGAAGTTGACCCAGTGTGGTTCGACGAACATCGTGACCTCCTGAGTCCGCTTCGGGCCGGTCCAGTAGCGGTGGAAGTGCCCGGCCCGCTGGTGCGGCGCTCGCTGCACTCCGGAGGGCACACCATCGCCTTCCGTAACCCTTCCAGCAGCACGCCTGGCCGCGTGGAGGCGGGGTCCCACGCGCCAGCCGACCTCAACGAAGAAGGGGTCCCGGTCGCGCGGCGCAGGCCTCTTGCGCTTCTTGCGGGTGGGCTTGACGACGGGAGGTTCGATGACGTCCCGGTTGTCGCAGCACAGGTACACCAAGATGCTGAGAGCGGGCTTCAACAGGGCCTCGAACAGGGCAAGGACCGGCTTCTCTTCAGGGGTGCGCGCCCATCGGGCTTCCGCTCGCGCTGCGGCGAAGCTGACCGCCTGCTTCAAGGTGAACTGACGCAGTCCGGTGGGGATGTGGAGGCGTATGTACGTCTGGTGCCGCACCTCTCCGGTGTCGTCGTCGAGCAGGTCGATGACGAAGAGCAGACCGAGGCCCTCGATGTCTTCGTCGGTGTACGTCTGCCGCTCGGGCAGTTGGTTGTACCCGTGGACGAAGAAGCCTCGCACCAGCCCGTCCGACTTCTGGTAGCGGATCGGCCACGGGTCCGGGAGGACGACCAGCGGATTGATGTAGGGCAAGTGGTCGAAGATCCTGCCGGGCAGTTCCTTGTACGTCGACCGATACAGCTCGGCGGCCAGGTGCTCGTTCACATCGAACGTCACCCGACCGCGCCGGGCCCACATCCGGTAGATGCCGACGTGAGAGGCCTCGTCGATCAGGTCGGCCTGGTCCGCAAGAGTGAAGCGAGCCGGAACGTAACGCGGCGGGGTGACCACGCGGCCGCCGGAGAGCTGGTCGAGAACGGGAGCGATCCACACGTGGTTCGAGCGGAGCTGGTCCTCGCGGGCCTTCAGCTCCTGAACGAAGACCTCGTTGATGTCGTGGGTGCGCAGTGCTCGTGCGTGAGAGTTCGGCATGGCTCTACCTGGTCGTCGGCGGCGGGGGTCCACGGAGCCGCCCGGAGGCGGGACCGTGGCCGAAAGCTACGAACGCGGCGGTAGAAGCTCATCTGGTCGCGAATGCCGGGCGGCGGAGGGCGGGCTGGAGCTGGTCACCGGCCTGTGTCAGGACAGGCCGGGCGCTGCTCAAGGCGTCCGTCCGCCGCCGTCAGCTGGTGTGTTCGTCGCGGGTCTGGACCGCTGCTCCGACGATCACGAAGGTCACGGGCACCACGGCGGGCAGCCAGATCCACCCGTCGGCTCCGCGCACCCAGTCCGTGAGCGTCAGGGCGCCTATGCCGAACACGATGAAGCTGAGGTAGCCGGCGTTCATCAGGTGCCGGCCCTGACCCCGCAGAAGTCTGGGGTGGTGCCGGGCATGAGTTCGGGGAACTTCTGGGTCCTTGGGTGGGGTCACGGTGGCTACTCCTGTTCGTGGCGTCCGTCCGCCGACTGTCGCGGCCGCAGCGGACAGCGCAGCCCGCGCCGGCTGACTGGCTGGGCGGGCGCGGAAAACCGAGGGGGCCGCTCGTGCGGCCCCCTCGGGGTGGTCAGGCGTTGGTCAGCGCGCGGGCGAGCGCATGGCCCACGATGGGCCCGAAGTTCGTGGGGTCGCTCAGGTACTCGACGTGAGCGCCGTTGGGAGCCCAGCCTCCGTCCTTGACGCTCAGCCACAGCAGCAGCACGCCCGCGCGGGTGAGGTGGTCGGCCGCCCGCTGCACATCCGGCGTGTTGGGCAGGTCCCCATCGGTGATGACCACCGCGACACGCGCGCCGGACTTGCCGGTGAGGTTCAGCGCACCGTCCAGCGCGTAGAGGGACTGGCCGCAGCCGTCAGAGCCGCCGCCCATGACCGGCACGGGGACGGTGAGGGGCCGCTTACCCGGCTTGATCAGGGCTGTGGCTATGTCGGAGCGGTTGTACCCGTTCCAGGCGACGGAGGCAACGGTGCCCGCCAGACGCGGAGACGCCACGGCGTGGGCAAGAGCCCATCCGGTCGAGGCAACCGCCCCGATCCAGGGGCCCATCGAGCCCGACACGTCCAGGCTGATGCCGACCGTGAGAGGCGGGTTCTCCTCCTGACGGCGAGAGGTGCGCTGCCACGGCAGGGCCGACACCTCCGTGCGAGCCCGGATCTGCGCCTCGCGGCGTACGACCTCCCGCATGACCATGCGTCCGGGCGGGGCGCTGACGGCGCGTGTCGTGCGGTTCACATCCCGGTACTGGGCCTTGCCCAGAGCGTTGAGCAGCGCGCGGGCCTGGCGCTGCTGGCTCTCGTCGGGCTTAACCTGCTGAACCCTGATCTGCCGGAAGCCGACGCCGCCGCCGGTAAACACGTTCTGCGCAGCCTTCTGCGCAGCCTGGTGGCCGCTGTAGTCCGGCCGCTTCGGGAGGGCAACAACCGCGATCTTCGCGCGCGCCGATTCCACAGCGGCGCGCGCGATCTGGTCGACAACGCGCTCCGCCACAGACGGGGTGCTCTGCTGGTCGCCGTCGCCGTTGCCGTCGCCGTTGCCGCCACTGCCGCCGCTGCCGTTCTCGGCCTGGGAGGGGTCGCCCCAGGTGACTGCGCCGCACGGCATCATGACGGTGATCGGATCGCTATCGTTCTGCCCGTCCTCGGCGTCGCCCGAGCCTCCCTGCCCAGTGCCTCCCGACGGAAAGCCAGTGCCCTGCCCGCCCTGGCCCTCCCCGCCCTGGCCCTGGCCGCTGCCGCCCTCTTCGCCGTTCTGCTGGTCGTCGTCCGTGTCGTCCTGCGCGAGGCGGGCAACTCGTGCTCCCAGGGCGAGAAGCCCGTCCTGGTCGTCGTCGTCCAGCTCGAACAGCTCACGGAAGATGCCGTTCAGCTCCGCCATCACAGCGTCACCGAGGATTCCCGTCACCTGATCGGTGACCGGCTGCACCTCATCGTCGTCCAGCACCCCACCGGCCGCGCGGCCCAGGATGAGCACTGCCTGGTGCACTGCGCCCGGCACCGACTTGTCATCGTGCCCGCCGCTGACACCGGTCAGAAGAACGTGGCGGGTAGAAGCCCGCAGCCACGCCCGGTCGCCCGGCCGGTCCTGAATCAGCCGGTGCTCGATGCGGGGCTCTTCCAGGATCGTGGCCCAGCGCACGGCCGACGCGCTGTGCTGCCGGGTGGGAGCGAACTTGGTGTGCTTGGCGTGCGCGGCCTCGTGGGCGATGGCACCGGCGAACGCCGGGTGTGCACAGCGGTCGGCCCACGCGTTCGGGTCGATCAGCGCCGGGTTCGGCTGGCCCTCAAGGAGCTGGTCCGGGGCGAAGCGCCCCTCGGCGAGCGCCGGGTAGAACTCCGCGTACTTGCTCTCCGGAGCGCCAGGGTGAACGACAGCGATCACGTCGTCACGTTCCGAGACGGCCGAGAGCCATTCGCCGGTACGAGCCGACAGGCCAAGCCATGCCGGGTGCGTCACGTCGTCCCAGGGGGAGGTCAAAGGCGCTTTGGTGCGGGCGGTCATCGCGGGGGCCTTTCAGTCGGCGGTTCGTTGCGCCCTGATTGGGCCACCGCCCACGGCCTCGGAACGACTCGCCGCGAATCCAAGAATCTGAAGGTGGAAAAGGCCTTGTGGCGCCTGGGATACGCCGCGGACAGCACCGCCGCAAGCTCGGCGGAACCCTCCCGCCGGCTGCCGTCGGTGGCGTCTGGCCACCGACGTGGATCGTGGATCGTGCCTGAAGAACGACGCGTGACTCACAGCCCGCTGAGCTGCCCAAAGCCGCTGAAGCTCGGAAGTCGGCAGGCCGTTGACGGGCTTACAACGAGCGTCTGAAAGGACCCAACTTGCGCCGGACAGCCCGAAGTTGGGCGTTTGCCGGAGTTCTCATAAGTTCAGGGCATCGCAAGATCCCTTCCCGAACGAGACACCCGGAGAGCCCCATGTTCCTTCTCGGTTTCAAGGTCCAGGACCTCACCAGCGCGCAGCAGAAGACGTACGTCGCCGTTGCCACGTCCAACGGCTACTGCCACACGGCGAGCGCTGGGCACACCAAGCCGGTGTACCGGCGGGCCGGTGCCTACGGTGAAACCGGCACGAGGAACCCGAACGAGCTGGCCAAGCTCGCCTGGGGGGCGCTCCGGAGCAAGTGGGCCGACAAGCACGGCCGCAAGAACTACACCAACATTCTGATTCAGCCGATCCTCATCGAGGACTCGGGCCTGAGCGAGGAAGACTCCAAGGACCCCCGCAAGACCATCGAGTACTTCGAGGTGGAGTCGAAGAGCCCGTCCGGTGCCCACGTTCGCGCCGATGAGCCGCGCACCCTCGCGCAGATGTTCGTGAAGCGTCAGCTCTCCCAGGCTGCGCAGCCTGCCACGGCGGCCCCCCGTGCTCAGGTTGCCGACCAGCGCGACGCCATGATCAAGGGTGAGCGGGAGTACTACCGGCCCAACGGCCAGATCTACCGGCCGCGTGACCTGGGCGGCCACCACGACGTGGCACTGCTCAAGCACCTGCGCACTGCCGGTATCCCGGTGCGGCTGTACGGCCTGCCCGGCACCGGCAAGTCCGCGCTGGCGGAGGCTGCTTTCGGCCGGGACCTGATCACGATCAACGGTCACGGTGACATGACCGTCTCCCACTTCGTGGGCTCCTACCTGCCGCAGAACGATGGCACGTTCAAGTGGTCCGACGGCCCGCTGACCCGCGCGATGAAGGAGGGGCGTCCGCTGTTCGTCGACGAGATCACCCGTATCCCGTCTGAGGTTCTGGCCGTGCTGTACTCGGTTCTCGACGGGCGCGGGACGCTCAGCCTCGATGACAAGCCGGACGCGCCGGTGGTGACGGCCGCGCCGGGGTTCTATGCGCTGTGCGGCTACAACCCCGAGGGCATCGGCGTGCGGCAGCTCGATGACGCCCTGGTGTCCCGCTTCGCGGTCCCGGTGGAGGTCACCACCGATCTCGACGCGGCCAAGGCTCTGGGCGTCCCGGCGAAGTTCATCAGGCTCGCGGAGAACCTGCGCACGAAGGATGCCAAGGACCGTGAGGACGGTGGTACTGGGGTGTGGGTTCCCCAGATGCGTGAGCTGCTGCTCGCCTCGACGGTGGCCAAGACGGCGGGCGTGATGTTCGCGGCATCGGTCATCGTGGGTCAGTGCCCCCGGCCGGAGGACGTGCCGACGGTGACCGATGTGGCCTCGAAGGTCTTCGGTGTGACCGTCAAGGCCCTGGCTCTGGGAGGCCAGGTCTGATCGTGGAACCAACCCGCTGTTGCGGGCCCCGCTCAAGCGGGGCTCGACTTTATCAGAAGCATTTCGGCCGAAGCGAATCGGCTTGTTTGCTCGAAAGAG